>JANPHH010000411.1:0-18716 GCA_031424375.1 Chthoniobacter sp. | reverse complement strand
GCCACCCTGCGCCACATCGCCCTCAATCTCCTGCGCAAGGACACCACCAAAAAGCGCGGCATCCGAACCAAACAGAAAATCGCCGCATGGGATCACCGCTACCTCGTCAAGCTGCTCGCAATTTGACGCGATTGCCCTGGTTGAGGGATCCTTCTCAAGCTCAGGATGACACGGCTAATTGAGCGAGAACTACTTTCGGCGACTGGTCTTCACGCGGATTTTTCCGCCCCCTCGCGGTTCAGCACACTTTCCTCGCGTTCACGCTTGATGGACAGCACGCGGGGAGGCGATGTTTCTGCGCATCCGCGAATCGGCGGCTCCGGCCGAACGATTGCGCGGTTGTTTTTCACTCTCAGCACCGACCCAATCTGACCACTACTTATGCCCGTTATCGCCCGAGGACTTGAAGGAATCGTCGCCGCAGAAACCCGCATCGGAGACGTGCGCGGGGACATCGGCCAGCTCATCTACTGCGGTTACGACATCAATGAACTCGCCGGCAAAGTCAGCTACGAGGAAGTCGTCCATCTCCTCTGGCACGGCCGCCTGCCCACGGCGAAGGAACTCGAAAAACTGACCACCGCCCTCCGGGCCGAGCGCGAACTGCCGCAGGGCGTCATCGACTTTATCATCAACGCGCCGAAGACCGCCGCACCCATCGACATCATGCGCACCTGCGTCAGCATGCTCGGTTGCTTCCCGACCAAGCGGCACGACCTCGACATGTCGGAGAACAACGCGATCGCGATCAAACTCGTCGCGCAGATCGGCATCATCGCCGCCTATTTCCATCGCAGCCGCCAGGGCCTCGATCTCCCGCCGATGCGCAGGGACCTCAGCGAAGCCGCCCATTTCCTCTGGCTCATGACCGGCAAGGAACCCGGCGCCGAGGCCGTGAAAACCCTCGACATCGCCTACGTCCTCCACGCCGAGCACGGCTTCAATGCCAGCACCTTCACCGGCCGCGTCGTCGCCTCCACGCTCAGCGACGTGTATAGCTCGGTGAGCGCGGCCATCGGCGCGCTGAAAGGGCCGCTCCACGGTGGGGCAAACGAAGGCGTCATCCACATGCTCGAAGAAATCGGCACGCTCGACAGAGTCGATGGCTGGATCGAAGACGCGCTCGCTCAGAAGAAGAAGATCATGGGCATCGGTCATCGCGTTTACAAAGTGCTCGACCCGCGCGCGCCGCACCTCAAGGCGATGGCGATCAAGCTCAGCGAAGAACTCGGCGACTCGAAATGGATCCAGATGAGCGAGCGCATCGCCACGATCATGAAGGAGCGCAAAGGGTTGAATGCAAACGTCGATTTCTACAGCGCCACCGTCTACTACTCGCTCGGCATCCCCACAGATTTGTTTACGCCGATCTTTGCCATCGCGCGCATGAGCGGCTGGACCGCCCACATCCTCGAGCAGCTCGCGGACAACCGCCTCTTCCGCCCGCTCAGCGAATACGTCGGCCCGGAAGTCGGCAAAAAAGTCGTCCCCATCGCGGAGCGCTAAGAAGACGACCCGGCATTGAAGAAAAACCTGTCATCCCGAGCGGAGTGTAACGAAGCCGAGGGACCTCGGCCTGCGGAGGCTCGTGGATCTTCCAGCTCGCCGAGGTCCCTCGACTTCATTCTGGTCGCTCAGGCTCCCTCCATTCCGCTCGGGATGACAGGCTTTCGGCACACCCTCTAAGCGCGAAGTTGCGCTCCCCCACCCCACTCCGTGACCTCGTTGTTCGATCTGCAGGTCAATGGATTCGCTGGAGTTGATTTCCAGCAACCGGACCTTTCCGCCGCCGATCTGCGCCGCGCGTGCGAGGCCCTGCGCGCGCATCAGACCCACCGCATCCTGCTCACGCTGATCACAGATGAAATCGATGCGCTGTGCCGGAAGTTCGCCTCGATCGAGAAGCTGCGCGCCGCGGATCCCCTGATCGCGGAAACCATTCCCGGCTACCACCTCGAAGGCCCGTGGCTCAGCGCCGAGCCGGGCTTTTGCGGCGCGCATCCGCGGGAGAAAATGTGCGCGCCTTCACTTACCGACTACCGGCGGCTCCAGGATGCGGCGGGGGGGAATATTCGGCTGATCACGCTGGCGCCGGAATGGCCGGGAAGCGACGAGTTCATCGCGGAGGTGACCTGCGAGCGGGTGGTTATCTCGCTCGGCCACACTGACGCCTCGCACGCGCAGATCGACGCTGCCATCCGCGCTGGCGCGACGCTTTGCACCCACCTCGGCAACGGCGTGCCGCAGGAACTCCACCGCCACCACAATGTCGTCCAGCGGCTACTCTGGCGCGACGAACTCACCGCCTGCTTCATCCCCGACGGCATTCATCTTCCTCTAACGGTGCTGCGCAATTTCTTCCGCGCCAAGCCTCCCGGCCGCGCCATCTTTACCACCGACGCGATGGCCGCCGCGGGCGCGCCCGATGGCCGCTACACCATCGGCCATGCCGAAGTGGAAAGCCGCGCCGGTCTTGTCCGCGTGCCTGGCCAGCTAAACTTCGCCGGCTCCGCACTCGCGCCCGATGATGGCGTGGAACTGGCCGCCGCCTGGCTCGGGATCTCCCGCGCCGATGCCCGCGCACTTTTTTCCACGACGGTCGCCCGCCACTTCGGTATCACCCTTCCTTCCCTCACCCCATGAGCGACCCCACCTACGACCACCTGCTCACCCGTACCTTCCCCAGCCGCGCTGCGATGGGCGCCGCTGCCGCCGAGCGCGTCGCGACGATTATCGCGGAAGCCATCGCCGCCCGCGGCGAGGCCCGCGTCATCTTTGCCTGCGCGCCGTCGCAGAATGAATTTCTCACCGCGCTGATTGCCCGCCCGCTCGACTGGAGCAAGGTCACCGCCTTTCACATGGACGAATACGTGGGCTTCACCGCCGAGCGATCGGAAAGCTTCCGCCACTATCTCCGCGAGCATCTGCTCAGCCGCCTGCCCACACCGCCTCGCTTTGAGCCGATCCGCGCGGAGGCTTCCGATCTCGCCGAAGAATTCCGGCGCTACACCGCGCTGATCGACGAGCGCCCGCTCGACCTCACCTGCCTCGGCATCGGGGAGAATGGCCACCTCGCCTTCAATGACCCGCCCGTCGCCGACTTCCTCGACCCGCACCGCATCAAGGTCGTCGAACTCGACGAAACCTGCCGCGTGCAGCAGGTGAACGATGGCTGCTACCCCGACCTCGCCGCCGTGCCCACGCACGCGCTGACACTCACCATTCCCACCCTGATGTCCGCGCGCCACCTCTCGTGCGTCGTCCCCGGCCCGCGCAAAGCCGCCGCCGTCCGTGCCTCGCTGCTCGATCCGCTCTCCACCGCCTGCCCCGGCACCGTTCTCCGCAGCCACGCCAGCGCGGTGCTCTATCTCGACGCCGACTCCGCGTCGCTGCTGCCGCGATGATCCCGCCCATCGGGTCTCCTGCCACTCGACCCGTCGGCTTCGCCATCGTCGGCAGCGGGATGATCGCCGAAGTCCACGCCGGCGCGATCGCCAACACCCCGGAGACCAAGCTCATCGCCGTCCATTCGCGAGGCGCTGAGGCGCGGGAAAAATTCGCCGCCGAGCGCGGACGTCGTGCTGCCGCGAGTATCGACGATCTCATCCGCGATCCCGAAATCGAAGCCGTCTGCATCACCACGCCGAGCGGCGCACACGCGGATGTCGCCATCCCCTTGCTCGAAGCCGGCAAAGCCGTCCTATGCGAAAAGCCGCTCGAAGTCACGATCGCCGCCTGCGACCGCATCTTCGCCGCGGCCGAACGCGGCCACGCGCTGCTCGCCGGCGTCTTCCAGATGCGCCTCGGCCGCGGAGCTGCCGCGCTGAAAGCCGCGATCACCGCCGGCCGATTCGGTCGCCTCACCTTATCGAGCGCTTACATCAAGTGGTGGCGCTCCGCCGACTACTACCAGTCGTCTTCCTGGAAAGGCTCGCGCGCCCTCGACGGCGGCGGCGCGCTGATCAACCAGGGCATCCACGCCGTCGACCTCCTCCAGTGGCTCGTCGGCCTGCCGGAGGAAGTCTCCGCCTACTCCGCCCGACTCGCGCATACCTACATCGAAACCGAGGACACCGTCGCCGCCACGCTCCGCTACCCGCACGGCGGCCTCGGCACCATCGAGGCCGCCACTTCCGCCTGGCCCGGCTCCGATGTCCGCATCGAGATCACCGGAGACCGCGGCAGCGCCACGCTGGTCAATGACGTGCTCACCCGCTTCGAGTTCGCCGAGCCGCTGCCCGACGACGACGCGATCATGCGTGACACCGCAGCCAATGCGCTCGCCGTCGGCAAGTCCGACCCGCGCGGTATGAGCTGGGATGGCCACCAGTTTCTCATCCGCGATCTCGCCCTCGCGATCCGCAGTGGCCGTCCACCGCAAATCCCCGGTGCGGAAGCCCGCCGCGCCGTGCAACTCGTCCTTGCCATCTACGAATCCGCCCGTACCGGGCAACCCGTGAAACTCACCTGATGAAAACCCGCTTTGCCTTCGTCGGCTTCCGCCACAGCCACGCCTTCGATCTTCTCGATCTCGTTCGCGACCGCCCCGATTGCGAGATCGTCGCCTCTTGTGAAGAGGATGGACCGACCCGCGCGCACCTCGTCAACACCGGCCGCGCCGAGATCACGCACGCACATTACGTGAAGATGCTCGACGAAGTGAAATGCGACGTCATCGCCGTGGGCGACTACTACACCGCGCGCGGTCCACAGGTCGTCGAGGCACTCCGCCGCGGCCTCCACGTCATCGCCGACAAACCACTCTGCCACACCCTCGCCGAGCAGGCGCAGATCGAAGACCTCTCCTCAAAACGCGGCCTCAGCGTCGGCCTCCAGCTCGACCTCCGCGGCGCGGGCGCATTCATCCGCCTGCGCGACATCATCCGCAGCGGCGAACTCGGCCGCATCCACACGATCAGCATCAGCGGCCAGCATCCGCTGTTACAGGCCTCGCGGCCACCGTGGTACTTCGAGCCGGGAAAACACGGCGGCACGATCAACGACATCGGCATCCACGTCTTCGACATCGTCCCGTGGCTGACCGGCGTCCGGTGGCGTGAAGTCCTCACCGCGCGCACCTGGAACGCCAAGGCCACTGAGCACCCGAACTTCAAGGACGCCGCGCAATTCATGGGCGTGCTCGAGACCGGCGCCGGCATCATGGCCGACGTCTCCTACCTCGCGCCCGACAAAGCCGGCTACAAGCTGCCGCACTACTGGCGCTTCCTCGTCCACGGCCAGAATGGCATCGCCGAGACCCACCACGGCGCGCTCCATGTGAAGGTCACGCTCGACGACCACGACGGCACGGACCAGCGGCCGGTCGGCCCACCGATTTACCGCCGCTTCTTCACGGATTTCCTCAATGAAGTCCGCGGTCACCGCGAGAGCTGCGATCTCCGCACCGAAGACGTCCTCCGCGCCTCCCGTCTCGCGCTCGAGGCGCAGCGACGGGCGATCGGCTGACGTTCCGATATAGAGCGGTTGCCGAGAATATTTTCCGCTTTTCCCGCGGTGTCATCCTGAGCGCAGCGAAGGATCTCCCAAGCTACCGGAGCGGTCCCTCGTTCCTCGGGATGACACTTCCAGAAAGCATTTTTGGCAAACGCGCTAGCCCTTCAGTTCGGCGCCGGTATTGGCGTCGGTGATCGTGAACTTTTCGTGATGAAAAGTGGGGTCGCTGCGGAAGGTGAGGCGGCCGGCGTACTTGCGCTCGATGTCCACGAGCAGCTCTTCATCCTCGGTGCGAAGGCGCTGCATCACGTGGGGATGCACGATGATTTTGATGTCGTGAATCGTGTCCTGATACTTGCGCATCACGAGGTGGAGCGCGCGCTGGAGTTCCACGCTCATGGTCATCGCGCTCTTCACCTTGCCGCGGCCATGGCAGTACGGGCAGGGCTCGAAGACGGCGCCGCTGATCGATTCCGCCGCGCGCTGGCGGGTCATTTCCATGAGCCCGAGCGGGCTGATCGGGAGCACGTGCGTCTTGGCCTTGTCGCGGCGCAGGCGGTCCTTCATGCGGGAGTAGACGTTTTGCTGATCCTTGCGCGACTTCATGTCGATGAAGTCGCCGATGATCAGTCCTCCGATGTTGCGCAGGCGCATCTGGCGCGCCATTTCGTCGGCGGCTTCGAGGTTCGTTTGCAGGATGGTTTTCTCCACGTCTTTGCCGCCCTTGTTGCGGCCGGTGTTTACGTCGATGGCGATGAGCGCCTCAGTCTCATCGATGACGATGTAGCCGCCGCACGGCAGCCAGACCTGGCGATGGAAGGCGTCATCGATTTGCTTCTGCACATTGTAACGCTCGAAGAGCGGCGTGGGTTCGGCGTAGTGCTTGATCCGGCTCGAAGAGCGGCGGGAAATTTGTTCGACGAGATCGATCATCCGCTTCACGGAGTTTTCGTCGTCGCAGATCACCTCGTCGATTTCGTCGGTGAGGAAATCGCGCACTGTCCGCTCGATGAGGTCGGGTTCTTCGAAGACGCAATTCGGTGCGGGCTTCGTTTTCATCGCCGCCTCGATCGCGCGCCACTGCTCGACGAGCAGGCCGAGATCGCGGACGAAATAACGCTCGCGCTGGCCCTCGCCGACGGTGCGAACGATCAGGCCCATGCCTTCCGGGATGTCGAGTTCCTTGAGGATCTTGCGGAGGCGGTCGCGTTCTTTCGGCGACTCGATCTTCCGCGAGATACCGCTCTGATCGCTGTAGGGCATGAGCACGAGGTAGCGGCCGGCGAGGCTGAGGTTCGTGGTGATGCGCGGGCCCTTTGTGCTGATCGGGCCTTTCGTGACCTGCACGAGCACTTCGCTGCCCACGGGGTAGACACTCGGGATGTCCTTCGCGGTGATGCGCTTGTTCTCCTTTTTTCCCCCGGAGCGCTCGACCTGCTCGATGCCGCTATCGAGCGCGGCGGGCAACGCGTCCCAGAAATGGAGGAACGCATTCTTCTCGAAGCCGATGTCGACGAACATCGCCTTGAGACCGTGTTCGATGTTTTTCACGCGGCCCTTGAAGATGCTGCCGACGATGTTGCGGTCGGTCTGCCGCTCGATGGAGTATTCCTCGAGGACGCCGTTCTCGAGCAGGGCCACGCGGCGCTCGAGTTTTTCCGAGTTGATGATGAGCTTGTTGCCGGTCTGGCGCGGGGCCAGGCCGATCAGTCGTTTGACGCGTTCGGTCATGGAAATAAGTGTGGGGTAAAGTTTGTGGAGCACTGGGGTATTCGGCTGCGTGCGGACTCGTCGGCTGGGGGCGCTGGATGGGGGATCAACGCTTGGGCTGACGGCGGAGGGGTTGGGGGTCGTAGCCGGTGGACAGCGCGATGGAGTTTAACGCGAAGAAGAAGAACGGCGAGAGGAGCGTCGCCACGATGCCACTCGCGCCGATGCTCCACCAGATGTTGGGGTTGAAGACGAAGATCACCGGTTCACGACGGAAGGTGATCATGAGGTACTCGGCGAGGACGATGACGGAGCACGCCACGCCGCTGAGCAGACAATGGATCTCCCAGCGACCGCGCTGGAAGAGGGGACGAAAACCGCTGATCAAGCCGCAGAGCACTCCGTAGAGCACGACCGACGAACCGAGCGCGATCTCGAAGTTTCCGTCGACCATCTGCACATGCAGCGCGTCCCACATCAGACCGCCGGCGAGCGCGAGGGCGAACATCGCCGGCGCCGGCAGCGCGAGGGCGCCGTAAAACATGATGATGGGCATGAGCAGCACGCGTGCTCCCATGGGCGGCAGCGGTCCGATGAAATGCTGGACGACCAGCGCCAGAAACATCGCGACGAGCAGTAGTGGAAAGAGGATCATTTGCGGGCGCTGACGACCACGAACACGTCCTCGAGCGTGGTTAGATCGACCGCGGGAAGGATCGTGGCCAGGCCGTCGAGTTCGCGAACCTTAAAATCTTTGACCGCCCCGACGAGGATGCCAGACGGAAACACTCCGCCCACGCCCGAGGTCAGGATTTTCTGGCCGGGCTGGAGATTGGCCTGCTTGGTGATGAAGGTCAGCGTGATCTGCGGGATCGCACTGGTGCTGCCTCGTTCGCCGCGGGTGATGCCCTTCTCGGTGGAATTCTCGACGTTCACCGCGACCTTGCACGTTTCGTCCGAGACGAGAATGACGGTGGCGGCGTGAGCCGAAACGATGCTCGTCTTGCCGACCAATCCTTCCTCGGTCAGCACGGGCATGTCGGTTTTCACGCCTTCAGCCTCGCCGCGATCGATGACGATGGAGCTATACCAGGTCGAGGCATCGCGGGCGATGATGCGCGCCGGAACGAGCTTGAATGCGGCCCGTTCGGCGTAGCCGAGCGCATTGCGGAGCCGGCTGTTTTCGGCCTCGAGTCCGCGGAGCGTCTGGTTCGTGGAACTGAGATCCTTGTTCGCGATCGTGAGGCGCTTGTTCTCCTCCTCGAGCTGCTCGAGCGTTTTCAAGCCCTCGCGGAAATCGCGATACTTCTTCTCCATCGTCGAGCCGGTTTTGAGAAAGGGCGAGATCATCCCGAGGAAGCCCGCCTGCACGGTGCGCATGTTGTGCGGGCTGAGCGTGAGGATGATCCCCGCGACGGCGATGAAGGCGATGAACGCGAGCGCAGGCAGGCGCGTCTTCATGCGTGGCGGGCCGCCGGAGATTTAAGTGGTGGTCGGGTGGCGGGTGGAGCCATGGGCGACGGTGGCTGGCCTATGTCCAGCGGCTGTCGCTCGTCGCCACCTGACGCAGGAATTTGATCTCGCTGAGCGCGCGGCCGGTTCCTTCGGCGACGGCGCTAAGCGGATCTTCGGCCACATGGACCGGGAGACCTGTTTCTTCGGTGAGCAGACGATCGAGACCGCGGAGCAGGGCCCCGCCTCCCGCGAGCACGAGGCCGCGGTCGACGAGGTCGGCGGAAAGTTCGGGTGGGCAGCGCTCAAGCGTCACGCGGACCGAATCGACGATGGTCGAGATCGGTTCGAGGAGCGCCTCGCGCACTTCTTGAGAGGTGATGGTGAGAGTCTTGGGCAGGCCGGCGACGAGATCGCGCCCCTTCACTTCCATGGTCGATTCCTTCTCCATGGGGTAGGCGCTGCCGATCTTGATTTTGATGTCTTCCGCTGTGCGCTCGCCGATCATAAGGTTATACGCACGCTTCATGTACTGAATGATGGCTTCGTCCAGTTCGTCGCCCGCGACGCGGACGCTGCGGCAGAAGACGATGCCGGAAAGCGAAATCAACGCGACCTCGGTCGTGCCGCCGCCGATGTCGATGATCATGTTTCCCGCGGCATCCTGCACGGGCAGTCCGCAGCCGATTGCGGCGGCCATGGGTTCCTCGATCAGGTGAACTTCGCGCGCACCGGCGCGCAGAGCGGATTCCTTCACCGCACGTTTCTCCACCTCGGTGATGCCGCTGGGCACGGCGATCACGACGCGAGGCCGCGGCTTAAAGATGGTGCGGCGATTGTGCACCTTGTGGATGAAATGCCGGAGCATCGCCTCAGTGATCTCAAAGTCGGCGATGACGCCGTCCTTGAGCGGCCGGATGGCCACGATGTTGCCCGGCGTGCGGCCGAGCATGCGCTTCGCCTCGTCGCCGACGGCGAGAACGTGATTGGTGCCGACTTGCACGGCCACGACCGACGGCTCGCGGAGCACGATCCCGTGATCCTTCACGTAGACCAGCGTGTTCGCTGTGCCTAGATCGATGCCGATGTCGTTGGAGAACAGCCCGAAAAAACCATTAAACATTCAGGAAAAACCTCTGCTAAAAGACTAAATAGGGTGGAGTTGAGGATCTCGAGGGGCTGTGCGCCTGCGGGTTGTGACATTTCCCCGAGTGAATGAAGGGCGCACGGCCGGTCGAAAAGTGCTTACCATTAGGGCGGTAATCGGAGGGGCGTCAAAGGAATTCGCGGCCGGTGGAGAACGAGCGGGACGGCTGGCAGGCAAACCGCGAGGGTTCGACGGGAGACGAGGATTTTCCATGGTTTCGAGGAATGCGCCGGACTTTCGGCTTTCCGGATCGAGGACCGCGCGGGCAATCTTTCCCGCATCACCGTATGAACCGTCGCAGCCTCCTCTTCCGTGCGCTTCCCATCGGCATCGCCTTGCTGGTGGTCGCGTTCCAATTTTTCTCGGCAGAAAAATTCACCAATGAGGCCGGCCGCACCGCGCACATGGCGCTGAATCCCGCGCAGGAGCAGCAACTCGGCCTGCAGAGTTACCGGCAGGTCTTGCAGCAGGAAGAGGCGATCGAATCCGGACCGGACGTCGAAATGGTCCGGGCGGTCGCTGGCCGGCTGGCGAAAGCGACCGGGCCTGCGGCGAAGGATTTCCAGTGGGCCGTCTCCTTGGTCCGCAGCCCGCAGGTGAATGCCTTCTGCCTGCCGGGCGGCAAGATCGTCGTCTACACCGGCATCCTCCCCGTGGCGAAAACCCCCGCCGGTCTCGCGACCGTGATGGGCCACGAGATGGCGCACGCCACCGCGCGCCACGGCAGCGAGCGGCTTTTCAAACAAAAGGCGACGCAGACGGTGCTGACCGGCGTGCAGTATTCGCTGGGCGACATGAGCTACGAGCAGCAGCGGATGGTCATGGGCGCGATCGGCGCTGGCGCGCAATACGGCATCCTCATGCCCTTCGGGCGCGATCACGAGAGCGAGGCGGACGCGATCGGGCTCACCTACATGGCCCGCGCCGGCTACGATCCGCGCGAGGCGGTGAGCTTCTGGGAGCGCATGAGCCAGATGAGCGAGGGCAAGGCGCCGCCGGAGTTCATGTCCACGCATCCCAGCCACGGCACGCGGGTGCAGCAGTTGAAAGAACTGATGCCCAAGGCGCTGGAGATCTATCACCAAAGCTCCGCGGCTCGCGGTGGCGAACCACCCGCGCGCTGACTCAGCGCCAGGCGAGCATCAGCGCACGCATCGCCCGCTCGGCGAGATCCAGGAACTCGATCGCGTGGTCGGCAAATTCTTTTCCGAACGACACGAATGTCACTTCCGGCGCGCCGACGATGAGGAGCAGCGCGAGGAGGGCGATATTCATCAGATAGATGACGACCAGGGAGAAGAAGTTGCCGTGGTGTTGGAGGTCAGTCTGTCCTTTCGGAATCATCCAGATCGTGAAGCTGAGATGAAATGCCCAGGTCACTCCGAGAAGCAGGAAGAGCCACTCGAGCGGCGTGACGAAGAGGAACGTATCGGTCGCGTGGGCAACGTCGTAAAAGATGCTGGCGGCGGCGTAGACGACGATGACCGCGAAGCTGTAGACCGGATAAAAATAGGGCGCGAGCGCGATCCAGAAGTTGTGGGTGTCGGTGATGATGTAGCCGCCCTCGCGGCTCCAGCGAAATTCCGACACCCGGCCCTGGCACACCCAAACCCAGATGGCATGGGTGAGTTCGTGGCCGAAGACGTAGAGGCGCAACGGGCGCGGTTCCCCGAGCGCCCAGATACTCCCGAAGAACCAGAGGACCCACAGCGCGGCGCCGAGCCCGAAGTACCAAAACACCTCGGCATCTTCGCTCAGCCAGAAATTGTGCCCCACGGACTGCGGGCGAAACGCGGTGAGAAACGTGATGGTGAGCACCACCGCGAGCGGCAGGAGGAACAGGCCCGCGACAAACTTCAGATAGCGCGTGGGGATCATCCACGGCTCGGACTCCTCCGTCGCCGAGGCCAGTGCGAGGCGCTTCCCGGCTTTGCGGTTGCGCGTTTTCGCCGCCACTTTTTCCTCCGTTTTGGCTCCGGATTTTTTGGTTGGTTTGCGCGGGCGGCTCACGGTGAGGGACGGTGTTTTAGAGGAAATCCGGCGGGCGGAAACCCGAAACTCCCCCGCTCCAAAGAAATCCTGCGCGCGCGGCGCGACGGCAGTGCGTTGAGATTGAATTGTGCGCCCGCGCTGCCATGTTCCGCGTTCCTTTTTCGAAAATGAAACCCTCCACTTTCGCTCCCCTCGCCTCTTCCATCGCCCTCCTGCTCTCCGGCGCCGCCCTCGCCGTGGAGGAGAGCCACGGCAGCGGCGCGTCCGTTGCCGGCGTCGCGCCCGCTTCGCAGGAAGGCGAGAATGCGATCAAGTCCTTCCGCTACGACGAAGGCTTGAAACTCGAGCTCTGGGCCGCGGAGCCGCTGCTCGCGAATCCGGTCGCTTTTTCGCAGGATGAAAAAGGACGCTGGTATGTCGCGGAGACATTTCGCCAGGAACGCGGCGTGGAGGACAACCGCAAATACAAGCAGTGGACGACGGACGACATCGCGTCGCACTCGACTGACGACCGGCTCGCTTTCATGCACAAGCACTTCCCCGACGAGGCGAAGTTCAAGGAACAGTTTGCGACTTCCGAAGATCGCATCCGCCGGCTCGAAGACACCACGGGCAGCGGTCGCGCGGACAAAGCGACGGTGTTCGCCGATGGCTTCCGCGATCCGCTGGATGGCACCGGCGCCGGCATCCTCGCGCGCGGCGGCGAGGTGTGGTGGACGTGCATTCCGAATCTCTGGCACTTTGCGGACAAGAACGACGACGGGGTGGCCGACGTGAAGGAAAAGCTGCTCTCCGGCTTCGGGATCAAATTCGCCCTGCGCGGCCACGACATGCACGGGCTGCGGTTTGGCCCGGATGGAAAGCTGTATTTCTCGATCGGCGACCGCGCGCTGAATGTGACGAGCAAGGAGGGGAAGAACGTCCTCAACACCGAATCCGGCTCGATCCTGCGCTGCGATCCGGACGGCACCGGCTTCGAGATCTTCGCCACCGGCGTGCGCAATCCGCAGGAACTCGCCTTCGACGAGCACGGCAATCTTTTCACCGGCGACAACAACTCGGACGCGGGCGACAAGGCGCGCTTCACCTACCTGGTGGAAGGCGGCGACTGCGGCTGGCGGATGGCCTTCCAGTATCTGCCGGATCGCGGACCGTGGATGCGTGAGCGTCCGTGGGATGAAAAAATCGCGCCGACCGTGCGCTACATCATTCCGTGCATCGCCAATATCAGCAACGGCCCGAGCGGGCTGACCTACAATCCCGGCACCGGGCTGAGCGCGAAGTATCAGCGGAAGTTTTTTCTCAGCGATTTCCGCGGCGGAGCGAATGCGAGCGTGGTCCACGAAATCTCGCTGGAACCGAAAGGCGCGTTTTTCACCGCGAAGGATCGCGACTGGGTGAAAGGCGTGCTCACCACTGACGTGGAATTCGGCAACGACGGCGGGCTCTACGTGCTCGACTGGGTGTCGAGCTGGGGCGGCGTGGGCAAAGGGCGCATCTATAAATTCACCGACCCGAACGGTGACACGAAGCTGCAGAAGGAAACCGCGAAACTGATTTTTGACGGGATGACGAAGCGCGGCGAAGCGGAGCTGGCCACGCTCCTCGCGCACCCCGACCAGCGCGTCCGACAGGCCGCGCAATTTGAACTCGCGAGCCGCGGCGCGGAATCGGCAAAGGTTTTCGAGAAAGTCGCCGCGGACAGTAAAGTCGCGAACCCGCTCGCCCGTCTCCATGCTATCTGGGGTCTCGGCCAGCTCGGGAAAGTGGAAATCCTGCCCGCGCTGCTCAGCGACGCCGATCCGGAAGTGCGGGGACAATCCGCAAAAATGCTCGGCGATCAGCGAGCGGCCAGCGCTGGCGACCGACTGGTGGCGCTGCTCACGGACAAGGAAAACCGGGTACGCTTTTTCGCCGCCGTGAGCCTCGGCAAGATCGGGCACAAGGCCGCATTCGAGCCGCTCGCCGCGATGCTCGCGGAGAACAACGACCAGGACCCGATCCTGCGCCACGGCGGTGTGATGGGACTCGTCGGCACGGGCACCGCGGAACAGATCGCCAAGAAGTCCGCGGACAAATCTGTCGCCCTCCGCGGAGCGGCCGCCGTCGCCTTGCGCCGCATGGCCAGTCCGCTCGTCGCCACTTTTCTAAAGGACGCCGACGAGACCGTGGTCCTCGATGCGGCCCGCGCGATTCACGATGTGCCGATCGAAGCGGCCTTCCCGCAGCTCGCCGCGCTGACCGCGAGCCGGCAGATCACTGACCTCAACATCCTCAACCGCGCCGTGAACGCGCGTTACCGGCTCGGCACGACCGACGACGCCCGCGCCCTCGCCGCCCTCGCCGCCGATTCCTCCGCTCCGGAGCCCACGCGAAAGGACGCGCTGAACGCCCTGAGCACCTGGGCAAATCCCGACGGCAAAGACCGCCTGCTCAATCAATGGCGTCCCCTGCCCGGCCGCACCGCGGATGCAGCCGTCGCCGCCGTTTCACCGAACATCGGCGCCCTGCTGCAGACGACGTCGAAGAGCATTCAGGAAACCGTGGCCAAGCTCGCCGGCGATCTCTCGATCGCCGGTGCGGGTGAACCGCTCTTTCTCCTCGCCTCGAACGCCGAAGCGAGCGCAGAAGTCCGCGTGGCCGCGATTCAGTCGCTCGCTGCCCTCAAAGACAAACACCTCGCCGAGATCGCGCATGTGGCCGTGAAGGACAAAAACCCGAAGGTCCGCCGCGAAGGTCTGCAGGCGCTCGCGAGCGCGGAGCCTTCCGCCGCCGTGAATGCGATCGCCGGAATCGTTGAGACCGGCACGCCGCTCGAGCGTCAAGGCGCAGTCCTCGCGCTCTCGCACATCCGGGA
This sequence comes from Chthoniobacter sp., assembly GCA_031424375.1. Taxonomy (GTDB): domain Bacteria; phylum Verrucomicrobiota; class Verrucomicrobiia; order Chthoniobacterales; family Chthoniobacteraceae; genus Chthoniobacter. The sequence goes on along the minus strand of JANPHH010000411.1, from coordinate 4,104 downwards.
TCCGAAAGCCGCCGCGATGATCGGGAACCTCGTCGACCGGCTGATCGCCGGACAGCTCGCGCCCGAGATCCAGGTCGACGTGCTCGACGCCGCCAAAGCGCTCGATACTCCCGAACTGAAAACCAAGCTCGCAGCTTACGACGCTCACGTCGCCAAGGGCGACGAACTCGCGAAGTATCGCGTGGCGCTCATCGGCGGAGACATCGAGCGCGGGCGGAAGCTCTTCCGCGAAAAGGCGGAAACCCAGTGCCTGCGCTGCCACAAAAGCGAAATCGGCGACAGCCTCGTGGGCCCCGAGTTGACCCAGATCGGCGCGACCAAGGATCGCGAGTATCTGCTCGAGGCCATCGTCGCCCCGAGCAAACGAATCGCCGAGGGATTCGAGACCGTGATCCTCACCCTGAAAGACGGGAACATCGTGGCCGGCCGCCTCGCGAGTCAGAACGCCACCGCGCTGAAAATCGAGACGCTCGACGCCACGGGCAAACCCCAGGCGACCGAGTTTCAGCTTGCGAACATCAAACAGCGCGATGGCGCGCCATCGCCCATGCCGCCGATGGGCGAAGTCCTTTCGCGAGCTGAGTTGCGCGACGTGGTGGAGTACCTCGCGACCCGGAAGTAGCCCGAGCGGTCGCTCGCGGGCCAGTGCCGCAAGGTGGTTTCGCAATCTCGCATCGGTGAGATGGCAATCGTCGCGTTTTCGCGAGATCGAAGGCTCTTTTGCAATCTCAGAAGGCCCATGGCCTGCATCGTGCTGAATCACCGGGAGCACTTCCAACCCAGCCGCACTCCATGGTCAAACTCCGCTTTTCACTCTGCGCCGCCTTCCTTGCCGCAGGCCACCTCGTCGCCCAGGAATCTGCGGCTCCCGCTGCACCGGCCGCGATCCCGGCCCCGATCGAACCTCCCGTTCAGGCACTCACTCCGGCGGCCCCGGATGCAATCCCGCGAGGAGAGACCTCCGTCACCGTCAGCCAGCAGCTCGCGCCACCGCCGGCGGCCACGGCACCGACGGTCTTGCCGGCGACGGCGGCGCGGCTGAATGATTTCCAAGGCGATCCCATCGACCTCGTCCTCCGCACCCTCGCGCGGCAGGCCAAGATGAACATCGTGGTGAGCGACGCCGTGACCACCGCCGCCGGCACGGTGAACATGCGCATCGAGGACAAGACGCCGAAAGAGGCGATCGAGATCATCGTCGAGAGCAAGGGGCTGATTTTGGATCAGGGAAAAGGCGGCGTCTATTACATCAAGACGCTCGCCGAAAAAGCGAAAGAGCCGACCGAGAGCGGCAGCTACACACTCAGCTACGCCCAGTCCAAGGACGTGGTGGCGCTCCTCCAGACGCAGCTCCAGAGCGGCATCGCCCCGCAGTTCGACCAGCGCACGAACACGATCTACTACCGCGAAAACCGCTCGAACCTCGAAAAAATTCTCCTCTTCCTCACCACGATCGACCGGCCCACGCAGCAGGTCATGATCGAGGCGCGCCTCGTGGAGGTGACGGCCAATCCGAAGCAGAGCTACGGCATCAACTGGGCCGGCGTCGTCGGCGGCGCGGCATCACCGCAGAACTTCCGCTACGGCGGCACGACCATCGGCACCTCGAAATACACGCAGACCACGGACCCAGCCACCGGCCTGCCGCGGACAACTCTCGTCCCGGGCGAACCGCCCACGGTGATCACCGACACTTCGAAGGGCGTCTTCACGCCGCAGGACTTCCTGCTCGACGGCAAAACCGCCGGAAACTTCCTCAGCTCGCTCGCCGGACAATTTGCGATTCTCAGCATCCCGCAGATGTCCGCCACGTTGCGGCTCCTGAACGAGGACGCCGACGCCGAATTCCTCGCCAACCCGCGCGTCGTCACGGCCAACAATCTGGAGGCCAAGATCAAAATCACCCGCAACCAGCCGGTGCCGCAGCTCAACTTCAATGAGCAGACCGCGCAGGCCGTGTTCAGCGGATTCCAGGACAAGGAATACGGCAACACCCTCACGGTCACCCCATCAATCAACAAGGACGACTTTGTGACCATGCAGGTGAGGCCCGAAATCAGCAACAAAGTCGGCGACGCGACCTTCACCTTCAGTGGGGCGACCGTCACCAGCCCGGTGATCGACAAGCGCGAACTGAACTCCACCGTGGCGATCAAGAGCGGTGACACACTCGCCATCGGCGGCCTGCTCCAGGATGAGCAAACCAAGGCCCGCACCAAGGTCCCCATCCTCGGCGACATCCCGATCATCGGCTACGCCTTCCAGGAGAAACTGAACGCGCGGACCAAGCGCAATCTGCTCGTCTTCGTCACGCCCACCGTCATCAAGCAGGGCTACGGCACCGGACTCGAGGACCAGGTGAGCGGCCTCGCCCACAGCGGCGAGGAATACGCCGACCCGAACGGCTGGCGCAACAATGCCAAAGGCGCCAAACGCCTCGTGCCGACCAGCCACCGCCAGCTCGCGGCAGACTATCCGAAGCCGGGCCAGCCGCCCGCGCCGAAGAAGGTCCGCTGATTCGCTGCGAATTTCGGTGCCGCCCGGACACCGACCAAAGGGGGAAACCTCACCGGGCCGCTTTCCTCGCAGAATCAGCTCCGCGGCCTCTCTGCGAATGACGTTCCACTGGCGCTGCGGGCGGTTTTCGCGCACCTTCACCCCCATGTCTCCCGCCTGCGCCCGCCTGACGCTTCTCGCCTCCTGCATCGCGGCATTCAGCGTCTCGGTGCTCGGAGAATCTCCGACGAAAAGCACGTCGCCAGCTTTCAAGCTCTCGCGCCCCGAACCGATCGAGACGCCGCGCGGCCCGGATCTGCGCGGGCTCCAGCTCGGGCAGCCTTTTGACGATCGCGAGGTCGCCGCGCTCCTGGAAAGCGAGGGCCGCAAGCTCTTCACCAGCGGGCGCTGCGGCAAGCTGGCCTTCGACCGGCGGAACTGCGAACTCAGCCTCCCCGACGTGAGCCGCGACCGCCTCGAATGGCCCGCCGTAGCCTCCCGCGCGGAAGCCGCGACCGTGGTCCTCGGGGAATTTTACCGCGAAGCGAAAAGCAAGAAAGACGAGTTCAGCACGGCGGCCGGCGGTTTCATCATTACGCCCGGCGGCGCATGCGTCACCTCGCTGCATGTGGTGAATGGCAAAGGCGCCCGTGGATTCGTCGCGCTCACCCGCTTCGGCCAGGTGCTGCCGATCCGCGAAGTCCTCGCTGCCGATCCGCTCGAAGACCTCGTCATCGTCCAACTCGACCTGCCGGAGGGGCTCACGCTGCCCACCCTTTCGCTCGCCGCAGAGCCGGCTCCCGTCGGCGCTTCGGTCGCCGTGATGAGTCACCCGGACGAACGTTTTTACCTCTTCACCCGCGGCTCCGTGGGTCGCCATACCGTCTGGCGTGAACGCGGCGGCGCCGAACATTTCATGACCATCACCGCGGACTTCGCGAAGGGCTCGAGCGGCTGCCCGGTGCTCGATGAACGTGGCAGCGTGGTGGGCGTGGTGAACAACACGGAATCGATCTACTACGATGACGACGGCAAGAAGCGGCAGACCGATCTGCAGATGGTGGTGAAGAACGCGACGCCCTCCTGGGTCGTCCGCGCGATGGCGGTCGGGCGCTGACGAGCCAGCGCGGTGAAACCGCAGACTCGGGACGGTGGGATTACCAAGCGGCGTCAAGGTTCGGCATCCCTGATCTCAATCGCCCCCTCCGACGATCTCGGCGCGGGAACGATGCAGTGGAAAAGGACCGCCAGCGCACCGGGCAGGCGGATGGGCTGGGGCGCGGTGGAACGTAGGTCGGATTTGCAATCCGCCCCCCACAGTGTCCGTGGTTTCAGGGCATCAATAGCGTGCAGAGACGGATTGAAAATCCGTCCTACATTCTTCGCGCGCCCGCCACCTGGATCGCTCCCGCTGAGCAAGTGGAGCGGAAGTTCACAAAGCCTGTCATCCCGAGCGGAATGGAGGGAGCCTAGTTCTACTTTGTTACTGCTTTTCTTCGCTTCTTGCGGGCAGAGGCGGTGGCGGCGGCGCGGGCGGCGTGGCGTGCCCGCAGCTTGCGCAGGACTTGATCGGGGTCGCGGGTTTTGCGCGGGAGGTAGAAGTCCAGC
>JANPHH010000410.1:0-10146 GCA_031424375.1 Chthoniobacter sp. | reverse complement strand
GGCTGTAATCAAACGTCTCCAGCGCATCGAAGCGCCGAGCCCACCAGTTTGCCCACCCAATCGCCGCCTCACTGCCCGTGCCGACATCGGAGAAAGTGAAACGCTGGCGGTTGTTGCTAGCAATGGTGAGCGGCTCCTGCGCCGCTGCTGACACACCGACGATTTTACTGAGGCCAAACGTGCTACCCAGCGACATCTCCATCGCCGGCATCGCCTGACCAAAGTCCCACTTCGTGAGGATGCCGTAGTCCGTGCCTTCATACCACGCGCCCGCGTTCACGTTCCACTTGTCCACCTTCGAATTCAGCCGCGAGATGGCACTGCTCATCTTGCCCTCCGTCGCGCTCTCATTCACCAAGCCCACCGCCAGCATGGCTTCCAGGTGACCGCAGTTGATGATGACGCCGATGTTGTTGGAGTAGCTGTCGGTCCAGCCAGGATAGAAGCCCTTGTTGATCATGCACGCCGTCATCGCGTCCTTCCGCGCCTGCGACCAATATGGATACAGCCAATCGTAGCCAACTGCGACCGCTCCATCCTCCACGCCCTTCCACGGATTGGTCCAGTCGCCGTTGTTGATGCAGTTGTTGATCTGCAACCACGCCGCCTCTGCGTATTTGCTATCGCCCGTCATCCACCACGCAAAGGCCAACCGTTGGATCATGTCCCGCGCCGCACGTTGGATTTGCAGCGCGGCGGTGAGATCGCCATTGGCCGTCGTGATGACCGCCTGCGCCCGCGTCTTCGCATTGCTCGCAGTCGCACTTTGATACTGCTGCTTCAGCCACAGGAAACGCTCACGACTCACGCCCAGACGCGGCTGCTCGGTGGCCAGCGTGTTGAAGAAGTTCGCCGTCGAAGGCTGCGCCGTTTCCGTCCCCGGAATCATTAACACCGAGCCCGGGATCATGCTGAATGCCGAGTCGCCCGGCTGCTCCCAAGCGACGGACCAATGATCCGCGCCCGTGTCTTCTTTGTGCAAAAGTTCGACATAATACCGCTGCCCACCAACGAGCGTGCGCGGTGCGGATTGCTGCGAAGCATTCGCCGCAAAGTCACGAAACGCCGTCGCCGTCGTCGTGCTGGCGATGAGCGCCTTGTTCGCCGAAGTCGCATCCGTGCTCAGATAAAGTTGCACCACTTCATCCCCACTCACCGCAAACGTATAACTGCCACTGACCGGAGCCCGAATGAATCCCGTGACCCGCGTCCCAAACGAGTCCTCCCAGCTCTGCGCAATGCACTCAAACGACGTGATGAACTCGCGCGACGCCGGCTTGTTCGGGTAGTTCGCATTCGAAGTCATCGTGCTGATGCTCCCGCCGGGCAGCCCCGTCCAAACTTCCCGCATCAGCGAGCCACCATTCGGAACCTCCGTCGTCGGATACAGCCGCAGCGTCGGCACCACCTGTTTGATTTGCGAAGCCGAAGCCCATTCTAGCTTCACCGACGCATTCCCTGTCTGCTGAATGAACTCCAAGCGCACATTCACCCGATGCCCCGCCTTCAGCCGAATCTGCCCGCGCATCTCCCCCGTGCCCTGAAAAAACGTCCGCTGCACGAGGAGTTGATCATCCACCCAAAGCCGCGCGCCATCATCCGCCGTGACCGTGAAGGTGTATAACTCGGAGAAGGCCGGTTCGATCTGTCCCGACCATCCGACGGAGTAAGTCGTCGCCGCCGTGATCGCGGTGCCCGCGGGAATCGCCGTACCGAAGTTGAAATTGATCGACGCATCCGTCCGCGTGGTGACCGCGGTGGTGAAAGTCGTATCGTCGTAGTATTTCCCCGTTAGCCCCGTGCCCGTCTGAGCCAGCGCGGAGGTGGTGAGAAAGAAGAAAAGGGCCGCGCGGATGAGGCGACCGAAGACTGGAGGAATGGAGGGGTGTATCATGGGGTGGTTACTTTGAGATGCACGAAGCGCCTGGCCCCCGAGGCAGCGGGGATGAGGACTTTGACGACTTGCACGACGCCGTTGTCGCTGCGAATCGTGGGTGCGCTGACACCGGCGGTGCTCCAGCTTCCCGCTGCGAGCGTGTCGCTCCATTCGACGGTGAAGGTCACGCCGTCCGCCATCGCCGCGAGGCTGCGGGTGTAGGTGAATTCGAGCGTAGCGCCGTTGCGGGCAAGCGTGGGCGTGGCTTTACTCGCGGCGTTGGGATTCTGGCCGGTGGCGAATTCCAGGAAATTCGCTTCGCCGTCGCCGTTCGAGTCGAAGAGGTCGGCGGCGTTGCCGGCGCTTTGCGTGGTGCCGAAATAGGTCTGCCGCCAGTTTTGCTGCTGCGTGAGCACGCTGAGCGGGACGGTCGCGGCTACGCTCAGGCCGCTGAAAGTGGCGATGCTTTGCTTGGCGAGGCTGGCGATTTCGGCGGCGGTCATCGCGCCACGGAAGAGCGCGGGGTCGTCGAGCCAGCCATTGAAGTAGCGCGGAATGACGGCGGCGGGGGTGCTCGTGATGCCGCCGAGGACGAGAGGGAGGTCCTGGCGAAGCGCCCACGTCACGGTCGTCGGCGTGCCGACCTGCGTGCCGTTGAGGTAAAGGCGGGCGGTGCCGGTGTTGTCGGCAGTTTTCTCGAAGGTGATGGCGGCGTGATGCCAGACGCTTTGCACGGCGGTGCCGGGGCTGACGATGGAGACGTCGAGTGTGTTGGCGGCGTTGAAATGTTCGAGGCGCAGCGTGTCGTTGTTGGCGGCGCAGCGGAGTTGGAGTTCGTCGCCATTGCCGCCGAAGCCGTCGGACGGGCCGATGTAGAAAACGAAGTCATCGGTGCTGCGGCTCGCGCGTTTGAACCACGTCGCGAAGGTCCAGCTTCCGTTGCTCATTTCCAGGTTCGCTCGCGTGACGAGGCGCGTGAGTTTCGCGGCGTTCGGGCTGACTTCGGTGAGCCGGATGCTCTGCGTGCTGTTCGCGCCGAGGAGTGCGGGAGTGTCGGCTTGCAACGCGCCGGTGCCGGTGCCGACGAGCGCGAGCGTGGCGTTGCGTGTGTGGCCGCTGGCGTCGCTCGTGGTGGTGGACTCGAAGTCGTAGTGCCACACGACTTGCGGGTCGGTGCCGCGGTCGCTCGCGGTGAAATCAAACGCCGCTGCGCCGCTGCTGCCAGCCGTGGGCGTGAAGCGCGCGGTGTGTCCATCGGCGAGCAGCGCGACGGTGCCGCCGCTGGGGTTGCTCACTTTGAAAAACAAGTTCGCGTCCGCTGTTTCGCCGTCGGCGATGCGTGCGGCAAGGTCCACATCCACAGGCGACGCGGCGACCGCAGAGGCGCCCGCATTTCCCGAAATCACGGGCCGTGTGTTGATGCTCTGCGACCACGAGTAGTAGTTCGATGTCACGACGCGGTTCGGGCCGAAGAGGTGCAGATGCCCATTCTGCGCCTGAACCATCCAAGGGTCTTCGAGCATCGGCCAGCTTTGGTAATCGACGGTCACGCCGTTGATTTTCCCCGCGAGGCCGAAGGTAAGTTCGAGCACATCGCCGCTGCGGTTCGTGTAGGTCAGCTTTGGCGCGGCGGCGTTGATGCCCGTCTTGTCGGTCACGGTGTTCGTCAGGATGTCGTCGCGGAAGGCCAGCAGGCGGTCCGAGGCGGTCGCCTGCGGATACTCCGAGGGCACGGCGGTCTCCACGATGACGCCCTGCTTGTTGCACGCATATTGAAAGCCGGGGCTGCCGACATAGTTCGGAAAGGTATCAGTCAGTTGGATGGAAATGAGGATGCTATTGTAGTGCAGGAAAATCCGCCCGAGCGCGTCGCTTTGGTCAATGTAAGCAAGGTAGCCATTGGGGATGTCGCCTTTGATGTATTCGTTCGCCCAGTTGCCGTTGTTGCCCGTGCTGCCGCCGCCGCCCACGGGCATGTTATAGACGGCGATCACGGTGCCCTCGTGCTGGAGCGTGTCCTCCCATATTGAAATGCCGCCGGTCGAGCCGCTGTAGGTCGTCGGCGTGGTGATGGTCAGCAGCGAGTCATTCCCCGGTGGCGAGTCCCACGCGAGGCCCCAACGGTTGCCTTGGTAGCCGTCTTGAATGCCCGTCGTGTTCACATCCAAAAGGTTCATGCTGCCGTCGGTATTGTAATTCACGTCGCCCTCGACCTGACTCCACAGCGCGTAGCCGGGAGTCATCCAGCATTGTTTGAAATAAGCCACATCGCCGCCGCTCAGATAGCGCTGGGCGAGCGAGCGGCGCGTGTAACTTTGCGTGCGGTCCTGACCCGCGGCGAAGACCTCGGGCGGCGGCGCGGGAAACTGCGGAGTGAGAAACGGCGCGGTCGCAAAGGATTCGAAGTAAGACGCGGGTGCCGGCCCACCGAAGAGCAGGTGCCAGGTCCAGCCGGTGATGTCGTATGCGTTCTGCTGGTCTGAAGCCCGGCCGCGCGTCGAGGACACGCACCAGCGGCCGTTTTGCATGTAGCCCGCAGCTTCCGACAGTGACCAATTCACCACCAAGCGCGCCTTGTCCCGCACCTCGGCATCCTGCGCGAACTGCGCGAGCGTCTCAATGGCGGCGAGCGTGTATTGCAGGTAGTGCGAGGAGTTGTGCTCCTCGTGATTGTCGAACGGCGTCTTGTTCAGAATGTGCAGGATGAAATCCTTGCCGCTCGCGCCGCCGATACCGTTCGCGCCGCTGGAGACGGAGTTCACTCCCGCTCCCCAAACGCCGTTCGCCAAATAGGAAGCCGTCGCGAGCATGAAGCGCTGATTCGGCGTCGAGCCGTTGTCGTAGGCATCCGAGCCGACGTAAATCTGCTGGTAGCGGTCCTTGAGCGATTGCGGAAAAAGATGGTTCCACCGCAGGTAAGCATCCATGCCCGGCCACATGGAGAACCCCGCGTTCGCTGCCTCCGCGTTGGCATCCTCGACGGCCGTGGTGATGTAGGAAATCCCGGTGCTCGCGTCGCCGCGGAGCAGGCGCCCGGTGGCGCACCAAAATCCGGTGCGCCCGATGCGATGCGGCCCGCCGCCGGTCTGGCCTAGGTTCGGCACTTCGGCAGCCAGCCAGTCGAGCATCGCGTCGTGCCGCTGGGCGAAACTCGTGCCGACCTGAAACGGCGCAGAATAGGTGAGGTCGCCGAGCGTGCCCGCTGCGTTGAACGCCTGCACCGCGTAAGTCTGGCTCGTGTAGTTCCCGGCCGTATCGGTGAACGTGGTCGCATTCGCCGCGAGCGTCGCCGCCAGTTCCAGCGAGCCATCGCTGAGCACGCGATAAACGCGGTAGCCGGTTTCGTTCGCCGCATTGTCCAGCCACGAAAACTGAAGTTGCACGACCTGCGTATTCGTCGCGCCGACAACACTCACACTCGGCCCGCTCGGCGACGGGTCATCAATGCGCTGAAGCGCCACGTCATTCCCCGCCCCGCCAACCGCAAAGCCGCTGCCGCCAAAGCTCGACGTGAAACTCACGCGCCACCACTTCCCGCCGAGGTCCAGCTTCCCACCATCACCGATGCCGCCGAGCGTGCCGGTCGTCGTGCCCGCGCCGTTATTTCGCACGAGATACAGCGTGTCGCCAATCGCCGCCGTGTAGCCCAGCGAGGCCGCAAGAGTGCCCGCGAGTGACACATTGCCGCCCGTGACCACGACCGCGTCGTAGCTCGCCACGCTATTCAGCTCCAGCACGAGAGTCGCGCCGGCACTCAGCGTGAAGCCATTGGAAATCGTCAGCGCCCCGCTCGGCGATACCGTCGCACCGCTCGCCGCCGTCAGCTTTCCCGCGACTGTGCCGCCGCCGGAAATCGTCTTCCCACTTCCCACCGTGAACCCGCTCGCGATGGCCGACACATTGAACGTCGCACCGCTCGCCACACTCACCGACGGAGTGGTCGAAATCGAACCACTCGCCCCCAGCGCCAGCGTGCCGGACGCGATGCTCGTCGTGCCGGTGAACGTGTTGCTCCCCGTCAGCGTCAGCGTCCCCGCGCCCGCGTAGTTCAGCTTCGTCGCGCCACGGATGCGCCCCGCGAACGTCGTCACCGCCGAGCCCGTGATGGTCAGCCCCGTCGCGCCCGTCGCATAGATTTCGCTGCTCGAATTTCCGCCCGCGAGCCCCGCGATGCTGTGCGAATTCGTAGAAGTAATCGTCGCCGCCACACCGCTCGCATTCGTGAACGTGATGACCCCGCTCGTCGGCAAATCCAGCGTGTCCGTGTCTGCGTCCCACGTTCCCGCCGCCATGTTCAGCCCGCCTGTGAACGTCACCTGCGAGCCGCTGCCGGAGAATGCGACCGTGCCCGCGCCCGTCTTCGTCAGCGTGGGCGTGCCATTCTGCGAGATGGTGGAGTTCGACAGCGTGAACGTCTTCCCCGCCTCGACATGCAGCGAGCCATGGGTGCGAAGCTGAAAGTTCACCTTGTTCACCGACACCGACGGCGGGGCATTCGTGGTGATGTTGAGCAGCGGCCCCGTGGTCGCCGCGTTCACGCTCGCGCCGTAGAGATTCGTCACCAGCGGAGTCGCGCCGCCGTAATTGAGGAAAGTCCCCGCGACCACGCCACCAATCGTCAACGTCCCGCAATTCCCACCGCTCTGCGCGGCAATCTGCGGCACCGGATTCACCGTGGAGTTGTCCAGCACCACCGCATCACTCGAAGTCGGCACGCCATCCGCATTCCAATTCGCCGCATCGCCCCAATTGTCCGAAGCTCCGCCGCCATCCCAAGTCTTCGTCGCTGCGACGACGGTGCTCTGCATCGCCGCGATGGCGAGCAATGTAGTCCACGGCTTTAGCCCGGACTGACGCCCCTTGCGCGCGACACCATTCGACGGGCTGAAGTCCGAGACAATTTTGGCGCCGCTCACGGCTGCGCCTCCTGCACCGTCACACTCACATGGTCGGCGAACTGCCCCGGAAACCACTCGTGCGCCGGTGCGATCGGCACGCGATACGCCGCGAGACCGATGACCAGCACGCGGGCCTCCGCCGGGACTTCGAGCGTCACATCGCCCGGCTCCCACGTGGCCGGATCGTGATCGACGAATACCATGGTGCGACAGGACGCCAGTGCATCCGAGGTGTCGGCATAACGCTGCGCCCACAGTTTCGGCGCCGACGTGGCGTCACCGGCACCCGCGATGGCGAGAAGGTGAAAGCGGGCCTGCTTCGCCGTCTCGGCATTGAACCATGCGCGCACCTTCACCGTGCGCGCCCCATTCCCCGGCAGTTCGAGCACTTGATACAGGTCCGCCGCCATCGACTTGCTGCCGACCTGATCGCCGCCGGCTGCGGCGGAGAGAAAGCGCAGCATCCGCGCGCCGTCGAAAGGGTGCACGTTGCCGCGGCTCTCGATCACTTCATGCGGGTCCGCGGTCCATTTTCCCGGACGATCGGGCACCGCGCCGATCGCGATCGGAGTGCCCGCTTCGAAACTCGCGTCTGCCAGCGGCAGTTCTTTCACCCGTGGAAGTTTCGGCTCGGCATACGCCCACACCGCACCCACCACAAGCCCGCCCATCATCAATCCCGCCGCCGCCGCGATGAAGGGCCGCATCCAGGTGGATCGCGCCGTCGGTGCGAAGGAAGGAATGTCGGCGGGATCCGTTCGCGCATCGGCGAGCGCCGCGAGCGCCACGTCGAGATTCATCAGGTCGAGATACATGGAGCGCAGAGCCGGATCTTCGAGCAGCCGCGCCTCGAGAGCGGCGGCTTCCTCCGGCGTGGCGAGGCCGTCGGCGTAGCGGTGAAGGAGTTCGTTCCAATTGGTTTTCATGCGAGTTCCTGGCGGGTGAGTTGACGCTGCACACAGTCCAGCAAGGCCTGCCGGATGCGGTGCAACACTTTGTAGAGAGACATCGGCGTCTGACCGCGCCGCGTGGCGAGTTCGTCGATCCGCGTGCCCGTCGCGTAAGCGGAAAGCACGAGCGCGCGCTGCTGCGACGTGAGCTTTTGCAGACACAAATCGAGCGCCTCCCGCTGCGCATCGTGCCGCACCTCCGCCGCCACCGCTTCATCTGCGAGATGCGCGAGCAGTTTCTCATCAAAGACATGCCGATCGCGTGCGCGGTCGCGGAGAAACGCGAGCACCTCGAAGCGTGCGACGCCAAACGCCCACTTTCGAAAGTCGCGCGTGCCATCGAACTCCTCGAACTTCTGCCACAGCACCACCGCCACTTCCTGCATCACCTCCGACGCATCCGCCCGCGACGGCAGCAGCGTCCGGACAAACGTCCGCAACGCCGGTTCATGCTCCGCGAAGAGGCGCAGATACTGGTGGTGATGGGTGCTGTCGGGGGAAGGCATGGGACTGCAAGAGGTTATCTCCCAAAGTCCGTCGCGTTTGCCGGAGAAAGTCTCGGAAAGTGGAGGCGGCCTCGAATTCGCCCTTCAACGGCACAGACGATCCAGCCTCACAGACTCGGCAGACAGCGAAGCTATGGCCTCGTCACCTTCAAATGCACAAATCGCGTGGTGACACCACTCCCCGCAGGGATCGTGACTTTGATCTGTTGCATGGTTCCGTTGTCGCTGAGCACACTTGGCAGACTTACGCCGATCGTAGTCCAGTCGTTCGCCAGTGTATCGCTCCATTCCACGGTGTAGTTCACGTCGGTGGCGGATTTGTTTTTGTTGTAGATGAAGTCGAGCGTCGTGGCGGTCTTTGTGACGGATATCGGGACGGCATCTCTCGTGTTGGGGTCCATTGCGGTGGCGCGTTCGAGGAGATTCGCGATGCCGTCTTTGTCAGGATCGGCGAGGTCGCCGGCGATGAGCGGATTGTTGGCCTCGGCGCCGAAGTGGGTTTGTTTCCAAAGCGTGCCGGGCGACAGGGCAAAGCTGGCGCTGATGGTCTGGGCGCCGGTCACGTTGTTGAAGGCGTAGCTCGCCGCGGGAGTAACAGAACTGCCGGTCACGGTGATGGCGCTGACGACGTAGCCGGGCTGCGGCGTGAGCGTGAAGGTCTGGCTGCCGCCGGGGGGCACGGGCACGGTGCCGGTGGGATTGATGCTGCCACCGGCCCCGGCGCTGGCGGTGATGAAGTGTTCCGTGGTGACAAAGCGCGGCATGAGGTCGGCCTCGATCTGCTGAAGTTCCGCCGTCGAGAGCGCGACTTTGTAAACGAACACGTCGCCGATGTTGCCGTTGAACGTGGTCCAACCATCGGGGTTGTTGCGGCCAACGTTGAGCGCGTTCGCGAATGTCCCGGCCACATTCGGCACGAGCGAGGTCATCGTGCTGGTGCTCGTGATGTCCATGATCTGCACGCCATTCGCGAAAACCTTGAACTGCCCCGTGGGCTGCACCACGAGGCTGAGAATGATGCGCTGGCCATCCTGGATCGCATTGGCGGCGCTGCCGCCGGCGAAGACGCCGTTGCGCCAGACATCGATCTGCCCGGTACTGTTGCGGATGCCGAGCACGAGACGGTTGTAGAAGAGATCGACGATGGAGGTCCAACTGGTGCCGGTCGTGTTGCGCTTCGGCATCGCGGCGACGACGATGGTCGCACCATTGATCGCGATGTTGCTGCTGTAGGTGCCCTGCCGGAAGCCATCGCCATCGGGGTACAATTGACTCATCCATTTCACGCCATTCACGACCTCGACGACGGGCGATCCCATGATCGTCAGGGTCTGGCCTGTGGGCTGGAACGTGGACCAGTTTCCCGTGCTGCCGCTGGCGGGCAGGCTCTCGGTCATTGCGGAGAAAAGCAGATCCGCGGTGCGCGGGATGTTGCGCACGTTGAGCGCGAAATCGATGAAGCCCACATCGCCGCCGCCGAGCGTGATGGTCTTGTCGGTCGAGGTGTAATAGCCCGCGCCACCCGCAGCGACATACCACGGACCATCGGGCAGAGGCTGCGTGTAGTTGCCGTTGGCATCGGCGGTCGCGGTGAAAGCAGGGGCCGACGCCGCGCTGCTGTTGCGTGAAAAATAGACGAGCGCCCCGGCGGCCGCGCTCCCATTGCTGCGCAGCGTGATCCTTCCGCTGACCCGCGCATACGCGGCGAGCGAGAAGTCGATGCCTGGGACGTTCGTGGATGCGACGACCACGGTCCGCTCGGTGCCCGCATTGAAGCCCGTTCCCGCGGCGACGACATACCACGTGCCCGGCGTGACGATCCGGCTGTAGTTGCCGCTGCCATCGGTGGTGGCGGTGAGCGTGGCGTTGACGGCGGCATTCGGGCTGTCGGCAAAGTAAACGGTCGCGCCGGAGAG
>JANPHH010000409.1:0-3441 GCA_031424375.1 Chthoniobacter sp. | reverse complement strand
CCAAATTCTGGCCGCTGCGACCTGCGCCGACCGGCCGCTCGGGTGTCGTCAGCATCGGCACGAGCACCTTCCGCTGCGATGGCACCGAAGCCTCGCTCGGGCAGACGCCGCTGAACGCGCCCTCCGTGTTCAACTTCTTCTATCCCGACTACAAGTATCCCGGCTCGCTCGCCAATAACAGCCTCGACTCGCCGGAATTCCAGCTCAGCAACGACTCCGCCATCGCCGTCCTCACCAACAGCCTGACCAAGATGTTCATCGGCACTGGCGGCAGCAATGACAACCTGAATGGCTTGAGCAGCTTCGACAACGGCGGCGGCTCCATTGTCTTTGACCTCGGCGAATTCATGACTCCGGCCCAAACGAGCAACGCCGGCATCTTCGCGCTCATCGACAAGATCTCGGATCGCCTCGTCGGCGGCCCGCTCACCCCAGGCGTCAGGACCGCCATCCGCAACACCGTCGCGAATAACACCAACTTCCCTTACACCACGCCGACCAATCAGCAGATGCGTGACCGGGTGCGGGCGATCATTCACCAGATCCTCATCACCGGCGAATACGCCATCCAGAGATAACTCAACCTATGAAACCCAACTCTTACCCCCTGTCCGCGACTCGTCGCTCGTTCATCCGCCAGGCGGCGTGTGCCGCCCTCGGCGCGGCGGCCATGAAAAACTGTCTGCGCGACCTGCACTTCATGAGTGCCGCGCTCGCGCAGGGCCCCTTCACCGACTATCGGGCGCTCGTCTGCATCTTCCTCAACGGAGGCAACGACGCGAATAACATGATCATCCCGACCATCCCGGCAGAATACACCAACTACGACAACTACCGCACCGTGCTGGCCATTCCCAACACGGATGGCGGTCCCGCGACGGCCCAGGCGCTCAGCCCACTCACGAGCGACGGCCACGACTACGGGCTGCACCCGGCGATGCCCGAGCTGGCGAAGATGTTCAACCAATCCGCCGGATTCACCGGCCTCGGCAAGGTCGCCCTTCAATTCAACATGGGTACCTTGGTTTATCCGATCACCAAGGCGCAGTTCTCGGCCGGCACCATTCCCCGCCCGCCGCAGCTCTTCTCGCACAGCGACCAGATCACCCAATGGCAGACCTCCATCCCCGATCTCCTTCCGACCAGCGGCTGGGGCGGGCGCATGGCCGATATCCTGCACAGTTACAATCCGCAGAATGCAGGGCTCGACGTGCTGCCGACGTGCGTCACCTTGGTCGGCGCCAATACCTTCCAGGTCGGCGCCAGCGTGCAGGAGTATTCGGTCGGCACCGGTGGCATCGTCGGGCTGACCAATCCGAGTAACCCGGCATCTGCGGTGTCCGCGCGACAGGCGTTGCAGAATTCCATCCTCGGCCTCGAGATGAGCCAGTCGAATCACTACCTCGCGAACTACGCCAAAGCGCTCGAACATTCTATCGATACCGGCAGCGCATTGGGCGCTGGGTTATCCACCTCGCAGATGCCGACCTACTGGACCACGGCGGCGAACTGGAGCAAGGCCGCCACCATCGACCAGGTCGTGACTCCCAATGGTGGCTCGACCTTTGCCTCGAACCTCATGGCGCAACTGCGCATGGTCGCGAAGATCATCGAAGCGGGCTACCGGCAGAGCGGAGTAAGCAATGGCCTCGGGATGAAGCGGCAGATCTTCTTCGTCCAGGTGGGTGGCTACGACACCCACACGAACCAAACCGACGGAGCCAATCCCATCCTCGGCTCGCACGCCAACCTGCTCGCTGAGGTCAGCCAGTGCATCCACTCCTTCCAACGCGCGATGGTGGCGATCGGCACGCAATACGCCGATGCGAACTTCGTCAATCGCGTGACCTCCTTCACCGCCAGCGATTTTGGCCGCACCTTCCCGAGCAACGGCGGCGGCAGCGATCATGGCTGGGGCACGCACTCGATCGTCGTCGGCGGCGCCGTCAATGGCCAGAAGACCTACGGCGCCTTCCCGGCACTCACCGTCGGCGGGCCGGACGACACCAGCACCGGTCGCTGGATTCCGACCACGGCGGTGGACCAATACGCCGCAACGCTCGCGAAGTGGATCGGCATCAACCCGGCCAACATGGACACCGTCTTCCCGAATCTCCCGCGTTTCGCGACCGCCGACCTCGGCTTCATGCTGTAAAAGCGCACGGCGAGATGGAGAGCGGCAGGACACGGGTGGATCTTCTCCGCCTGCGGACCTGACCACTTTGCGGGCAGGTCGTGGTCGGCGATTCCGTTGGCGGAAGGGAGAAGAGACAGCAATATGAGAGAATCCGTTTTCTCCAGTAATCCCTCCTCCAACATGAGCACCTCGGCCACGTTCGCCCTCCTCCGCCCCTTGCGTTCCATTCTCATCCTTCGCGGGTTTGCCGCGAAAGCAGTGACATGCCTGACAGGGCTTCTTTTGATGGCTACGGCACAGGCTGTCACGATTAACGCGGTCTATTTCGGCCAGACCCATGTGCTGAAATCCAGCGATTCGTACTTCGGGCTCGTGGGGAACCGGGAGGCCTTGATCAAGGTCCATGTCACCGATCCCGCCACGCCTGCTGCGCCCGCGGTCACCGCCACGCTTGCTCTGGGCACACAGACCCTGGTCTTGCCGCTCACCGGTCCGGCGACGTTGCCCGCTTCCATCCCGGACGGATTGGGAGTGGTGCAGCACTCTTATGCGAACAGCTTCACCGCCATCATCCCCGCCGCCTGGGTAAAGAAAGGGCTCCAGATCACCGTGAATGCCGGCACGGCCAGCACGACCCTGACCAACCTCGACATCGGCGCCCCCACGAAGGTCATCATGACCATGTTCGACGTGCAGTATTTCGCGGACACGAACGATAACTATCCGAGCGGGACTTTTGTCGAGTTGGAGGCGAAGTGGCCCGTGGCGGACTTGGAGGTGAGGCGCCTGGGGCATGTCGTCTTTCCTGAGTTGGTCATTCCGCCCCGCGAGGATGTCGGAACCAAGGCCGCCCGGATCAAATCGAAGGCAGAATACGCCGCGCAGACGGGCCTTTCCTTCGATGGGGAGCAAGCCGCCGCCTTGGAGTGGAATGGCGCGCTGAAGCGTGCGGCAGGCCGGTCAGGCCGCTGGAGTCTGTATTACTTGAATGTTTACAATGCCTTTGCCGGTGGGCAGGCCGGTGGATTCGCCGGAGTGGGCAGCGGCACGTCCCTGGGCATCCTGAATCACGAACTGGGTCATGCGCTCTCGCTGCCGCACTGGGGCGACAATGCAGCCTATCCCTACAAAGGGGATATGTTCGGTATCCAGGCGCCGACCAATTACAATGAAACACACGCCGGCCCTGCGTGGGCGTTTCATTTGCCCACCCGTGCCTTCATCCCGCCCACCGTGCAGGCCAACAATGTCGGAGGCAAGCCGGTGGGAACTTACAAGGTCGATCCGATGCAGGGCGGCGGCAC
>JANPHH010000408.1:0-16937 GCA_031424375.1 Chthoniobacter sp. | reverse complement strand
GCCCACTTCAAAAGCGAAGCGGACTGCGCCGGGATGGGTTGGTGGTGGTTTTCTTCACGCTCCCCGCTGCCGGGGTGCACGCGCAAAGTTCACCAAAAGCTGCCGCCGAGAGCAAGAACATTCTTCACAAAGTAGAATTAGTCCCGAACAACCATTCGACCGCGAACTCCGACATGCCGCTGTCGCTGTGCCCGATGCCCGGAGCGGTGTCCAGTTTCCACCCGAAAGTGATCCCCAGCGCCCCAGCCTGACGCTGACCGGACTGGAAGAAGAAATTCCCCCGCGCAAAGCGATACGGCCCTTGCGCCATCGCTCCCTTACTGCGGCTCAGATTGACGTCGTTCGGGTCCGTGTCGCTGGTCCCGAGGAGCACGACGAGCGGACGTTGCAGGATAGTCCTCACGATGTCGCCGGTGAGCAGGGGAGCTCCTTTTAGCCCGAACGGAAATTCCACCGCCGGATCAGGCAGCGTCCACCAGCCAGCGTTGGCGGAGACCGCACGACTGACCCGCGCCTCGGGAATAAAGTATAGATAACGATGCACGAATTGTGCACCCGCAGAATGGCCGTAGATCTGGTATCGCGCCGTGCGATTCCCACTTCTCGCCTTCACCGCATCGAAGATCGGCTCGATGAAACTGAATGCCGTCTGCTCGCGCGGTCGCGGCTGTCCCTTCTCATCTAAAACACCGCCCACACTGTAGTCCGCATCCTGAGGAAATGCCCCGCGAGAAAACTCCGGAGCGACCAGGATGAAACCATATTTTTTCGCGTGCGGCACCCAGTCGTCACGATAGCGATCGGCATTGCGCTTCACCCCATGCATCACGATCAGGATCGGCGTGTCGGGCCGCGCGCTCTCAGGCAGGAAATACCACACGGGCACCGTCTTCCCCACCCGCTGAAACTCAAAGCGCCCGCTGCCTGGCGAGAGCGCTTCGGCAGATGCAAGCGCGGGCGCGATGATCGCGAAGAGTAAGAGAGCAAACTGTTTCATGGCAACGGGTGGGGCAAAAGGATGCGGGTGAGAGGTGAGCCTCACTTTGCGGGCAAACTCGCGGATTTGTGTTCAAAGGATGCCTTGTCGCCCAAGAGCTTCGCGTATCCGCCGTGGAGCAGCCACAGCTTCGCTGCGGCGTTCCCTTTGAGATACGCATCCCAAAAAGCCGTGGTTCCCAGGCAGATGAGTTTCTGAAACGCGCCATCCTGCGCGAGCTTCTCCGGCGTCCCAAGTCGTTCACGTCCCGAGAAAATGAAGTGATCACCATCATTGAAGATCACCAGACAGGTTTCAGAGTTAGTCATGTAATCAAATGGGATGCGGCGATCCGCGGCGGTCGTCTGCGGCAGGATTTCGAGGAAGTCCTTCGTGCCGGTCATGTGCATCACGGGGATCGTGATGGAGCCGAACGCTTTATCCATCTCGCTCCGGATGATCGGAGCGGGAGCGCTCATTTGAATGGCCGCCTTAATACGCGGCTCATCGTAGCGCTTCGCCCCAACAGGAAGGATGAAGGTCTCACCCGCGAGGGCCAGCGTGGTGTAACCGCCGAACGAATGACCAGCCATGGCGATCGCCTGAAGATCGAGACGTCCTTTCAACGGCGAACTACCGTCCGCGTTCAGCTTTTCCATTTGATCGATCGCGAACTGTCCGTCCGACGGACGGTTCAGTGCGTTTGCGATGTTGGCCGCGCTCCGCTGCACCGACTTGGCGCGCTCGGCGGGCGGCACGTCTTTCCACACGCTGTCGTCGCTGCCGAGATGCTGGAGATGCACGCTCACGTAACCACATCCGGCCCAGTGCCGACCGAGATACTCATAGCCATCACGCGAGCCGCCGAGGCCGTGGGAAAAAATCACGATGGGAAACGGGCCGGCTCCTTCCTTCGGATAGTAAATCTTCACCGGCACCTCGCGATCACGCTTTAGGTCATGCCATTCGAGCTTCGTCTGCACCACCTCCATGGATGGCGCCGGTGGCGCGTAAGACTTCGATTCCTCTCCGGCCGCCGCGCAGATCATGGCCAGGGCGATAACGCCGGTTCGAAGTGATTTATACATATGCATATCAGGACTTATCTGCGGGCGCTCAGGTTACCGATTGGCAAGTCACTTTCCTCCAGCGACCGAACGCTCCACCTCCTCCAGGAGCGCCTGATCCATTTCCACCAGGTGACACCGCTCCGGGAAGCGACCGTCGTTCACGTCGGCGATGTATTCGCGGAATGCCGAGACACGCTCTCGTTGGAGCCGCCGGTTCTCCTCGAGAAAATTGCGATAAGCCTTCGCGTGACGCGGCGCACGTTCCTCATCCTCACCGAGGATGTCGTCGGAAAAAAGGAACTGCGTGTCGCACCCCGCACCCGAACCGAGCGACATCAGCAACAGCTTCGTCTGCGAGCTTAGAAATCGAGCGAGATTGTGCGGCACCACCTCCAATTCCGCCGCATACGCACCGGCATTCTCCAGCTCCTTCATCTGACGATAAATCTGCGTCGCCTCCTCGACTGTCTTGCCGATCGCGCGATAGCCAGTCCACGTCACGTGCCGCGGCACCAGTCCGAGATGCCCCACCACCGGCAACCCCTCGCGCGCCATCGCCTCAATGATGAAGGGGCTCGCCGAACAATAGACCGAACTCGCCCCCGCTTCGATCGCACGGAAGCCCACGCGGATCGCCTCCGCCGCCGACGCCATCCCATGCGGCGTCGCTGCCGAAATGAAACTCTGCGGTGCCGCCGCCACGAGCCGCGGCAGCCGCGCCTGCGCCTCCGGTGAGTCAAAGCTGCAACTCATCAGGTCCACACCCGCCGCTTCCGCCGCGGCAGCTTCCTCCGGCGACTTCACATGGATGTGCGTCAGGCAGCGTTTGCCCTTGAGCTGCCGGAGATCGTAGACCGTGTATTTCTTGCGAGGGCGAAGCATAGAGCAGTGCTATACAACCCGCCTCATAATCTCAACCGGGACAACATCGATCTCACGAAAACGTCGCTTCCCCTCACCCGTCACAGTTTCGCCACCTTCGCCCCGGCGACTGGCGTGAATTATTCCAAGTAGCCATTCATTATTTCATCCAGCGTCTGCGGGCACTACTTCACGAGCTTCGTTGGAGCCGGGTTGGCTGTGTTCGCTGGTTTGTAGTCGTAGACCGCTGTGACTTTAACGCCATTTCCATCGGCAGCAGTGCTGCGATAGGCTCGGGCGAGCCGAGCCACCTCTTCCGCGAAAGTCGTCCCTTCAGCGCTCGGTAGTGATACGAGCAACTCGGCGAACGCGAACCGGAGCGCGAGGCGGAAGCAAATACCCGCCGGCTTCCTCGGGAAATGGTGGCCGCATTGGTGGCAAACGACAACCGATAGAACTCCCAGTTCGCCTCGCCCAGACCTTCGAGAAACGCGAGCGTGTCGTGACCGACGCCGGACACGATGGTGAAAGTGTGTGCGATGTTCAATTTCTTGAGCTGCTCGGAGTAGCCGCGGTTGAGCTGCCCCGTGTTGTCGCGCGCACCGACGCCGATGCGCACGCGCACTTTGCCCCGCACCGCATCGGCCTGCTGCTCCGCGACGGTGATGGGATTCTGCGAGCGGTATTAATCGAGGTCGCCGCCAAAGGTGCCCTTCAAGATGCGCTCGCGTTCGGTGGGATTGCCGGTGGCTCGCGGCCCGGCAAAATCCAAATCCAGCGGCCCGCCCGCGAGAATGGAGACCGCGCCGAAGAGTTGCGGATACTTGAGTCCCGACCGCGCGGTGCCGTAGCCGCCCATGCTGAAACCTTCGATGATTCGACCCTCGCGCGTGGCGATGGTGCGATACGTCGCATCGATGTGCGGTAGCAGTTCATTGATGAGGATGGGCTCCAGCGTGCCCGCCACGATGGCGTAACCCACCGCCGCGATGCGCTGTCGGGCGTGAGCAGTTGGAAGCCGTTGGTGCCGTCGTTGAATCACACGCGCAGCCGCACGTCGGCGTTGTCGAAGACGCTCGCCGGAATGCCAGTCATCACCAGGCCTTGGGCTCCGTCAGTGTTGGCGAGGTGCACCGACTATCGGCCCTTGGTGACGGTGAGCGAGACCGCGTCATCGGGTATGCTATCCGCGGGTGAGGAGTCGGGGGAGTTGCTCCAGTAGATTTTGCCGACGGCATTCACGAGGCCAAACTTGAACCGGCCGGTGCCGTCGACGTTTACGCCACCGACGGCGACTCGGCCCTGGTAGTTGAGGAGGCTCGGCACCTGCGCGGGCAGGGTGGTGGAAAGGAGGCAGAGGCAGCCGAGGGCTGCGCGAAGCGTGTGCTGGATTTTCATGGGATGGTTGCCCTTCGATGGAGAGCCTCCCGGCGCAGGAGAGCCTTACGGCCCCACGCGGGCGCGGACGAAGAGTTTTGAGTAGCCGTCGTAATTGAGAACCAGAGTGAGCAAGTTGCCGGTGCCGGGGATCGGAGTACCGGAGGGCGTCCACGAGATAAGATCGGTGCTGTACTCGACGATGTAGCTGCGCCCGATGACGCTCGGGAAATCAATCCCGATCGCGCCTGAAGTCGTGTTGCCGGTGCGGGTGGTATGCGTGATGTGGAAGTAGCTCGCGCGGTCGGCGGGGTCGGTGCGGGCGGGCCATTCGTTGCCGTTGGTCACGCCCTCGCCGTCGTAGTCGGCGGTACTGGCGTGCTGCAGGCCGGTGGCGGCGGCGGGGAGCATCTCGTAGACCCAGGCGTTGTAGTTGGTGAAGGTGCCGGCTTCATACGCGCCGATGTCGGGCGCGCCGAGGATGGGGAAGCCGCGCTGGTCGGTGGTGAGGGCGGGGACGAGCACGGCGGCGGCGTTGCGGGCCAGACTGCCGGGGAGCAGGGCCATTGTCAGCGTGGGGCCGCCGTAGTTGCCCAGCGGAGCGAGGAGCGGCGCGGCGTTGCTGATGATGCCGCTGCCGTTCGAGGTGCCGGCATCGGTGAACGACTGAACAATGTTTGCCCCCACGCGGGTGAGGGTGGCGTTGAGGGAGTTGTAGAGATCCTCGGGGGAACCGATGCTCCCGGCGACAATGCTGTTGGTGAGCGTGATGGTCTCTGCGGTGGCAAAGACGGTGGGATCGAAGACGATGGTGTCGCCCGTGGGAGAGACATCGAGCACCGCCTGGCGGAGCGAGCCCGCACCGGAGTCAGCAGTGCTGGTGACGGTGAGGGTCGTCGGCGCCAGGGAGATGCGGGTGGGCGCATTCACCAGCGTGCCGTTGCGAGCGGTGCCGGTGGCCGTGGCGCTGTTGATGGCGGTGTTGCCGCTGGCTTCGTCGAATTTGAAATACAGGGCAGGCCGGTCGCATTGCCCGCGACTGGGCTGGTGCGCGAGGCGGCGATCTGCGTCGGCGTGCGCGCCACATTCCACACGCGGAACTCATCGATCGAGCCGGTGAAAAAATCAGCCCCACCACCGCCGATGCGCAGCGCGGATGCGACGGCGGTCTCAAAGGCATTGAAGCTCGCGACCGAGGCGACCTCCGTGCCGTTGATGTAGATTTTCATGAAGTTCCCGCTCTGGCTGGCCACGAAAGCGTAGTGCGTCCAGCCCGCCGCAGATCCCCCTGAATTGGCGACGGAAACGCGCCCGCCATTGGAGATGTCGACGAAGTCCCAGTAGATATTCGTGTCGCTGTCGTTGAGGTGCGCCAAGCAGCGGTTGGCGGAGCTATCGGGATCGAGGCCGAAGGCGGCCTGCGCCGCCGTGGTGGTGAACCTGGCCCAAAACTCGACCGTGACCTCGGTGGTGACGCCAAGACTGTGGAAGTTCGGGACCGTGACGTATTGTTGTGAGGCGGCGGAGAAGGTGAGCGCGCCCGCCTGCGCGAGGGAAACGCTTGGCGAAACGATCAGGATCAGCGCCGCGAAAACGCAACGGAGCCATGAGCAACAAGTTGCAGCTCTATTTTTCATCGGGGTTGTTGTTTCAGTTGGGGGATGGTTGGGTTCTGCGGTTTCATCGCTTCGATCTCGGTTTTCGCTGAGACAAAACAGCGCGCTGACTTCGTTGAGAAGATGCGGCGCCTGCGGGAGCGGGCCGTGGTGAGGGGCAAAGGCAGCCAGCGTCTGCCAGGGAGTGTGCTGGATTTTCATGGGATGGTCATTGGGTTGCCGCTCACGGTCATCTTAAAAAATTGCGCCGGTGCGCCACATGCTTGTCGGCGCGTGGTGATCTCCACGTCGTCGATCACTTTGCGTTCATTGAAGCCGCCGGTGCGGCCTCCGAAGCCGAAGCGGTCGCCGGGCTGGAAGCTGAAGCCGGGCGCGGCGACGTTGTTGAAAATGACCGCGCCGTCGAAAGTCACCGTCACGCCTGTCGCCGTGTCGTAGCTGACTTCCACCGGCACCGCGACGCCGTTGGTGTAGGGGTCGAGGGCGTTGTGGGCGACATGCGTTCCGTTCACCCAAAGGTGGATGCCGGTGGCTTCGGAGATGCCGACGCCATTTTCAAACGTGTCGAACCCGATCGAGAGGTGGTGGCTCGTGGGCGGGCCGGCTTCAGCCCAGGCATCGGTGCCAAGATTACCCACGCTGAAGCTGAGGCCATCGGCAGGGGCGTTGCTGGTGGGGCCGAGGGTGGCGTTGAATCGCGCGGTAAATCCGCTGACGGCGGGCCACGCCTCGATGCCATCGAGCACGACCGCTCCGAACTGGCCATTGACGGCATCGGTCAGTCGCACGGCTTGACTGGTCCACACCGCATCGCGGCGCAGGCTGGCAGTGCCGAGGCCGGCATTGAAGTCGTTCGTGTAGGTCTCAGACGCCTGCACGCGCACCCGGCCGAAGCGTTTGCCCGTCACGACGGGATCGGTGACCGTCACACGTTCCCAAAGCGCGCCGACGGGCACCACCGTCGCGCCGCTCAGACTCAGCGGCTGCCAGTTTGCCAGATCGTCACCGGTCTCGACGGTGTAGGTGACGCCGGGCTTGGTGTCAGCGTGGCGGCGGATGAATTCGATGACCAACCGTCCTTGCGCATCGCGGGCGACGTAGGGAAGCCCGGCGGTGCCGTTTGCCGGCAGGACGCCGACATTAGGGATGGCCAGATCCCCGGCGTTCGAGGACATGTTAAAGGCGTATTTGAGGAGGTTCGCGGTGCCGTCGCTGGAGGGATTCGCGAGGTCTTGCGAGCCATTGGATAACAAACCCTGGAGCTGCCGCCAGGCCGGCAGCGGACGCGTGACGCTGAATTTCACCAGGTTGAAATTGGCGCTCCCATCGGCCCCGCTCGACCCGGTTCCCCATTCAACGAACTGCTGGGAGATGGCGATGCCCGTGTAATTGCTCAGCCGCTCGACCCCATCCACAAACAAATCCGCCGAGCCGGCGACGGGATCGTAAACGAGGCTGTAATCGTGATAGGCATTCATCCCACCTGCCACGGTGATATAGGCACCGCCATAGAGCGTGACGCC
This sequence comes from Chthoniobacter sp., assembly GCA_031424375.1. Classification (GTDB taxonomy): domain Bacteria; phylum Verrucomicrobiota; class Verrucomicrobiia; order Chthoniobacterales; family Chthoniobacteraceae; genus Chthoniobacter. The sequence goes on along the minus strand of JANPHH010000408.1, from coordinate 9,514 downwards.
CGCATCCCCCGGCTGCGGGGTCGCATCATTGGACTTTCCGAAGAACATGATGAAAGTCCGCGGGCCGTTGGAAAAACCTGCGTAGGGCGAGCCTTGCGATGTGGTCGAGGCTGCCGTCACGCGTACCCTTGCCATCAACGTCCAGCCAAGGCTGGTGGCCGTGGCTGCCTGCGCGTTCGAAACATCGGCGCGATAGTATTTATACGAGCCTCCCGCGAGGCTCGTGTCGTTGGCAAACCAAGCGGGTGTCCCCGCGTCGTTGACTGGACCCGCAGTGGCATCGCTGCTGAAGCCGATGGCCTGCCAGCCCTCCGCCGCGGGAACGGTGCTGCCGGTATGCTGGAACAAGATCCGCAGTGGAGCGGGCTCAGAGACGGTCGCCGTCCCCGAGCCGCTGACCGTCACGTTGCCGAATGGAAGATCGCTGGTGCGAGTCGTCCTAATGACGAGAAAATTGCTCACTTCGGCAGAATTCAGGCAATTGGCGCTACCTGCAAAAGGGATGGGAGGTTGAGTGGGAAAGTCGAAACCAATATCAGTAGTCCCGCCACGATCCGCAGTGGCCGGCGGTTGACTGCCTGTGACCCAAGTTCCCGCACCAACCAGCCCTGCCAGGCCATCGGTCCTGTAGGATACCGACAGGATTTCATTTGGAAGAAATCCGCCGAAGGTCAGGCGAAAAACATCCAAATCACCGAAAATGTCGGGACCGGCACTCGTGTTGGAGAGTTGGTAGTAGTAGTCGCGTAACCCGCCGTTATCCACCACAAGGGAGCGCAATTTACCTTGGGTCGGAAACTGCATCGGTGAACCGGACCATCCAGCCTGTGTGCCAGGAACAGCCAAGTAACGATTGATCAGATAAGAAGGGATGGTGATATTGACGCCGCGGAACGTAAGCGCCACTGGGCTGGCCTGAACATTCAAGCCTGTATAGGAGTAAGGATTCAGGGCAAATGAGAAATCGATCGTTTGGTCCGAGATGACAGTGCCGGTGAGACCATTCGTTGCTGAGAGGCTCAGACCCGGAATTTCAGGAGTGTTCGGTGGCAACGGAACGAAATCAGCGCGCGCTGAGATGAGGGAGAGCGCCGCAAGCGCGGCAAGACAGGTGGATATTGCGTGTGTCAGTTTCATGTCATTCTTTTCCTTGTTGGGTTTGGGGTTCCTATTGAGTCTCGCGAAACTGGTTCAGGCGTTTGTCACCCGGAGGGTGCATGGAGATTAGCCGGTGGCGTCAGCCACCGGATACGGTCCACAGCGCGGGCCGCCCCGGAGGGGTGTCGGAATCGCGGTGCTTTCCGGCACCCCTCCGGGGCGCGTGGTTTTCCTCCGAGATCCGGTGGCTGACGCCACCGGCTAATTTCCGCCGGCCCTCCGGGCCAGGATCCAGTCGTCCGCCGCCCTCCAGGCCATTAACCAGTCGTCGGTCGCCGCTCCGGGCCATGACCCGGTCATACAGGTTCGATAGTCGCGGGATGAAAGGCATCTGGAATGGGGTCGCCGTCGCCCTAACGCCCGGCATGGCCGCACTCGACCAGCGCGCGCGTGACCGATGGATCAATCGAGGAGACCGGCGACTCGCGGTCCACCCAGGATCGGCCGCCGAAGTAGCGCGTGTAGATTTTCTCCGCGGTGCGGGTCGCGAGGGCCTGCGTGGTCAGCGTCGGATTCGGGCCGCCGAGGCCGTTGGCGAGCGCGGAGTTGTCGGCCACGAAGAGCCGCTTCACGAAGCGCGCTTCGCAATTGGCGTCGAGCACCGAGTCGCTGGCGCGCAAGCCGGTGCGCATCGTCGAGTGACTGTGAATGACGAAGGGCGACTTGCCCGTACGATAGACCTTCCTCGCGCCGAGCGAGCGCAGCAGGCGGACCGCTTTTTCCACGAGGAACTCGCGATTCGCAATGGTGCGGGCGGAGCGGTTGCGGTGCTGGATCTCGACCTTCGGCACCGCGCCGTGTTCGTCGGGCGGATAGGCGGTGGAAAGGCTCACGCGGTTCTGCGCCTCGACATCGTCGTCGGTAAAGACGTCGATGAGCAGCAGGCGATCGACATTCGCCATCGCTTCCTTCAAGTCGCGACCGATGAGTCTTCCGGTCCGGTCCGCGCCATAGCTGGGATAGGGGAAGCCGTTGTTATACGCTCCGGCGATGCCGGCATCGCTGAAGGCGCCGAGCCCGGCCCAGAGCCCCGGCGTTTCGCCGACGACTTCGAGCATGCCGACGCCGGGATAGTCGATGCGCCCATTCGAGCCAGGGCCACGGGTCATCCCGGTGTCGTAGGGCATGAGCCCCGAGACCGCGTCCACGAAGTGATCGGTGAGCCCGACGCCGACCCAGCCGTTCGGATTCGGCAGCGCGCTGTTCAGCCAGAGGCGCGGCGTTTCCACGGCCCCGCAGGAGAGCACGATGGTGCGCGCTTCCTCGGTGAAACTTTCGCCCGTCGCGCCGACCCGCCAGGTGACGGTGCGCGCGTTGCCGCCGCTGTCCGTGCCGACGCGCGTGGCAAAGGCATCGCTAATGAGCGTGATCGCTTTGCCCCGGCGCGCCCAGCGGTGGGCGGTGATCGCCATCGGGATGTAGCTGACCGAGGTGGAGCGCTTCGCCTTGAGATTGATCGGAGCCCGTAGCGGCATGTAGCAGCCCTGCGCGCAGTGGCCGCAGAAGGTGCAGCCCTGCGAGTGCGGGTAAGCGACCAGCCGCGGATTGCTCGTGCGTCCGGCAAATCCCCGTGGCTGGAGGATGGCGTTTTCCTGCGGCCGATAGGCGGCGCGGGTGATGTTCTTCGAGGTCTCCACCGGCAGACCGAGCGTGGCTGCACCACGGAAGAAGATCTCCTCCTTCAGCGTCATCGGCGCGGTCTGAATGGGCAGCGTCTCCTCGACCCATTCGTAATACGGCAACATCTCCCGGTAGCCGAATGGAAACAGGTGATCCTTGTCGTAGGCGTCGCGATCCCGTCCGCGATAGTCCATGAAGGCGCCGGGGGCGGAACGGGGCGAGTTGCCCGAGTAATGGTTGGTCGTCCCGCCGACGCCGGCGAGCTGCAGCAGGAGCGTGCTCTGCGCGAGTTCGCGCACCCACGGAACTTTCGTGCGATCCGCCGGCCCGAAGCGGAAGTAGCCGCGCGACGGATTATTGGCGTCGCTTTCAAAATGAGTCCAATCGCGCTCCGGATCGGCGAATCGCGCGCCCGCTTCGAGCAGCAATACATCGAGCCCGCGCTCGGCGAGTTCCTTGGCGATGACGGCTCCGCCGCCGCCTGCCCCGACAATGATGACATCACGCATAATATTTCTCCTTATTGGTTCTTGCCGCAGGCAGTGCGGTTCTGGAAGTAGCCGCGAAATTCCGCGCGGCCGTCGGATACGCCTTGGTATTGGCAAAGCTGCCAGCCGAGCGGCTGCCCGGTGAGCGTTCGCGTCCGCGGATCGAAGGTGCCCGACTCCGAATAACAGATGAAGGCGACGAAGGGCGGCAGCACGCCGGCCAGCGGCACGAACTGCGGGGTCGCATCCATCGCCTGAAAGACCGCGGCCTTTTCCGCAAAGCTCAGATTGGCGAAGGGCGAAGTGAACGGCCCGCCCGGCGTCGCATCGACGGCTTGCGCGAGCCCGTTCAGGATCGCGGCGACCTGTACGGAGAAATTCGGGACGAAAGGCGTCGTGTCGTCGAGCGTCGCGATGAACACCTCGATCACGCCGGCATCGACGCCACCCCGATCCACAGTGCTCACGCCTTGCGCCACGGAATACGCGTCCGAGCCGGGGAGGATGAAGGCGAGGAGCGCGTTGAAGGTTTCGTGGAGGACATCGGGTGGCGGCACCGCGATGCCGGGGGACTTGCCGAGCGCCATCGCGGCGCCGAGAAGCAGGGCCTGGCCTGCAAAGCTGCGCCGGGAAAGCGGGCGTGTTGGTTCGTTAGTTTGCATGGGGATCTCTGGTGGTATGGGTTGGTTGGGTTCTGAAATCATGGCTGCGGAGCGACGACCACGCTGACGTTGAGAAAATTCGCCCGCGAACCGCCGACGAGGATCGGGGAGGCCAGCGCGACGACCTCGGATGGGCCTGGCTGCGACACCTCCGCACCTCCGTCGGCGCTCGCCGAATGCCGAGACAAGACGTCTGCCCATGCGATCGGCAGGTTCAGAATGAATATGATCCCCGCTGCAAGGGCAGTGGCTGGCCGCGCTCGGATGTATCCATTCAAGGGTCTCATATGCTTGAAGTTCTTTCTTCCACCACCGCCCGATGCGGCCCAACAGCGCGATCATGTTCAGCGCCTGGAAATATGACAAGCCACAATCTGGCGACACAATCAAACCGTGCCTCGTGCCGAAATCGTGATGAAACTGTGATGAAAGATATGACCGCAGCCGCCGACCCGAGTATCCGGCTCTGGGGTCTCGATGCCGGGATTCGACCATGCGAGAAACTCACCGCTGGTCTCACCGGCGGGCGGTGTGATGTCGCCACTCGCGCCGGGCTTGATGGCGTAGAGCACCTTCAACTTGTCGCCGACATAGCCGGAGCTGAGGTAGAGCAAACCATCGGCCGCATACGACGTGGCGATGGTGATGCTCGACATGCCGCGCAGCGACCAGAGCAACTTGCCATCGAGGTCGTAGCTGCGATTCGCGCCGGCTACTTGATCGCAAAGGGCACGCGGATGCCGCCTTCGAGGTTCTGCGACTTGTTGCCCCGCAGCGGACTGTTGTCCGACCAGTTCGGCGCGTCGAGGCTCAGGTTGTTTTCCGGTCCGCCGTTGTCGCTGAGGAAGACGATGAGCGTATCATTCGTCGTCCCTCGCTGCGCCAGCTTGGCCAGCACCGCGCCCACCGCATCATCCATCGCGATGGTCATGGCTGCGAGTGTCTTGCGCTCCGGCACCGTGATGCCCTGGATGCGCGGGTCCGCCAGCCGCACGCTGTCCGCCTCCAGCGGCGTGTGGACGGCATTGAAGGCCAGATACATGAAGAACGGCTGCGCGGGAAAATTCGTCGCGTGCGTGTCGATGTAGGCCGTCGCCGCCGAGGCCAGCATGTCCGTGAAGTAAGGCTGCCCCGCCGTCTCCGTGATGAAGGAGCCGTTGCGCTGAAGTTTGTTGGCGTTGTTGCTGCCCGTGTAGCGGTAAAACGTGCGCTCACCGCCGAGGAAGCCACCACTTCCCCAGCGCATAGGTGCGATAACCCAGCGCGTTCAGCGTGTTTGCCATCGTCTTCTCCGTCGTCGGCAATCCCGCATTCAGCTCGCTGCCCAGATTCACCTCCATGCCGTAACGATTCTGATACCGCCCCGTCATCAGCCCCGCCCGCGAAGGACAACAAACCGAGCAACTCGCATAGCCATTGCTAAACTTCACCCCACCCGTGGCAATGGAATCAATGTTCGGCGTCAGCCCATTGAAGTCCCCATTGATGCCGCCAATCTGATACCCGAAGTCTGCATACCCCGCATCATCGGCGAGGTCGACGAGGATGTTCGGCGCGGCGAGGGCGGACGGGATTTGGCTGAAAAGGAAGGCGCAGAGCGCGAGAAGGGCGGGGGCGAACGAGGGTTTCACAGGCGCTCTTATCCCGGAGCGGGCCAAAGGTTACACGGAAGTCGCGATTTCCCGCCGCGCGATGTGACGTGGGGGAGCAAAGGAGCAGCGACATTCCTGGCGCCGACCCACCATCGCGCGAAGCGGCAAATTTTCTACGCGCCGAGGTGGTCGCCACCGCCTGTCCCCATGAATGGTGCGCCTCCGGTGCAGAGCGACGACGGCGACAGGAATGTCGCCGCTCCTTGTGCGCCCCTTGCCTTACGGCTGAAGCCGCAACCGGTAGAAGAGTCGCGTTGCGGGCGCGGGCTTGAGCTGTTCGAGGAAAGGACCGCTAGCCCACGGGAGCGGCGTCCACGTTTGCAGGTCGGGCGAGGTCTCGAGTGCGCCGCCCTGCCAGTCGAGCTTCAGGAAATCTCCGATGCGGCTCAGTGCGAACGCACTCGGCGGCGGCAGCGGCGGGAGGCCCTTCGCATCGATCTCCGTGCGCACGAGCGAGAGGACGCGGAGACTGTTGGCATGGGCGGCAGAGGAGCTGGCGGTGGCTTGAAACATGAAGATGATCCCGCGCAGGGCGCGCTTCCGATCCACCCACGGAAACGAACCAAAGGCGCCCGGGCTTCCGACTTCTTCGACTACTCCGGTCGTCGGATGCTGCGAGAAAATCCACGATCCCATTCCGTAGTCAGGCCGTTGGAAATACGGAGGGTAAAACGCCACCGGCCACGGGCTGTAATACTCCGGCAGCGCGAGCGTCTGGTTCGTGAAAAACTCCTGCACGCTGCGGCTCGACATCACCGGGGTCCCGCTGGTCGAGAGTCCGTTGTTCATCAGCATGCGGAGGAACTTCAGATAGTCCTCCGCGCTGCATCGCGCGCCGCCGGCGATGGCGGGATTCAGATCGAAGTAGAGGTAATCCGCCGTTGTCATGCCTAGCGGACCGAAGAGGACTTCCTGCGCGAGCGCGGCCCAGCTCTTGCCGGTGACGACTTCGCAAATGCGCCCGACGATCTGCATCCCGTCGCCATCGTAGGCGAGCTGGGTGCCGGGGGGAAAGATGATCGGTGTATTCTGCGCGATGAGATCGACGGACTGCGCGAGAGTGAGCGTGCGGTCGATCTCGTATTCGGGGCTGTTGAGATACAGGCCAGACTTCATCGCAAAACATTGGCGGATGGTGATGTCGCCCTTTCCGTAAGTGTCGAAGATCGGCAGATACTGCCCGATGCGATCATCGAGCCCGAAGTAGCCGTGTTCGGCGCAAATGAGCACGACCGCGCCGGAGAGCCACTTCGTGCAGGAGGCGATGCCGGCCTTGGTATTCGGCCAGATCAGCCCAGCCTGATAGCGAAAGATTTCACCGCGGTCGCCCTGTTCGATGATGGCAATCACGCGACCGCCGTAGAGCGAGAGATTGTTCTGAAACTGCGCAGTGGCGGCGGAGAAGTCGTAGGTCTGCGCGCTGACAATGCCGGCAGTCGCGATCAGCGGCAGGGCGAATCGGAGCAGCGCGCGGGGCAGGTAAGGTGTCATCGGATTTCGCGGAGGGAGCGGCATTCGGGTCGCGGTTCAGTAGCGCAGACGCACGAATCCGCGCGGAGGTGACATCGGGATCGTGGTGCTCAGGGTCGTAGCGGTGTCTGCTGTGTTGGTCAGCGTAGTGAAGTCGTCCCACGCGACGAGGTCCGGTGAGGTCTGCACTTTGTAAGAGAGCCTGGCGGCGGCGGGAAAGCTGATGCTCATCACTCCCGGTCCGGTCACTTCGACACTGACCGGTGGTGGAGTGAGCAGATTCACAACCTCCCGCGCCACTGAAACCACAGCCTGATGCTGAGCGCGATTGGACAGGATGGCGACCGCCGCGCCGGGCTGGCGACGAAAGGCGATGTAGGCGGTGTAGCCCGCGACAAGCCCCGCCTTTTCCCACTGCTGCACGCCGCCGGCAACGGTGTAAATGTCGAGGCCGTAGCCCGTCATCGTGCCGGTCGCACCGGGCGCACGCGGTGCCGTGGCGCGCTCGACCGCGCCCGCTACCGGAAACGGTGCAATGCCTGAGAGCACGCGCAGAAACTTTGCCATGTCGTTCCCGGTTGAGATGATTTCGCCCGCGCCTTCGAGCACGCCCATGTCCGAGAGCGCCATCGGCACCAACGCGGCACCGGTGCTGCGATAGCCTTGCGCGAGTCGTGGGGCGATGCCGTTGGTGAACGGCACCTCGTTCAGTCCTGTGTCGCTCATGCCGAGCGGGCCGGTGAGTTGCGCCGCGAGCAACGCGGAATATGGCGCGAGGCCGGCACGGTCGCCGAGCGCGAGCGCGAGCAGGCCGGAACCGGTGTTGGAATATTCGTAGGTCGTGCCCGGTGCCACACTCTGTGTGAAGCCGGAGAGATAGGTGGCGAGCTGCGCCCGCGTGTAACCCTGCGCCGGATAAAACGCCGGACCGGTCATGTTGTTCGGGAACGCCGGCAGTCCGCCGTAATGCGTGGCGAGTTGCGCGACGGTCACTGGCTGGGTGCCGAAACCGGGCATCCGAAGGTCGGGCGCGAGCAGTGCATTGACCGGCGTGCTCGCTAGCAACGTGCCGCCGGAGCTTTCAATCTGCGCGGCGAGCAGCAGTCCGGTGAAGGTCTTCGAGATGGAGCCGACTTGAAAAAACGTGTCGCCATCCGGCGGTGTCGCGCCGCCCGCGCTGCGTGCGCCGAAGCCAAACGTCCGCGTGCCCTGGTCCGTGACCACCATGACCACCAGGCCGACCGAACGCGTGGGCGTCAGCCCCGAGGCATCCACGAGCGGCGTCGCCAGCCGCGCCACCTCATCCGCAAATGTCGCCGCCTCAGCGCGCGGCAGCAATACGAACAACGCGGCGAACGCGAGCCGCAGCGCGAGGCGAAAGCAGATGCCCGCCGGTTTCATCGGGAAATGGTGGCCGCATTGGGGCCAAGCGACAATCGATAGAACTCCCAGTTCGCCTCGCCCAGACCTTTGAGAAGCGCGAGCGTGTCGTGGCCCACATCGGGCACGATGGTGAAGGTGTGGGCGATGTTCAGCTTCTTGAGATGCTCGGAGTAGGCGCGATTGAGCGGCCCCGTGTTGTCGCGTGACCCGACCGCCACTCGCACGCGCACTTTGCCGCGCACCGCATCGGCCTGCTGTTCCGCCACTGTGATGGGATTCTGCGACCGGTAGTATTCGAGGTCGCCACCAAAGGTGTCCTTCAAGTTGCGCTCGCGTTCGGTGGGATTGCCGGTGGCACGCGGCCCGGCAAAATCCAAATCCAGCGGACCGCCCGCGAGGATGGAGACCGCGCCGAAGAGTTGCGGATACTTGAAGCCCAACCGCGCCGCGCCGTAGCCGCCCATACTGAAGCCTTCGACGATACGCCCATCGCGCGTGGCGATGGTGCGACACGTCGCATCGATGTGCGGCAGCAATTCCTTGATGACGATGGTCTCCATCGGCACCGCGCCGTCCTTCGAGTCGCACCACATGCTCGACGCCAGCCCGTTGGGAAAGACCACGAGCATCGGCGGAATCTTCCCCTCGCGGATCGCCGCATCAAACCATGCCGACACCGGCGCGATGCCCGCGAGCCCGCCGCCGCTGCCGTGCAGCCAATACAGAACCGGGAAACGCCGCTCCTTCTCCGTGTCGTAAATCTCCGGTGAGTAGAGGTGGTAGCTGACTTTCGCCTTCGCCGCCTTGCTCTCGAACGTGTGGAACTCGACGCGCGGCGCACGCGCTGGAGGCGTCACGAGGGCTGGGCTCTGCGCCTGCGCGATTGAAATCGCGGACGCGACTGCGAACAGGAAAGCAGGAAACGCTTTCACGGTTTTGGTTCCGCCGCTGTGGATGCGGCGGGATTCATGGGATGCTTCTGAAAAAACTCCCACATCAAATCATTCGCCGAAATGTCCTTCGTCGATTTGCCGAGCATGGCGACGATGGGTTCGTTGCCAGGCCAGGTGTGGCCGCCGTT
>JANPHH010000407.1:0-2662 GCA_031424375.1 Chthoniobacter sp. | reverse complement strand
GAGAGCGACGTTTACATCTTCTACAAAGCGATGCGCGAATGGCCGAAGACCGCGGGCCGGCCGACGAACAAGGCCGAGCTGCGCGAGCAGATCGAGGCGGTGTTGAAGAAGATGAATCCCGACTACGACATCCTCTTCGCGCAGCCGATCGAGATGCGTTTCAACGAGATGCTCGAAGGCACCAAGGCCGAGCTGTCCGTGAAGATTTTCGGCGACGACTACGACGTGCTCGAAAAGCTCGCGACGCAAATGAAGGACATCCTCGAAAAAACGCCCGGCGCCTCGCAGGTGGAATACGAGACGGATGGCCGCACGCCGCAGCTCCAGATCGACGTGAAGCGTGACGCGCTTCAGCGTTACAGCCTCCAGGCAGGCGAGGTGAACAAGGCCGTCAGCGCCGCGCTCGGCGGGCAGATCGTCGGCACGGTGATCGATGGAAATCGCCGCCGGAGCATCGTGGTGCGAATGCCGGAGAACCTGCGGGCCGACGATGAGCAGATCAAAAAGCTGCCGCTGCGCGTCGGCCAAACCGGGCTCATCCCGCTCGGCAGCGTCGTCGAATTCAAAACCCTGAAGACAGTCGAGCCGATTCTGCGCGACAACGCGCAGCGGCGTGCTGCGCTGATGATCAATCTCGGTGGTCGCGACATCGAAGGCTTCGTCCGCGACGCCGAGCAGCGGATCAAGGAGCAGGTGAAGCTTCCCGAAAACTACATCGTCGAGTTTGGCGGGCAGTTTAAGAATTTGCAGGAAGCGCGCACGCGCCTCGCCGTCGTCGTCCCCTCGGCGCTCGTGCTCATCTTTATCCTGATCTTCCTCGCCTTCGGCAGCGTGCGACAGGCGCTCATCGTCTATAGCGGCATCCCTCTCGCGATGACCGGCGGCGTCGCCGCGCTCGCACTGCGCGGGATGCCATTTTCGATCACCGCCGCCGTTGGATTCATCGCGCTCAGCGGCGTGGCCGTGCTGAACGGCCTCGTGCTCGTGACCTACTTCAACCAGCTCCGCGAGAAAGGCCACGCGATCCGCGACGCCGTCCTCGAAGGCTCCTTCACCCGCCTGCGCCCCGTCCTCATGACCGCGCTCGTCGCCTCGCTCGGCTTCGTCCCGATGGCCCTCGCCACCGGCGCCGGCGCGGAAGTTCAACGCCCGCTCGCGACCGTCGTCATCGGCGGTATTATCAGCTCCACGCTTCTCACGCTCATCGTCCTCCCGGTGCTCTACTGGATGTTCGAGCGCGATAACTCCACTCCCGCGGCGAAGACAACCGGCATGATTCAACCCGAGCCCGCCACCGTCTGATTCGCCACGCTATGAATCCAAGCCCGACCAATAGCCCTCCCGAAAAGACTTCCCTGCGCACACTTCTGACGCGGGAGCGCTGGTTTGAAATCGGGCGCATCGTCGTGGTGGGAATCATGACGCTGCTTTACTGGCGAGGCTTCCTGCCGCTGCCGGCGCTCTACGCGGCGATTGCGTTCGGGCTGTATCCGCTGGTGAAGACCGGGATGCTAGATCTCTTCCGCGAGCGCAAGATCGGCACCGAGATTTTCGTCACCGTCGCCACAATCATCGCGATGATCGGCGGCGAATACGTCGCCGGCGCGGTGCTGATGACGATCATCCTGATCGCCGCGTTCATCGCGGAGCTGAACACAGACCGCGCCCGCGCTTCGATCAAAGCACTCATCGGTTCTGTGCCGCAGACCGCGCTGGTGCGCGCGGATGGAAAGGAACGCTCCGTGCCCATTGCCGAGCTGAAAGTCGGCGACATCGTGCTCGTGCGCGGCGGCGAGAAAATCCCCGTCGATGGCACCGTGGTCGGCGGGCAAGGCGCGGTGAACGAAGCGCCGATCACCGGTGAAAGTCTGCCGCAGGAAAAGGGCGTCGATGGCTCCGTGCTCGCCGGGACGTTGGTGGAATCGGGCGCGCTCGACATTCGCACCGACAAACTCGGCAAGGAGACGATGTTCGCGCGGATCATCGCGCTGGTGGAGGGCGCAGAAGAACTCCAGGCACCCGTGCAAAAGCTGGCGGACAAAGTCGCCGCCTGGCTCATCCCCGTCGTCTTCGTCTTCCTGCTCAGCGTCTATCTCGTCACGCACGACATCCGCAAGATCATCACCTTGCTGATCTTCACCTCGCCCGCCGAACTCGGACTGGCCACACCGCTCGTCATGATCGCCGCTATCGCACGCGCAGCCCGCCACGGCATTTTGGTCAAAGGCGGCATCTATCTGGAGTTGCTCGCCAAAGCCGACGTGATGGTTTTCGACAAGACCGGCACGCTCACCGTCGGCCAACCGGTCGTCGCCGCGATTCATCCAAACGGCTCACAATTTAGTGAGGAAGAACTCTTGCGAGTGGCCGCCGCCGCAGACCGCCGCTCCGGTCATCCGCTGGCCAAAGCAGTCGTTGCCCGCGCGCAGGAAATGAAGCTCTCCGTGCCCGAGCCGACGGAGTTCGAGATGGTGCAAGGCCGGGGAGTGAAGGCGACCGTCGAAGGAAAGAAGGTGCTCGCCGGGAATGCGGCGTTCCTCAACGAGAACGATGTCCAAACGCCGATGCTGTCTTACGAGCCGACCGGCACGACGATTTACATCGCAGTCGATGGAACTGCGGTCGGAACGCTCGACCTCGCCGACCAGGTTCGCCCCGGCGC
>JANPHH010000406.1:0-11351 GCA_031424375.1 Chthoniobacter sp. | reverse complement strand
CGCGAACTCCAGTGCAGCCTCGATTTGAAGATCGGCGGTGAGTTCGCGACCACGATGTATGCGCTTTACGACTTCATGATCGACCAGCTTCAAAAGGCGAATCTCGCGAAGGAATCCGCGCCGATTCAGACTGTGGAGCGGCTGCTCGGCGAGCTTCGCGACGCGTGGGCGCAGATGCTCGATCAGTCTCAGTGTCAGGCCGCCTGAAATGCGCGCCGAGCAGGATTTCTGGCGGTTGCTGACCGACTACGAGCGGTTGACGCAAAACGAGTCGGCCTCGCTCGGCGCGGAAGATTTCGGCGAAGTCGCCGCGATCCAGTCCTGCAAAGATTCGCTGCTCGCTAAACTCGTGACGACGGCAGCCGAGGCCGGTCTCGACCGGCGCAGTGCCGAGCTGGCCCGCCGCATCGATCTCGCGATCGCGAGCGAGGAGAGGAATCTCCGACTCGTCGGCGAGATGGTCGCGCGCGCGGGCCTGGAGCGGCAAAGCCTCGAAGCCGCGCGAATGCGCCTGCGCGAACTCGGCAGCATCTACGTTCCCGAAAAAACCGAACGTCCCGCCTTCTCCGCACTCGTCTGAACCATGAGCCTCCCTTCCGAACCCGCAACCGTCCTGCTGCTGGACGACGACCGCGACCTTCTCGAAACGCTGCAGGAACAACTCCGCTGCGAAGGCTATGCGGTGACCGCGTGCTCGACGCCCGACGCCGCGCTCGCGGAGATCGGCACGACGGACTTCGCGGCGATCGTCTCCGATCAGCACATGCCCGGAATGACGGGCCTCGAGTTTTTCGCTAAAGCGCGCGAGGTGCAGCCGAACGCGTCGCGAGTCCTGATCACCGGCGTGCTCGCGCTCGATACGGTCGTGAGCGCGATCAATCAGGGTGAAATATTTCGCTTTCTTGCGAAGCCGTGGTCGCGTGCGGAATTGCTCGCGACCATCGGCAACGCCGTGCAGCGCCACCGCCTCATCGTGGACAACGTGAGACTCCGCGCCGACACGCTGCAACTCAATCAACAGCTCGCGAACGCGAACACCGAGCTGCTCGTGAAGATAGAGCAACTCATCGAGCGCAAGCATCAGCTCGACGATGCGCACGAGGCATTGAACGAAAATTTCGACCACTCGCTCGGCCTCTGTTACCGAATCATCAACACATTCTACCCACTGCTCGGCGCGCGCACGAAAGCGACGGTCGAGCTTTGTCGGAAAATGACGCAAACTTCCGACCTTGCCGCGGAGGAAAAGCATGTGCTCATGGCGAGCGCATGGCTGCACGACATCGGACTCGTCGGCGTCGATCGCGAGATTTTGCACAAGCTTTTCAACCGACCGAACGACTGTCTGCCGGACGACTGGACTTCGATTCGTCAGCATCCGATTTACGGCCAGACGATGGCGGCATTCGTCGATCGCCTGAACACAGTCGGCCCCACGATCCGAGGGCACCACGAACGCTTCGACGGCACCGGCTATCCCGATCGACTCGCGGGCGAAAATATCCCCTGGACCGCTCGCTGCCTGGCGGTCGCCGCGGCATTCGTCGAGACGGGGTTGCCGCCGGAAAAGGCGAGTGAAGTCATCGTCGCGGAATCAGGCCGAGCCTTCGATCCCGATGCTGTGCGACTCTTTTTCAAGGCGGCGAAACCCACTGAATTGCCGCGACAAGTGCGCGAGATGACGCTCCACGAACTGCGTCCCGGAATGCATCTCGCGCGCGGCATCTTCAGCCCGGCTGGTTTGTTGCTGATTCCCGAAGGCCAGGAACTCACGACTCCGACGATCGCAAAGATCAAAAATCACAATCTGCTCAATCATGTGACGGGGCGATTGCTGGTCTATAGCTGAGCGCGGAGCCGGACTTTTAGTTTGTAAACTGCAGCTCCGCCAGTCGCCGATAGGTGCCACCTTCCCGCGCAATGAGTTCCTCGTGCGGACCGCTCTCGATCACACTTCCGCCTTCGATCACGTAGATGCGGTTGCATTGGCGGATCGTGGAGAGGCGGTGCGCGACGATGAATGCGGTGCGGTTTTCGAGGAGTGCGGTGAGGGCGCTTTGAATGAGCTGCTCGCTCTCGCTGTCGAGGGAACTGGTGGCCTCATCAAGAATCAGGATCGCCGGATCGCGCAGCAGCGCGCGGGCGATCGCGATGCGCTGGCGCTGGCCGCCGCTGAGTTTTACCCCGCGCTCGCCGACCAGCGTGGCGAAGCCTTCTGGAAAACCGTCGATGAATTCCTCGCAATGCGCGCGCGCGGCGGCGTGGCGGATTTCATCGTCGGTCGCGCCGGGGCGTCCGTAGGCGATGTTGTCGCGGATGCTTCCACCGAAGAGCAGGACTTCCTGCGGGACGATGGCCATGTTCCCGCGAACCGTGCGCAGATCGAGCTCCGCGGCGGGCTTCCCATCGAGAAGGATGCGGCCGGAGTCGGGTTCGTAGAAACGCAGGAGCAGCGAAACGATTGTGGATTTCCCCGCGCCACTCGGGCCGACGAGCGCGATGCGTTCGCCGGGGCGCGCTTCGAGCGATAGCTCGCGCAAGACGGGTAAGTCGGGACGCGATGGGTAGTGGAAGGAGACGTGGTCGAAGGTAACCGCGCCATTAAGACGGGGAGTGTCGAGAAGCGGGGCAGGAGGGTTTGGAGCTAGTCCTGACTCGGGGATTTCGTCCAGCAGCTCGCGGACGCGTTGCGTCGCACCGATCGTCTTTTGGATTTGCGTAAAGATTTCCGCGAACGAACTGATGCTGCCGCCGACGAAAATCGTCGAGAGGACGAAGCGCGTGAGTTCACCGTGGGTGAGCACGCCGGCCTGCATGAGCCGCGCGCCGTACCACATCACGAGCACGATGCTTCCGAAGATGCCGACGATGACGAAAGAGATGAGCCCGGCGCGAAGGCGCGCGCTTTTCAAGACGATGCGGAGGAAGCCATCAAGCCCCGCGGCGTAACGCTGCGTTTCATGCCTTTCGTTTCCAAATGCTTTGACGTTCGCGATCCCTTGCAAGGTTTCCTCGACGATGGTCGAGGTCTCGGCGAGCCGGTCCTGAGCCGTGCGCGAGAGTTTGCGGATTCGCCGCCCAAAAAGGACGCCGAGCAGCATCAGCACCGGAAAGGAGGAGATCATCACGAGACTCAGGCGCAGCGAAGTCGCCGCGATGAGAGCGATCCCGCCGACGAGCAGCATCGTCTGCCGGATGGCTTGCGCGCAGGTGAAAGTGAGCGTGTCCTGGATTTGCGCGAGATCGTTTGAAAGGCGGCTGGATAGCTCGCCGACGCGATGTTCCCCGAAGAATCGCATCGGGAGCGAAATGAGCCGCGAATAAAGATCGCGACGGAGGGCGACGACTGCGCTCTCACCGACTTTTACGAAAGAGAACGACGAGAAAAAAGTAAGCGCGGCCTGCGCGGCGAGGCTTCCGGCGAGGAAGAGCGCGACTTGATTCACATCGCGCATCCACGGCGGGAGATGCGGCACTTTTACCGATGGTACCGCGGCATCGAGCAGGTTGCCGACGAGATACGGAAACATGAGCCCGAAGCCCATGCTGATGAAAGACGCCAGCATCGCGCCCACGAAGCGCCCGCGCCACGGGAGCACGTACCGAAAGAGGCCAACGAGTTCGCGGTAACTTGCGGGGATGGGCTTGGGATCGTCGGGCACGGAGGGAAACGGGAAGCGCCCTTCTTACAGCTCGATCGCGTGTCCCGGCGTCGGCGTGAGGATCTCGCTCCCCCGCAAATCGCCGGAAAGTGTCTCGCGAAACCACTCGACGGCTTCCGCGTCTCCGTGAACCAGGATCACTTTTTTCGGCGTCACCTTGTTCGCGTATGCGCGCAGGGTTTCCCGCGAGGCGTGTCCGCTGAAATTGAATTTTTCCACGCGGCAATTTAGCGGCTGCGGCGCGAACTCGGGGCTGAGCTGCACGATGTCGCCGGGCTGCGCGTCGCGGATTCTTCCCGCGGGGGAATCGGGATCCGCGTAACCGACAAAAAACAGCGCGTGCTGGGGATCGCTGAGCACCCGATGAGCATACGCATTCGAGAGCGTCTTCTCGGTCATCATGCCGCTGGAGAGCGCGTAGAGCCGGCCGGGTTTGAGCGGCGTTTCCAGGGCGGATTTCCCGGCCATGGTGAAGGGGGCGACGGCGTCGAGCAGTTGCAGTTCCTGCCGGAGCCGCGGGGTTTGGTGCGCGAGCTTGTCGTAGACTTCGGTGAGCTTCGTGCCGAGCCCGCCGATGTAGACGGGGCCCTGCTTGAGCCAGCCGCGGCGGCGGAACTCGAAGATCATCGCCAGCATTTCCTGCGTCTTCCCGAGCGCAAAGAGCGGGATGAGGATGGCCGCTCCGCGCTGGAACGACGCGCGGATGGCGTCGGCCAGCCGTTCCTCCTCGCCGGCGCGGGTGAAGCCGGGCGGCGTCGGCCGGTCACCGCGGGTCGTCTCGATGATGAGCACGTCCACCGGATGTTCGGGAAAGCGCGCGGCTTGCGAGATCGTCTGATCGTCGAACTGCACATCGCCGGTGTAAAAAATCGTGCGTCCTTCCGCGCGGATCAGCGTGCCGACCGAACCGAGGATGTGGCCGGCGTCGAAGAACTCGATCGAAACGTCCGCCGCTTCATCGGCGAGCAGCCGTTCGCCCGTGAGATCGAAGCGCTGATGGAGCGGCCGCTGCTGCCAGCGGCGGGTGGCGATTTCCACTTCCCGGTGGGTGAAGAGCGGGTAGCTGGTGATGCCTTCCTCGCGCTTCTTCAGCATCACGTTCACGGAATTGTGCAGCATGATGTCGCTGAGCTGCCGCGTCGCTTCCGTCATGAAGACCGGTGCGCGGGGCTGCCGGCGCATCGTCACGGGCAGCGAGCCCACATGATCCTGGTGCGCGTGGGAGAGCACGATCGCGTCCACCGAGTCGGGCGCGACCAGGTCGAGATTCGGCAGCGCCTCGATGCCGTCGAAGCGCGGGTGCAGCCCGCTGTCGAGGATCACGCGTTTGCCGGCGAGTTCGAGGAGGTAAGAGTTCGCGCCGATTTCGACCTCGCGCGTGAGGTTGGTGAAGGTGATCCCCATGTGGCCTGTGGCGCAACATGGGGAGCGCCCTCGGCGATGGCAACCGCTAAATCCCCCCGCGTTGCCAGGTCGCCGCGGCCGATGCCGGGAAGTCGATTGGGCGATTGGGCGATTGGGCGATTGGGCGATTGGGCGATTGAGTCGTTCGATTGAATTGGATCGTTCAATCGAGGTGCCGCCCATCAATTCAATCGCGAGATCCGATCACTCAATTCAATCGCCCAATCGCCCAATCCTTCATCAAGTCGCCGTGCGCTGCGCTCAAAGAATCACCGGCTTCTTCGGCTTCGGGACCTGATTTGAAGCAACACACCGGAACAGGACGCAGCAGAGCATCGCCCCGCCGGCGACCACGCCGGGCAGCCAGACGAGCTGCTGTTGGAAGGCGGCCATGGCCACGAGCGTGTAAACGATGAGCGTAAAACACGCGGCGCCGAACGTGCCCCATTTGCTCCATCGAGGCACGAAGAAGGCCAGCGTGGCGATCGCGGCCAGCACCAGGCACTCCGCCCAGATCGGTGCGCGGCGAATGTAGGAGCGATTCTGCATCGTCGCGATCGCTGCGGCGAAGAGCTCGCCGGGTGATCCGTTGCGCCCGGCGGCCAGCGGCACGGTCTTCGATTTCTGGTCGATCCGCGCGAGCAGCACGATGCGGCCCTTCAGCTTGCTGAGGTCGACCACGGGCGGTTTGCCGGCGGCTGCCTGTTCGCTCGCGAAGAGCAGATCGTCGAAGCTCACGTGGCCGCGCGGCGCCGCGAAATCGACCCGCATCCGGCCACGGGCGTCGATCGGGATCCGGCGCTTGTGGCTCAGGTCGATGTGCGAGCCGAGCACCACGCTCACTTCATCCGGCGTCAGGCGCGACCACATGATCATGGCCTGGAGCGGGAAGGAGGGGACGACCTGCCCATTCTGCCGAAAGATCAGCGGCACCGAGTTGTAGCGTTCCTGCGTGGGCGGGAGATTCGTAAAGCCGATCGTCGCGGCGAGCCGGTAATCTTCGGACGGCTGCCGCTCCACGATCGGATACTCCGGCAGTTCGCGCAGGTCGCCCTTCACATTGCGAAGCAGCGGCACTTCCTGCCAGGGCGGCGCCACCTGCGGATCGTCCGGGAAGCCGAGGTGCGCGCCGAGCAGCATCCGTGGCGCGCGATGGATCTGATCCATGAGGATTTTTTCATACTGCGGCAGCTTCTTCATCTGCGCCTCGGGCAGAGCGAAGCGGTCCCAGTCCAGCACTTCATCCACCGCGAGCACGGCGGGATTGGTGGGAATCGCGGCCTGGAAAAAGAGCGAAAAATCGAGCGGGCTCCACGGCCATGGATGTTCGCGCAGGCTGCCATCATCGATGCCCACGAGTGTCACGGCCGCCTCTGACTCCATCATGCGGCTCGTCGTGGCGAGGAAATCGACCCAGCGGTCGTCCCAGCCAGCAAGTGGCTCCTGACGACTCTCGCGCATCAGGACGAGCCCGGCGAGGAGGACCAGGATCATCATTTGCACTCCGGTTTTAAACATGGGCGGGGAGTTAGCCGCATTCCGAGCCGGCACTCCAAGAAAAATGCGGCACCCGTGGCGGGTGGGATGGGGGAAATGTATTGTCGTCACGCCGGTCGGGGGCGATACGGAACAGCCTATTTTTTCCGCTTCCGGCGAATCGCCGAGCCCGCGACCATCACCCCCGAAAAACTCCATGAGCCAGAAAACCATGCAAGGCGTCGGCGTCGTCCCCAAAGCCCGGGAACTCCGCCTGATCGACCATCCCGAGCCCCACATCACCGCGCCCACGGAAGTGAAGGTGCGCACCCTCCAGGTCGGCATCTGCGGCACCGATCGCGAGATTTGCACCTTCGCCTACGGCCAGCCGCCGGCCGGCGAGGATTACCTGCTGCTCGGGCACGAGTGCATCGGTGAAGTAGTGGAAGTGGGCACCGCGGTGAAGAGCCTGGCGAAAGGCGACCTCGTGGTGCCGAGTGTGCGCCGCCCGTGTGGAAACGCGAAGTGCCGCCCCTGTGCCGAGGGCCGGCAGGATTTTTGCGAGACGTGGGAATTCACCGAGCGCGGGATCAATCAGCGGCACGGCTACATGGCGGGATACTTCGTCGAAGAGGTGGCCTATCTCACCCAGGTCCCGCCCGCGTTGCGCGATGTGGCCGTGATGGCTGAGCCGCTCACCGTCGCAGAGAAAGGTCTCGCCCAAGCGTGGGAAGTCCAGCGGCGCGTGCCCGGTTGGGAGCATCACAATCGCGATGGCAAGGGCCGTGGCCATGGCCGCACCGCCGTCGTCCTCGGTGCCGGCCCGATCGGCCTGCTCGGCGCGATGAAACTGCTCGTCGAAGGTTTCCGCGTCTACGTCTACTCCCGCTCGCCGAAACCGAATTTCAAGGCCGAGATCGCCGACGCGATCGGGGCCACTTACATCTCCGCGGTTACCACGGGTGCGGACGATTTCGGTCGGCAGGTCGGCAATATCGATCTCATCTACGAGGCGGTCGGCGAAGCGCACGTTACCTTTGACCTCATGCGCGTGCTCGGGATCAATGGCGTCTGCATCCTCACCGGCATCCCCGCCGTTCATGGACCGATTCCGATCAGCGCCGACAGCTTGATGCGCAACATCGTGCTCAAGAATCAGGCGATCGTCGGCACGGTCAACGCCAGCCCGCAGGCTTTCATCGACGCGATCCGCGACCTCGGGGAATTCAAGAACCGCTGGCCAAACGAACTGAACGCGCTGATCACCGGCCGCCACAAACTCGAAGCCCACCGCGACCTGCTCATCGGCAAGGCGCAGGGGATCAAGAACGTCATCGAGTTCGCATAGCGCGTGAATCGGAAGTCTACCGGCGCGCAGCGCCCCGCCCGAAAAACCCTGTCATCCTGAGCGGAGTCCCGCGTGGGCGAAGGCGGGGCGGGGCGAAGTCGAAGGACCTCTCGCATCAATGGGCGGAGGCGGTGAGGAGCCTGCCAGCCACGCTCCGCACCACCGCTGCCCGTAGATGCGAGAGATCCTTCGACTCCGCACCGCGCCACGCTCCCCCAGCCACCTTTCCGCCCACCCGCCACCACGCGGTGCTGCGCTCAGGATGACAGCGTTTTTTTGACCGTGCCTTCCGGCGCGGGAGCCTTTCCGAATTCCGCGGTTGCTTCCGCCCCGGCGTTCACGGTTTCCTCCCCGGCAACTTTATGGCCAAAAAATCTGCCTGGATCGACGTCTCGGTGCCCGTTCACAACAAGATGCATTTCTGGCACGGCGATCCACCGCCCTTCATCACGATGCACGCCGGGACGGCCAAGGGCGACGTGTGCAATGTCTCGGTCATCCACTGCAGCTTCCACACGGGCACGCACATGGATTCGCCGCTCCATTTCCTGCCCGGCCAGAAGACGATGGACGACCTGCCATTCGACGCCGTCATCGGCCCGTGCCGCGTGGTGGAGATCAAGGACAAGGAATCCATCAAGCCCGCCGAGCTGAAAAAGCTGAAGCTGAAACAGGGCGAACGTATCCTCTTCAAAACGACCAACTCCACCGTGAGCTGGAAGAAGCCCACTTTCGACAAGGATTTCATCTACATCTCCAAGGAAGGCGCCCAGTATCTCGTGGATGCCGGCATCCAAACCGTGGGCGTCGACTACTTGAGCGTCGGCGGCTTCTACAAGGACGGCGTGGAGACCCACCACATCCTGCTCGGAGCCGAAGTGTGGATCATTGAAGGTCTCGATTTCGCCAAGGTGAAGCCCGGCAATTACGATCTCATCTGTCTGCCGGTAAAGTTCGCCAAAGGCGACGGTGCGCCCGCCCGCTGCCTGATCCGCCCGCGCTGACTCTCACCCTTCGTCTTTTTCTTCATTTTCCTCTTTTTCTTTCCCCAGCCGGAGAGGAGATGAAGATGAAGACGAAGAAAAAAAGACGAAGATTACACTTCGCCCGAAAAGCAAAAAGCCGCCAGAGAGCTACGACAAAGAAGGTCGGACTGCCGTTGCTGCCTTCCGGCCCTGGCGGGGTTCGTCTGCCTTCAATCCATAGTCCCTGACGGAGCCGCGACTATCGACGAGAAGCACATGAAGACAAACCATTTCCGGATTTTTCCGTGAAACCGCTTGCCAAGCCTGTGACGGGCAGCTTTAAGGTGCCGAATCGTTCCGCCGCCTTCGTGCCGCACTGCGATCAACCCCCAGATTTCCTGATTTCCTAAGATACAATTTATGGCCAAACTTTTCCTCGGGCTAGCAATCGTCGTGACCCTCGCCGCCGCCGTCCTCGGTTTCCTCGGCAAAGACAAGATCGACCGGTTGCAAGGCGTCCTCAAGGAAACCCGCCAGACCCTCGCGCGCACCGAGGCCAGCCTCAAACGAACGGAGGGCGAACTCACCAAGACCAAGGAAGATCTCACCGCCGCCAATGCGAAGATCGAGACCCAGACCACCGAGATCGCGGGGCTGAAGAAGGACAAGGAAGACGCCGTCGTCAAACTGGCCAGTGCGGAAATGGATCGGGACAAGGTCAAAGCGGAGCTCGATGACGTGAACAAGAAACTCGCCGAGATGGGCGGCAACAAACCCGGCGGTCCTGACATCGCGGGCATTCAGACCGAGCTGACGAATGCCAAAGCTGACCTCGACAAATCCAAGGCGGAACTCGCCGAAAAAAGCCAGATGGTGGAGACGCTCAACCGCAACAAGGCTGACTTTGACGAAAAACTCTCCGCTGCGAACAAGGAAATCGAACGCTACCGCACCGGCGTCACCCGGCAGGGACTCACCGGCAAGATTCTCGCCGTCAATCCCGGCTGGAACTTCGTCGTCCTCAACGTCGGCGACCGCCAGGGCGCAGCCACCGGCGGTGCGATGATCGTCACCCGCGGCGGTGAAGTCATCGGCCGCGTCCGGATTACCTCGATCGAGCCTTCCACCTCGATCGCCGACATCGTTCCCGGTTCCGTCCGCCGTGGCATGACCGTGCAACCCGGCGACGCGGTCGTCTACGAAGGCCCGCGCAACAAGTCCGTGGGCGGTGGCAACAATCTCGCCGCGCCCGCACCGGCACCGGCACCCGCGCCGTAAGGCTCCGCCATTCTCATCCCCGTGGCCCGCGCGTCCCGACTCCTCGCTGCCCTCGCGCTCGTCGCGTTGTCATTCTTCGTCTCTGCGTGTGCCTCGAAAGAGGGCGAGGATCCGAACCGCGTCAGCACCATCCCGTGGAATCGTCCCGAAAAGTGGGAGGGACAGGGCCCGCTCGGGAGCATGAATCCCGGCAGCTACTGACCTCTCTTTCTTTTTCTTCATCTTCATCTTTTTCCCGCCGCTTCTTGAGTGGGCGGAGTCGGAGTAGATGAGGAGGAAGATGAAGAAAAAAGACGAAGAGGCCACCACTTGAAGCCGCGCCTGCTCGTCATTCGCGGCGGCGCGATCGGCGATTTCATTCTCACGCTGCCGGCCATCCGCCTTCTGCGCGAAGCCTTCCCCGACGCGCACCTCGAGATCCTCGGATACCGCCACATCGTCGCCGTGGCGGAACGATGCGGTTTCACCGCGGGCCGCACCTACGCCGATGGCAGCCGCTCCATCGAGTATCGCGGCATGGCCGGCTTCTTCATCCCGCGCTCCGAGCTCGATCCCGACCTCACGGAGTACTTTGCCAGCTTTCAGCAAATCGTCAGCTACCTCTTCGACCCCGACGGTTTCTTCGAGGCCAACGTCCGCCGCGCCGGCGCGAAAAACTTCCTCCCCGCCTACGCGAAAATCGACGACTCCGCGCACGCCGCCCAGCAGCTCGCCCGGCCGCTCCAATCCCTCGCGCTCTTCCTCGAAGACCACGCCCCCACGCTCCATCCCACCGCCGCCGACCGCGCGGCGGCCGAGGATTTCCTCCGGGGAATGCGCAGCCGCCCCGTGGCCATCCACCCCGGCAGCGGCAGCCCGCGCAAAAACTGGCCGCTCGGCCGCTGGCGCGACTTTGGCCTGCGGCTCATGGATGCCGGTAGCGAACTCCTCCTCATCGGCGGCGAAGCCGACCGCCCGCAACTCGATGCCCTGCGCGCCGCGTGGGCGGGCCGCGTCTTCCGCGAAGCCGCCGATCTCCCGCTCCCGCACCTGGCCGCCGTGCTCCAGCACTGTCGTCTCTACCTCGGCCACGATACCGGCATCTCCCACCTCGCCGCCGCCGCCGGCACCCGCTGCGTATTGCTCTTCGGCCCCACCGACCCCGCCGTGTGGGCGCCCGCCAATCGCCACGTCACCATCCTCGAAGCTCCCGGCGGCGACTTCGCCCGGATCACCGTC
>JANPHH010000405.1:0-13900 GCA_031424375.1 Chthoniobacter sp. | reverse complement strand
TTTCACACATCGCGCCTCCATTAGCCGGTCTCAGCCTGAATGGCACGGCAAAGTGCGCTTGATTTGTCATTCGTGCTGGCTTGCCTCGGAGCTTCCTCACGCCACTCACCGATTGAGCGCATTCCAGTTCCCGCGCCGCTTCCAGGGCGCACCGCTTTCGTCGGGACGGGTCCGGTGGTGTTCGCGGCGCTCGACCAGCGGCCAATTTCCGGCAGCCCGCTGAGCTGCGATGAACTTGGATATTTTGGGCCTCAAATAGCGCGACGCTTCTTCGACGCTTTGGCGCGGCGGTTGAAGTCGAGGGCGAGGGCGAGTCAGTAGCGGAGTTGCGCTTCGGATTCGCAGCCCTCGGGGTGGACGAAGACGTAGCCTTTCATGGGGCGGCCGGTGAAGTCCATGGGCTGGCAGCCGGGCCGGGCGAGCGCGGCGGCTTCCACGGCGGGATCGAGGCGGACCATGAGGCGGTCTTTCTCCACGCCGCCGCACCTCTTGCCATCGACCATGAAGCAGAGGCCGGTGTGATTGAATGTGGTGCAGCGAAGTCTGTAGTCCCGGAGGGACAGCGGAAATTAGCCGGTGGCGTCAGCCACCGGATCGCGAAAAAAATGAATCCGTCCCGGCAGGGGCGTTTGAATTCCACCGTCGCGACTCCACCGCCCCTTCAGGGCGGGTTCGCTCGGCGGGCGGTTCCGGTGGCTGACGCCACCGGCTAATTTCCATCGTCCCTCTGGGACATCGCGCGCATCTTTGAACCACAATTAATCACACCCGCAGAGGCCGCCCATCATGGCTTTGGTTTCAAAAGCCACGACGTTTATCACCACTTTGAGTTCCCGCATTCGAGCCTCCCCTCACTGCACAAGGCGCTGAAACCCGGCGGCGAACTGATCCTCATCGACTTCAAACGGATCCCCGGTGAGAGCAGCGATTTCGTGATGGGTCACGTGCGCGCGGGGCAGGAAGTCTTTGCATCCGAAGTTATGGCTGCGGGATTCGAGAAGGTCGGCGAAGTGCAGGACGTGCTGAAGGAAAACTATTTCGTGCGGTTCCGGCGGAAGTGAGTCGCGTGACTTCAGACCAGATTCGCGCGAGCCGCATTGCAGACTGGCGAAGGTGTGGCTCATGATCGGGACCGCGACTGTAGTCCATCGCTGAGATGTTATTTATATGAAGCCCGTCCTCCGCATCCTTGCTCTGGCTCTCGCCCTCGTGGTTCAGGCGCGGGCGGAGGAGCCGAATGATGTGACTTCCGCCACGCGGCGTGGATTGGCCCGGGTGACGCAGGCGGCGAGTGACTGGCAGACGCATAAGACCTGTTTTTCCTGTCATCATCAGACGCTGCCGATGCTGGCGGCGCTGGAGGCGGAGCGGGCTGGGTTGCCGGTGGACAGGGCGTGGTTGCAATCGCAGGCGGACACCACGCTTAAGTATTTCGCGGAGCGCAGCGCGGACATGGATGACGGTGAGCATGTCCCGGGCGGTGCAGCCACGACGGGTTTTGGCTTTTGGGCGCTGAGCCTGGATGGGAGGCCACCGGATCACACCACGACCTCGATGGTGAAGTATCTGCTCCAGATTCAGGGCGTCGCGCGGTTGCGGGATGGCAAGGCGGACGCTCCAGCCAAAGTGAAGGACGGGCACTGGCAGGCCTCGTGTCGGCGCGCGCCGATGCAGGCATCGCTCATCGGCGACACGGTGCTCGCGCTCATCGGGCTGAAAGCATACGCGAGCCCGGAGCAAGCTCCGCAGGCCGCACAGGCGCGCCTGGCCGCGGAGGAATGGCTGGCCAAGGTGCCGTTGCGCTATCAGCAGGACCGGCTCTGGCGGCTGTGGGGCCTGCACCATTTCGATGGTGACGCCGCGCTGAAGCAACGCACGCTCGCCGCCATCTTCGCCGCGCAGCGTGACGATGGCGGCTGGGCGGAGACCAAGGAACGCGAGAGCGACACCTACTCGACGGGCCAGACCTTGTTCATGCTGCTCAAGACCGGCACCGCCGCCGATCATCCGGCCATCGTTCGTGCGCGCGATTTCCTGCTGAAGACGCAGCATGCCGATGGTTCATGGCTCGCGGAGTCGCACGTGAAGTTCAAGGCGCAGCCGTATTTCGAGAACGGTGATCCGTATGGCGAACATCAGTTTCTCTCCACCGCGGCGACGGCATGGGCCACGGCCGGGCTCGCTCAATTGCTCCCGCGGAAATGAATCCCCGACGGTGGAATGGCTCCGGCAAAATGGGTTGCTGCACGATCCGTCTCGATCGAGGAAAGTCGGCGCATGAACAACGAGTCGAACCCTGATCCCGCGCTGGTGCCGATTCCCGCGCCGGATCAACCGGGCGTGTTGGGAGCCGGCGTGGATCCGGTGAATCATGCGGTCATGATCGACTTCGATCCGCGGGTGATCTCCGACGAGGGAGTGCGGAAGGTCGCCGAAAAATTGGCGCCGGTCGGCCACCAGCAATACTGCAAGACGATCCTGCATCTCGGCGGGCGCGCCTCGGGCGCGGCGGAGCAGAAGCTGGAGCGGAAGGCGCAGAAGATCCGGGGCATCCGACGCGCGCGTGCGACCTTCATGGGCGGAGTGATGACGGTGACGTTCGACGACGCGCATCTTTCCGAGGAACAGGTGATCGAGCAGGTCCGCGCGACCGGGGCTCCGGTGAAACGCTATGCGGCCGATGTGGAGCACAAGCCGACGAACGCGCGCGAATGGTTCATGCACTGGATGACGGGCGACCGGTTGGAAGCGGTCTGCATGGTGTTGACCTTCATCTTCATGATCGCGGGATGGCTCACCGACCGGGCGGGGGTGAAGTGGCACGATGTCTTTTATGCCGGGGCATATTTCACGGGCGGCATCTACGGGGTCCGCGCCGGGCTGCAATCGCTGCGGCAGTGGACGATCGATGTCGACCTGCTCATGGTCCTCGCCGCGCTCGGTGCGGCGGTGGTGAATGCGCCGTTCGAAGGCGCGATGCTGCTTTTCCTTTTCTCGCTCTCCAATGTCCTCCAGGACTACGCGATCGATCGGACGCGCAAGGCGATCAAGTCGCTGATGAAGCTGCGCCCCGAGCAGGCGCTCGCCCGCCGCGATGGCGCCACGGTGTTACTCCCGGTGGCGGAACTGGTCGTCGGCGATGTGCTGGTGGTGCGGCCGGGTGAGAGTATCGCGCTCGACAGCGTGATCATCGAAGGCAGCAGCGCGATCGACCAGGCATCGCTCACCGGCGAGTCGATGCCGGTGTCGAAAAAAGTTGGCGACCCGGTCTTTGCGGGCACGATCAATCAGACCGGTGGACTGGAAATCCGCGTCACCAAACTCGCGAAGGATTCCACGATCGAGAAGCTCGTCCGCATGGTCGAGGAGGCGCAGACGGAAAAAGCGGAAACGCAGCGGTTTCTCGATCGCGCGGAGCAGTTCTACGCGGTGGGCGTCATCCTTTTCACCATCGGCCTCATCGTCGTGCCGATCGCCTTTCTGCATGAGCCGTTTCAGGTCGCGTTCTATCGCGCGATGACGGTCATGGTCGTCGCCTCACCGTGCGCGCTCATCATCAGCACGCCGGCATCCATCCTCTCGGCGATCGGGGGCGCGGCGCGGCGTGGGGTTTTGTTCAAAGGGGGTGTCCACCTCGAGCGGGCCGCCACGATCAAGGTCGTGACCTTCGACAAAACGGGAACACTCACGGAAGGAAAACCGCGGGTCACCGATTTGTTGGTCGACGGCCGCATCGTCGATTTTCGCGCGACGCCGGACGCCGCGGCGCTCGCGTTGCTCGGTCTGGTCGGCGCGGTCGAGGTGAAGTCCGAGCACCCGCTCGCGCAAGCGATCGTCGACGAATGCAAACTGCGCGGGATCGCACTGGAGGAGTGCGCCGCGTTCCAATCGGTCTCCGGGAAAGGAGCGAGCGGGATCGTGAAAGGACAACGCATCGCCGTGGGTAATGCGCGCTACTTCGCCGGACAGAACGTGACGATTCCTGAGTCCTTCACCGCGCAAGTCGCCACGCTGCAGGATCAGGGGAAGACCTGCGTGATCGTCGGCGAACTCGATGAAAGCGCCGGGACCGCAAAGTTACTCGGCGCGGTGGCGATCGCCGATGTGTTGCGGGCGGATGCGGCGTCGGTCATCCAGCAACTCAAGGCAAACGGCATCGAACGGGTCGTGATGCTCACGGGCGACAACACCCGCGTCGCCGCGGCCATCGCGAAACAGGCGGGCGTCGATGAATTCCACGCCGACCTTTTGCCCGAGGACAAAGTGCGGGTGATCAAGGAACTCAAGACCATCGGCCCGGTCGCGATGGTCGGCGACGGCGTGAACGACGCGCCCGCGCTCGCGACTTCGACGGTCGGGATCGCGATGGGTGCGGCCGGCACGGATGTGGCGATGGAAACCGCCGATGTCGTCCTGATGAGCGACAACCTGCAAAACATCGTCTTCGCCCTCGATCTGGCCCGCCACGCCCGCCGCGTGATCTACCAGAATCTCGGCTTCGCGATGTGTGTCATCCTCGTGCTCGTGGTCTCCGCGCTCGGCTTCAAGCTGCCGCTGCCGATCGGCGTGGTCGGGCATGAGGGCAGCACGGTCCTCGTCTGCCTGAACGGTCTGCGCATGCTGACCTTCCGTTCGGCGAAGCGCTGAATTGCCGGAAGCGCGTCGCGTCCGGATGCCCCTCCGCGCCGAGAGGAAACGCGCTCGTGATGGCTACTGCGGGGTGAACGGGGCGCTGAAATTTATGCCGGCGAAGCGGCGCGGCTGATAGAAGGCGGACGATCGGCGGAGGCCGCGGATGAGGAGCAGGGCGGCGGTGATAAATGTGGCGCAACTGGCAAGGGCGAGGGGAAGCGCGTGGGTATCGGCAATATTGAAAGCGACGACCCCAAGCGCGCTGAAGCAGCCGTAGACGGCGATGCGCCACCCGGAGGTGATGTGGAGTGTGCAGGCGACGGAGAGTGCGCTGAAGCCGGAGACGCTGAGGAACTGCGCGAGGAAGCCGGTAACTGTGGGGAGCGGCACGCGGTAGAGGAAATCGAGGGCGCCGACGAGCAGGGTGGAGGTGAGGCCGGAGGCCACGGGGAGCGTGAGGAGGAGAGCCGCGAGTCGCGCGGTGGCGATGGGGAGCACGCGCAGGGAGCGCATTCCCACGAACTCGTTGCCGATGCTGCCGATGAAGACGGCGATGCCGGCGATTTGTTGAAAGACGAAGTGGTCTGGCGTGGGCAATTGGCCGGCGAAGAGGCGGAGGACGAGCATCTGCGCGAGGACCACGAAGAGAAGCATGCCGATCGGGCGAAAGAGCAGCAACTTGAGGAGGAGGGGCGTGCCGGCGTCGCCGCCGATGGTGGGCTCGGGCGCGGCGTTGGGATCGGGCAAGGCGGCCTTGGGCGGGGACATGCGGCGCTGGGTCATCTCGGGCGCGGTGAGGTAGGAGGCGATGACGAGGAAGGGAACGGCGGCGGCGAGCACCCAGTGCCACCGGGCGATGCTGGCGACGGTCGTCGGGAGGATGAACATGAAGAGGCTGGGGCCGGAGAGGGTGAGACCCCAGAGCCCGCCGAAGACGGACTGCCAGATGGTCTCGAGCCGGGTGCTCGCGACACGAGTGGGCAGGCCGACGCAAACGAGGAAAACGAGTGCGGCGTATCCGAAACCGACCCAGGTGACACCGGCAGCGACGAGCCAGGGATTCAGGCCGCCGGGCGCCGTGACGCGGAGGGGCGAATGGTTGAGCTGATAGAGGAAGGCGCCGAGGAAATTGGCAATGGTGACGAGCAGGGGTACGAGCATGACGCCGAGGAACCACCACGTGAAACTCTGCGCGCGCCGGGTGACGGGGAGCGTCCGAACGGCGCGGAAGAGCCCGCGCTGCGCGTCGAAGATGAGGACGACCAGGGCGTAGGGCGTCACGACCATGCTAATGCCCACGGCGAGCTGGAGCGTGGCGAAGGCGAAGAGCCCGGCGAGCAGCCACCAGCGGCGGCGGAGGAAATCGAGGAAGAGAAGGCGCATGAGGAGTTACCGGGTGAGTGCGAGGAAGAGCTCCTCGAGCGTGAGGGCCTGGGTCTGCACGTCGCGTGCGCCGCGCTGGGTGAGCGCGGCGAGCGGGCAGGTGAAGGTATCGAGCACGGCGCGCCAGCGGGAGCCGTCGCGCTCCTGCACGGTGAGGCCGGGGATGCGGGAGAAATGGTCCGCATTCTCCGCGGAAAACTCGGTCTGGAGATGCCGCTCGACCAGCTCGCTAGTGGCGCCTTCCACGAGGAGCCGCCCTTTGTGCAAGACTCCGACGCGGTCGGTAAAGCGCTCGAGATCCGCGAGCTGATGCGAGGAGATGAAGACGGTGCGCGCTTCGTCGCGGACGATGGCGAGGAGCTCGGTGAAGATGGCTTTCTTGGAGTGGGCATCGAGCCCGGTGGTGGGTTCGTCGAGGATGAGGACCTGCGGATGCCAGGAGAACGCGAGGAGCAGCGAGAGTTTCATTCGTCCGCCGAAGGAAAGCGTGGCGATGCGGTCGCTGGCGCTGAGGCCGAGCGAGTCCATGAGCCGCGTGCTATAGGCATCGTCCCACGTGGGCCGGAAGCCGCGCACGAAGCGGATCGCTTTCCCGACTTTGCCCCAGACGACGTAGCTGAGATCGGGGCCCACGTAGGCGGCGCGCTGCTTGACGGCGACCTCGTCACGGGCGTGGTCGAGGCCGCAGACGCGGATCGTGCCGGCGTCGGGCGAACCCATGCCGAAGATCTGGTCGATCAGCGTGGTTTTACCCGCGCCATTCGGGCCGATGAGGCCGTAGATGGAGCCGGCGGGCACGGTGAGATCGACCGGGCCGAGGGTGAAGCGCGGGTAGTGTTTTTCCAGCGCGGAGACTTCGAGTGCAGGGGACGTGTTCATGGTTTTTCGTTGAGGATTTCGAGGAAGAGGCGGCGCACTTCCGCAGGTTTGAATCCGGCCTCGGTTGCTTCGCGCAGTGCGCTGCGCAGGAGTTCGCGGGCGTGATCGAGCTTCACTTCGCGCGAACGATCGCCGCCGCCCTCGGAGACAAACGTGCCGAGACCCTGCCGCCGGAAGACGATCCCCTCACGCTCCAGCTCTTCGTAGGCGCGCTTCACGGTGATGACGCTGACGAGGAGTTCCTCGGCGAGCTGGCGGAAGGAGGGGAGCGCGGCGCCGGGCGCGATCCGCCGTTCGCTGATCGCGCGTTTTAGTCCGCTGACGATTTGGTCGTAGAGCGTGCCGGGCGCGGCGGGCGAGATGGCGGGGAGGAGGAGCTTGATCGATTTGGGAGGCACGGTGCTCGATTGGAGTTGCTGTGTATATTAAACATATACAGTGTGCTGTCACGAGATTTTTTGAGATGATTTTCGATCAGCGGCGGGTGCGGTCGGAACGACGCGCGGCCCACCCTCCGTGCGGCTCCATGCGCGAGCCCGGGGCAGGCCGGTCAGAAAGGTAACAGTCCTGTTACCAAAAAATGCGGTCGCGTTCCGTCGATACCGTGCAACGTGCGACGGAGCGTTCCATTTTGCCGACGCGAAGTAACGCCTCATCTGTCCCCCCCGCGAGCCATGAACAAACTTCGCCTCTTCTTCCTCATCGTGTGCGCATTCTTCACCGAAGGAGCGGCGGCGCTCGCGCAGACCACCGTGACCATTACCGCACCGGATGCGACCGCCGCGGAAAAGCTCGTCGGTGAAGCGGCAAATCCCGGCACGATCCGCATCGCCCGCAGCGCGGGCACGGCGGGCGCGCTCGTCGTCTACCTCAAGTCCGTGAGCGGCACGGCGACGCGCGGGGTCGATTATAATTTCGGCACGGCGATCAGCAGCTTCGTTTCCATCCCGGCGGGAAGCAGCAGCGTGGATCTCGTGGTGAACGTGATCGACGATTGGCTGACGGAGGGGAACGAAACGGTGCGGATCGACCTCGATCCCGAGACACCGGCGGGAACGCCCGCGCCGTACACGATCAGCGGCTCCAGCCGGGCGACGGTGACGATCAATGACAACGAAGACCCGCTGCTCCCCCCGCGCGCGATCGTCACCGTCGAGGCGCTGGATGCGGTGGGCACGGAAACGCCGGGCGGCACGGACCCGGTGGTCTTTCGCCTCACGCGGAGCAACAACCTCGCGCCGGCGCTGGATGTCCTCTACACGCTCGGCGGCACCGCGATTCCCGGGGTGAGCTACCCGGCGCCGGCCGGGCGAATCACGATTCCCGCGGGGGCGACGACGGTGGATTTGGTGATCACGCCGATCGACGACCTGGTGGTGGAACCGGTGGAATCGCTCACCTTCACCCTCCAGCCCAGCGGCATCGTGACGGTGCCTGCGCCTGCGGATGCCTACGCGATCGGAGCGCCGTCAATGGCCAGCGCCACGATCGTGAGCGACGATCTGCCGCCCGCGCCGGTGGTCACGATCACCGCGCCAGGGAGCAATGCGGCGGCCGCCGTCGGAACGCCGGTGACGGTCAATTTCACCGCGTCCGCGGTGGATGGATATATCGTGAGCTACTCGGTCAGCGCAGGGGGCGGCACGTCGGCCTTCGGGTCGACGAATCTGCCCGCGGCGACGGCTGCGGGCGCGCCCTATAACGGGACGGCGAGTGTGACGTTCAATGGAACCGGGAGCGCCTTCGCACCGCTCACCGTGCAGGTCACGAACAACCACGGCGTGACCGCCACGAAGACGCTCAGCGTCTATGTCTTCGTCGCGCCGCCGCCGCCACCTCCGCCGCCAGTGCTGCCGGTGATCAATATCTACGCGCTCGATGCGGAAGGCGCGGAGGTCGCCTCGGGATCGCCGAATACGGCGAGCTTCCGGGTGACGCACAATTTTCCCGCGTCGGCGACGGTCGGTTTTCTCTTCGCGATCGGGGGTTCGGCGAAAGAGGGCGTGGACTTCACGCTCTCTTCGGGAGGCGGCGCGATGTCGGGCAGTTTCCTCGGACGCTGGTTCACCTTCCCCGCCGGCAGCACGGAGGCGCAGATCCTGGTGAATCCCATCGATGATCTCCTGATCGAGAACCCGGAGACGGTGACGATGTCGCTCTACACGCCGCCGTTCATCGGCTTCAACGAGGGTGGCCCGCAAGGGTACGATCCGGGCACGTTCGGCTTCTACTACGGCACGAGTCCCTCGGCGACGGTCAACGTGCTGAGTGACGATGTGACGCAGCCGCCCTTCCCGCTGATCACGATCACGGCGACCGATCTCGTGGGGAAGGAGACGCCGGAGGGATCCGATCCGCTCATCTTCACGGTCACGCGCACGAGCGGGCCGACCGACGTTCCGCTCGCGGTGAACTACGCGCTGACCATCCCGCCGAAGCAGACGATCTACGTCACCGAACCGCGTCCCGCGATGGCGCAAAACGGCGTCGATTTCCCCACGCTCACCGGCACCGTCACCATCCCGGCGGGCGCCACCAGCACCGACATCGTGGTCATTCCCGCCTACGACCTGCTGAGCGAGCCGGTGGAAACCTTGCAGATCACCCTGCGTCCGTCGGTTCCCGTGTGGCCCGCGCCGGGCGGGTATGTGATCGATGACGTGACGGTCGCGACCGCGACGATTCAGGATGCGACGCTGCTGCCGGGCACGCCCGTGGTGAAGATCAGTGCGAGCGATTCGCAGGCCTACGAATCGGCCGCGCCGAGCCGCACGGCGAGCTTCCTCGTCCAGCGCACCGGCGACCTCACTGCCGCCCTCACGGTGGACTACACGATCAGCGGCTCGGCGACCAATGGCGTGGACTACGCCACGCTCCCGACCTCGGTCACCATTCCCGCAGGCAGCGCCAGCGCGACGATCATCGTGAATCCGATCGACGACCTCATCGAAGAGACGATCGAAAGTGTCGCCCTCACCCTGCAACCGCCACCGGCGACCGTCGTGCCTGTGCCTTACATCCTGAGCGGTGCGGTCGCGGGGCAGCGCTCCGCCGGGGTGAGCATTCGCGACACCTATGTGCCGGCGCTCACGCGGTATCAGCGCGCGCTGCGGCTGCGCTTCCCGTATCGCTATGCGATCGTCGCGCGGCCACCCATTCCCACCACAGCGGCTCCCGCTGCAGCCCTGGCGGCGCCGGCCGCGGTGGCGGCTCCCACTTCCTGGATCGTGGAAGCATCGACCGACCTGACGAACTGGACGGAGATCGGCACGGTCGAAAGCAATGAAGAGGTCGATGAATTCGTCGACCTCGATGCGGGCGATTACGCGTCGCGCTTTTACCGATTCCGGTCGGTCACGGCGGCGGCGCCTTGAAGGCCGCGTGCTGAAGGGTGAGCCGAATTTCCACCAAGGTTGTCATCCCGAGCGGAGTGTAACGAAGCCGAGGGACACCGGCTTCCGAAGAATCATGGATCGCTCTGCAATCCGAGGTCCCTCGACTTCATTCTGGTCGCTCAGGCTCCCTCCATTTCGCTCGGGATGACAGGCGTTCCCTACACCCGAGTCCGCCCACTCAGCGGCGCATCCGCTCCTCGATGGCTTCCGCTTCGATCGGGATGTCGGCCATGAGATTGATCGGACCGCGATCGGTGACGACAATGTCGTCCTCCAGTCGCACGGCGAAGCCTTCGTCTTTTAGATAAATGCCGGGCTCCACGGTGAGCACCCAGCCGGCCTGCATGGGTTCCGTGGTGTTGCCGACATCGTGGACATCGAGCCCGAGCGGGTGCCCGATGCCGTGCATGAAGTATTTTTTGAAGGCGGGCCGGTCGGGATCCTGTTTGCGAATCTGGCTCTTCTTCAGCAGGCCGAGGTCGAGCAGTTCCTTTTCCATCAATTGCTCGGATTCCTTCTGCCATTCGCGCGGCAGCTTCCCCGGCACGCAGAGCGCGATGCTGGCCCGCAGCACGCGGAGGACGGCGTCGTAGACCTGGCGCTGGCGCTTGGAAAAACGACCGTTCACCGGAATCGTGCGCGTCAGGTCGGAGCGGTAGTTCGCGTAGCTGGATGCGACGTCGAGCAGGAGGAGCTGCCCTTTTTTGCACGGCTGATCGTTGTCCACATAGTGCAGCACGCAGGCGTTCGCGCCGGAGGCAATGATCGGGCCGTAGGAGAATCCGCCGCCGCCGCGGATGAATTCGTGCGCGAGTTCGGCCTCGATCTCCAACTCGTTCACGCCGGGCTGCACATACTTCAGCACGCGCTCGAAGCCCCGCGCGGTCAGCGCCGTCGCCTTGCGGATCAGCTCGAGTTCGAAGGCGGACTTCACGAGCCGCAGGCGGTGCATCAGCGGCGCGAGCCGGCGATAATCGTGCAGGGGAAACTGCGCGCGCACCTGCCGGATGAACCGCCCGTCGCGCGTCTCGACCTGGTCGCTCGCGCGCTTGTGTTCGTTGGTGTTGAGAAAGGCGCTCTCCGCTTCGCACATGAGCTTTCGGAACAGATCCGGAAAGTCGGTCAGCCAATGGATCCGCTGGATCCCCGTCCGCTTCCGCGCCTCGTCTTTCGTCAGCTTGTGGCCTTCCCAAGTGGCGATCGTTTCGTTCGTTTCCCGGAGAAATAAAATCTCGCGCTGCTTCTCGTCCGCGGCATCGGGAAAAATGAGCAAGACCGTTTCCTCCTGATCCACGCCGCTGAGATAGAAGAGATCCGAGTTTTGCACAAAGCCGAGCGTGCCATCGGCATTGGTCGGCAGGATGTCGTTCGCGTTGAGCACGGCGAGCGAACGGGGCGGCAGGAGCTGCCGGAGCCGGGCGCGATTCTCGACAAAGAGCTGGGGGTCGATCGGGGTGTAACGCATCGCGCGAGTGTAGGCACGCGGCGGGCCGAGCCAAGATGAGTTCTCGGCGACCACTCCGGCCTTGCGCCGGAAAGGCGTTCAGTGATTCTTCCTGCCCGCCACGCCGCATGTCCCAGCCCAAATCGCTCATCGGCCTCATTTTCCTCACGCTGTTCATCGACATGGTGGGCTTTGGGATCGTGATTCCGGTGCTGCCGCTCTACGCGGAGGGGACGATCCAGGCGACACCGGCACAGCTGTCATGGATCGTCGGGATCTATTCGCTGCTCCAGCTCGTCTGCTCACCACTCTTTGGAAAATGGAGCGACCGCGTCGGACGCAAACCGGTGCTCGTCATCAGCATCCTCGGGACGGCGACGGGCTTCATCGTCCTCGGTGCCGCGCATACCGTGTGGATGCTAATGCTCGGCCGGATCATCGATGGCGCGAGCGGCGGGAATATTTCCACCGCCATGGCGTGCATCGCGGATGTGACGACGAAGGAAAACCGTTCGCGCAACATGGGGCTCGTCGGCGCGGCGTTCGGCCTCGGCTTCATGATCGGGCCGGCGCTCGGCGGCATCCTGAGCAAACACTTCGGCCTCGCCACGCCGTTTTATTTCGCCGCGGGACTCGCGCTGCTCAATGCCGTGCTCGTCTGGCTGCGCCTCCCGGAGACGCTCACCGAAGCCTCGCGGGCACGGGCGCGGGAACGGGCGACGATCGGCGAAGTCTTTCACGGCGGCCGCGCCGGGATGATCTCCGCGATTCTGGCCAGCCAGCTTACGTCGGTCATCGGCTTCTCGATCATGACCTCGCTCTTCGCGCTCTATTGCAAGGAGCGTTTCGGCTACGACGCGGCGCATGTCGGTTACCTGCTCGCCTACGTGGGCTTGCTCGGCGTCATTTTCCAGGGCGGTCTGCTTCGCCGGCTGCTGAAGCGGCCGATCGAAAAACAACTCGCCGTGATCGGCGCGGCGGTGCTCGCGGTGAGCATGGCGGCGCTGCCGTTCACGCACAGTCTCGGCGTGCTCATGGTCGTGTGTTTCGGGATCTCGCTCGGCAACAGCTTCGTCACGCCCACGCTGAACGGCCTCGCCTCGCGGACCACCGACGCCCATTGCCAGGGCCGCCTGCTCGGCCTCATGCAGAGCGCGGGCAGTCTCGGCCGCTTCCTCGGGCCGATGATCGGTTTCGGACTCGTGGCGCACGACCCGGTGCAGCACTACGGTCGCACCTCCTTTTTCGCGAGCGCTGCGATTTTGCTCCTCACCATGGTCCTCGTGATCACCGTGGCGCCCGCGCCCGAAACGGTGCCGCCCGAAGCGGTCCCTGAAATCTAAAGTTCCAACTCATCTCCCTCGGAAAATCTATGATCCCACTCGAAGACACCTTTACAGACATCATCGGCAAAGCGATGCGCGGACTGAAACTGCCCGACGCGCAAGTCGCGAACAGCGCGGGCATCGAAATGTCCTCGCTCGAGGCGCTGCGCGGAGGGCAATGGGATCCGGTGGCCGCGGCCAAAGTGGCTCCGGTGCTTGGTTTAGGGGTGAAGGCGCTGGCGGGGATCGGGAGCGGCGGCTGGTCGCCGGCGGCGGTCGCGATCGACGGCCTGGCGCAGTTCAACACGCCCTACGAGGACATGACGGTGAATGCGTATCTCGCGTGGGATCCGGCCACGCGGGAAGCGGCGGCCTTCGACACGGGGGCGGATGCTTCGGGGATGCTGAATCTTGCGGCGGAAAAGCAGCTTCGCATCACGCAGATCTTCATCACGCACACGCATGGCGATCATATTTTCGATCTCGACCGGCTGAAGGAAAAGACGGGCGCAAAAGCGTTCGTCGGGGCGCGCGAGAAGTTGGATGGCGCGGAACCATTCGAGGCGGGAGCCGCTTTCCGGATCGGCGGCTTGCAAGTCGAGACGCGCCTGACGTGGGGCCATTCGCTGGGCGGAATTACGTTCGTGGTCACGGGACTCGCGCAGCCGGTGGCCATCGTCGGTGATTCGATGTTCGCCGGCTCGATGGGGGGCGGCGGGGTATCCTACGAGGCTGCGCTGCAAACGAATCGCGAACA
Source organism: Chthoniobacter sp. (assembly GCA_031424375.1). Classification (GTDB taxonomy): domain Bacteria; phylum Verrucomicrobiota; class Verrucomicrobiia; order Chthoniobacterales; family Chthoniobacteraceae; genus Chthoniobacter. Next base: position 85 of record JANPHH010000405.1, on the reverse strand, counting down.
GATTCTGACGCTGCCCGGCGAGACGATCATCGCGCCCGGCCACGGCCCGCTGACAACGGTCGCGGAGCAGCGGGTGAGCAATCCG
>JANPHH010000404.1:0-13085 GCA_031424375.1 Chthoniobacter sp. | reverse complement strand
GTTTCGGGCAAGGAGGTCGATCTCCGCATCTCGGTCCTGCCCACGGTCTACGGCGAAAAGATCGTCATCCGTCTGCTCGACAAGGGCGCCCTGTCCGGCTCGATCGACCAACTCGGCATGGACGAATACACGCTCGGCGTTTTCAAGAAGGCGGTCGATGCCCCGCACGGCATGCTGCTCGTCACCGGCCCCACCGGCTCGGGCAAGACGACCACGCTCTATTCGGTGCTCAGCGAGCTGAACAACCCGGAGTACAACATCGTCACCGTCGAGGACCCCATCGAATACCAGCTCCAGGGCATCAATCAGGTCGCCGTGAAAGCCGACATCGGTCTCAGCTTCGCCGACGCGCTCCGCTCCATCCTGCGTCAGGATCCGGACATCGTCATGATCGGGGAAATTCGTGACAACGAAACCGCCGACATCGCGGTGAAAGCCGCGCTCACCGGTCACCAGGTGCTTTCCACGCTCCACACGAACGACGCCGCCGGCGCCATCACCCGGATGGACGACATGGGCATCGAGCCTTTCCTGATTTCGTCCTCCATCCTGCTCACCTGCGCCCAGCGTCTCGTCCGCCGCGTTTGCCCGAACTGCCGGGAGGAATTCGCGCCCGAGCCGGAACTCCTGCAGAAGCTGGACATCAACGACGACAACGGCCAGACCGTCTTCTACCACGGCGCCGGCTGCGAGCGGTGCAAACGGCGCGGTTACATCGGCCGCGCGGCCGTCATCGAGGTTCTGCCGGTTTCCGAGACGATCCGGCGCTTGATAATTAAGCGGGCCAGCGCCGCGGTGATTAAAAATCAGGCAATTAGCGAAGGAATGAAGACGTTGCGGATGGTGGGAATTGACAAAGCCCGCGAGGGCATTACGACACTGGAGGAAATTCTGCGGGTCACCGCGGAAGACCACTAGTGTCTGCATGGGACTCTTCGATCACCTCTTCAAACATCGCCCAGACGACGCCGACGAGAGGACCATCGAAGGGCGCCGCCGGGCAGCGGCGAGAAACGATGACCCGCTCGATCCGCAGGCGGCATTTTTGCAGCCAAAGGGCTACGCACCCGGCGCCGCCAATCCGGCCATCGCCGGTTCGCAAAATGGGTTCGTCCCAGTCCTCCCGAGCGCCCGACGTCCGCAGCGCGCGGCCGAACCGGCGGTGCTGCCATCCGAGCCGAATGAGATCGTGCTCATTTTTGGCGATGTCCTCCCCCGGATCCCGGTCCAGTTTCTCCGCCCCGGTTCGCATGATCTGAAGCGCGAGCTGCGCTTTCACCTCGAGGATCTCGCGAGCGACTTTTCGCGCGGGCGCGCTGGCGTCGCGCTCTCCCGCATCGCCGAGCAGTGCCCGGAGTGCTTCAATCGCGTCATCGGCGATGACGACGACATGGAAGTGCGGCTCCCGCTGCAAAAGCTCGTTGAACAAATCGCCCGCATCCGTTCCCTGCCCGGAGCCGCGCCGCAGACCGGCTCGCGCGAACCGATCCGCGCGCTGCGACCACCGGCGCCCGCATGGGCTGGTGCCCCCGTGCCTCCGCCCTCGCCCGTGGCGACGCCCCCGCTTCCTCCCACCAGCCTGGTGCCCCCGGTAGCCGACCCGGTCGCGCCGCAGGAGCCATCGCGCCCGGTGTCACCTATCATTCAGGAAGCTCCCGCCTCACCGATTCCTCCCATGGAGGAAGTTTCGCGCGCCCGCGAAAGTGAGGCGCCGCAGGCCGAGGCGCCAGTTCTTCCCGGCGGCGAGTCGCCAGCGTCGGCTGAAGCCGCCCCAGTTCCTGTGGAACACACCGCCTTCCCGGCGGTCGACGACCTGGCTGCTTCGGCGCAGCCACCGATTCTTGAGACGCCCGTTCCCGAGCGCGAGCCCGACTTCGAAGAACCGCCGCAACCAGCGCCCGCCGCGGAACCACCGCCTGTTTTGCGCTTGGCGACCGCAAACGAAATCGATCTCAGCCTCGCCGCGATCACCGCCGTGGTGCCCGCTGAAATGCTCGCAGCAGGCCGCCCGCAGATTGCCGAGAACTACCGCATCAGCCTGCCTTTCGCGCCCATCGAGCGACAGCTCGGGACCGGCAGTGTCGAAGTGTCCGCCGGCGCCTTTTGGGACGCACTGCCACCGATGCTGCGCCACCACTTTGTCCTCCGGGAGGACCTCCGCATCCCGCTCCCACTCGAGGAGATTTTTCAGAATCTGCCGGTCGCTGCGGAAAAGCGGTTCCTCGTTCCGGAGATCGCGGCCACCGCCGTGGTGCCGCCCGAGGCTCCGATCATGCTCGTTCCCGCGCCAGCCCTGGATGACCAGACTGGTTTGTTCGACTTTGACCGGTCGCCTGAGCCCGTCGGCGCTGAAACGCCCCCACCGCTCCCCATCGCCGAGGCGCCGACGCCCGAGTCGGCCACCCCTTCGCTTCCGACAAACGAGCCACCCCCGCCCGAGCCGCCGTCTGTGGTTCATCCGCCCGAACTGGTCATCGCTGCGGCCCCCGACGCCAGTGAACCCGCGGACGCCCCGACCCGGCTGGCCGGCCCGCTAGACGCGGACACGGTGCCGGCTCCCGTTTTTGAGACGCCCGTTCGCGACGAGGTGTCCGTTCCGGTCAATCTTCCGCCCTTCCGCATTTTTGCACCCCAAGTGCAAGCAACGGAATCGGCAGACCGCTTTGACCCGGTCGGTGATCAGCCGATCGTCCTCGGCCAGTCTGGCGAGGCTCCGGTGCCGGCGCACGACCCTGCGGTGGTGGACAGCGCGCCCTCCGCTCCACCTCCGGAGCCCCCGCCGACGACGGCGGCACCTGAAGAAGCGGCAGGGGTTCAACCCCACGCTGGGACAGCCGATCTTGGCGTCGAATCTGCTATTCCTGCCGTAGTGACTACATCAGTTATAGCGCCCGTAGAAACTTCCCCGCGACAAACACTGACCCGTTTTTCCGTCCTTCCCGCCCGTGAACTCGACACGCCTCCAGATGAATTCGACGGCGTGGTCGCGTTCAATGCCGATCAACCGCCCCCTGTAACGGTCGCCCCTCAATCGGCCGCGGTCGCTGTGCTTCATGCGACGATCTCGAGCCCGCCACCGGTGATGGTCGCAGCCGGGCCGACCACGAGCGTGCAACCCCCTCGAATGGTTCGTCCCGTCGTCCTTCCACCGCCGATCAGCGGATACTCGCCGGTCGCGCCGGTCGATCTCGCGCCGACCCTCGGCGGCTCAGCGCCGGACAGTCCCGGCTCGATTACCCTCGGGCCTGTCGCGGCCCCCGAGCCGTCCACCCCGCCGCCCACGATCGCGCCGCCAAAGATCGTCCAATCCCCAGACGTCGTCGCGCCCGCGGCGCTGAAACCGCCGGTAGCCCAGCCATCCCCTGCCGAGCAGGAGCCCGCGCCGGCGCCGAAGCCGCAAGCCGCCGCGCTTCCGAGACCCGCTGGCACCGCGGCGGCACCGCCCGCGCTGCACCTCCACCTCCCGCCGCTGCCCGCCACTGCGCCTGCCGCACCGTCCACCGGCCGCGAACTTCCGCCCGCGCTGCCGATCAGCCGCTTCGATCAGCATTCGCTCCAGAGCCTGTTCATGACCGACGAGACGCTCGACACCTCGAAAGTCGCGCGGCTCGCCGCAGCGCTGCCGGGCATCGAAGCCTGCGTCATTTCCGCCCGTGGCGATTCCATCTCCAGCGGCAACGTCCCGCCCGGCTTCGAACTCGCCGCCCTCCGCGCACTCGCCCCCCAGGTGGGTGCCACGGCGGACCGCCTGCCGATCGGAGAACTGAAAAACTTCACCCTGTTCGGGGCCGCCTACTCCGTGAGCTTCTTCGAGCGCGGCGAGGTCTGCCTCAGCGTGGTCCATCGCGCCCGCTCGTTCGTCCCCGGCGTGCGGGAGAAACTCGTGGCCGTCACGGAAGAACTCGCGCGGTAGTCCGGGCGGCGCGCCGCTTGCCTTTCGTGCGGACGCAGCGCGTAATTCCCCGCGCTCCTCACGAATTCGCTTCCCGCCATGCACCGCCATCTCCTCATCGCCTTCGCCTGCTCCGTTGCCCACGTCCTCGCCGAGGCGCCCGACCCGCGCTTCCGCGCCATCACTATCGATGATCGTATCCAGATCGGCTACGGCGTCGCCGTCGCCGATGTGGATGGCGATGGCCGGCCCGACGTGCTGCTCGCGGATAAAAAGCAGTTCGTCTGGTATCGCAATCCCGGCGCCGAAAAAGCGCGCGAACCCGGCGCGTGGAGCAAGCACCTTCTCGCCGAAAACCTGACCGAGAAAGACAACGTCTGCATCGCCGCGCAGGACATCGATGGCGACGGCAAATGCGAGATCGCCGTCGGCGCCGAGTGGAATCCCGGCGACACCGAAAACAGCGGCGCGGTGTTTTACCTCATCGCTCCGCCGGATCGCACCAAGCCGTGGGCGAACGTCAAATTCCCGAGCGTCGAGCCGACCACCCATCGCATGAAGTGGCTCGAGACCGCGCCCGGAAAGTGGGCGCTCGCCGTCGTCCCGCTTCACGGCCGCGGCAACAAAAACGGCGAGGGACTGCCCGTGCGGGTGCTCCTTTACCGCCCGCCGACTCCGCTGAACGATCCGCAGGCCGAGTGGAAATCCGAACTCCTCGCGCAGGAACTCCACGCTACGCACAACTTTGAAATCGTCCGCGGCGGCGAGCCTGGCCAGGTCCTCATCGCCGGACGCGAAGGGGTCCTCGCCGCGCGGCTCGCCGGTTCGGTGCGCTCCGTCGCGTTGCGTCTGGTGAATGCGGCAGACGGGATCGCCGGCGCCACGCAGCCCGCGACGCCCGGCTTCCGCGGCGCGGGCGAAATCCGCGAAGGCCGCGTGCCCGAGGGCCATGGGTTTCTCGCTACGATCGAGCCGATGCATGGCAATGAACTCGCCGTCTACCGCACCGCGCCGGTCAGCGCGCCGCAGTCGGGGGGCATTGCCCGCATCCGACTCACCAGCAAGCTCGTCGAAGGCCACGCCCTCGCGACCGGCGACGTGCTCGGCACCGGCAGCGATCAGATCGTCGTCGGCTGGCGCGGAAAAGCGGGCGCCGCGGACAGCACCACCGGCGTCGCCGTGTGGGCGCCCGAAGATCCTGATGGCACCGAGTGGGAGCAGACCGTGATCGATCCCGACGGCATGGCCTGCGAAGACCTCACGCTCGCCGACCTCGATGGCGACGGAAAGCTCGACATCATCGCCTCCGGCCGCGCGACGAAAAACGTGAAGCTCTACTTCAACGAGACGCCGCCCCCCGCGCAGTAAACCCGCCGGGTGGAGCACTCGACCCGAGTGCCGTTTCCGGCGACTCGCCGGAAACGTTCCGGAGACGCCGCTCTTCGCGAGTCCGACCGCACGTCATCGCCGCCATCTTGATCTCCGCGGCGGGTCGCCGCGGAGCGCACGCGGGTCGAGTGCTCCACCCGGTAGTTCAGTTCAGCGCGCTGCCACGATTCCCACGCCGCTCCTGCGCAGTTCGCGCGTCGCCTCGACGATCGCCGGCCACTCCTCCAGCAGCGCACCGTAGCGGGCGAAGAGCTGCCGCATGAATGCGCGGCTCTCCTCGGCGCTCCGGCCGTTTTTCAAATCGAGCGGGATGTCGAAATCCGGCGCGGTCAGCGAGGCGCGGGCGTTTTCCAGAAACTGCTCCACATCGCGCCGCCAGAAATCCGGCGCCTCATCGAGCTGCAACTGCCCGTCGAGCCAGCCCAGCTTCTCGCTTTCGTGCTCGAGGATTTTCCCGCGCAGCACTTCCACGAAATCGCGCAAAGGCTGCGCCGCCAGCTCGCGCAACGCGCGGCCGAGCGAGCGCATGCGTTCGCTCGCGGTGGCATGCGGCGCGGGATCGAAGTCGCGAATCACCCGGCGCAGCAGGTGCGCAAACTCGAAGATCACCACCCGCCGTTCCGGCCCGAGATCGCGCGGTTGCAGAATCGTCTTTCCCGGCGGCGGATCGTGGAAGATCGCGAGCGGCAGATGCCCGGCGACCGCGCCGGGGCAGCATTGCCAAAGCGTCGCACCGTGCGTGAAATCCTCCGCATGCAGCACCGGAAAAAACGGTGGCAGCAGTTCGCGATGATCCAGCCCCATCGCCATACCGGGCGACACGCTCGCATCGCCGAAAGACAGCGCCGGCACCGCCGCCAGCACGCTGCGACTCGCCAGCGCGGCGCGGTAATGTGCCTCGCTTTCCACCAGCCGCGCGCGGTTCGCCCGCTCGTAGTGGAGATAGTAGCAGGAGCTCGGCACGCCCGGGTCTCCGAGGTGGCCGAGGAAGCTGCTGCGCACCCGCGCGGAGCCCTCGCCGAGCCGTTCGATGAGGTCGTCGCCTGCGTCTTCAAGGCTCAGCCCGTCGGCGGTCAGCCCGGCGGGAATCAGGTCGCCGACGCCGCGCCCGAGCACCGCCTCGTGTGCAGCGAGGAAGTCGCGCTCCACCGGCACGGCTCCGGCCAGCGCGCTCGTCCGATCCGCGAAAAGCCAGCGTGCGAAAGGATCGCAGTTCGAGAACAGCGAGACGCATTCTGCGCGCAGCTCCGGCAGCGAGGAAAACTTGCAGACCACATCGTCGTCCACGCTGCAAAACATCGCGTCGATCGAGTGCAGCAAAAGCGCGTTGCGATTCGCCCCGCAGGCGAAGCCAGTGCCGAGCGGATCGAACAGTGCAAACTCCAGCGTCTCCGGACTGGCCGCTCCGCGCGCCAGCAGCGCCGCGACGAATTCGCGCCGCTCCTCTTCGCCGGAATACTGCGCGCCAAATTTGACCGCGAGATCCCGAAACGCCGCCCGGTGTTGCGGCGTGGTCGAGCTATCCGCGATCACAAACTCCGCTGCGCGACCGTGTTGCCGCAGATTTTCCGCGAAGCTATCCAGCGCTCGACCGAGCAACGCGGTGCGCGCTCCACCGGTCGGGAAGCCGATCATCCCAATCGGCGGCGGAGTCGCGGCGCGCATCGTCGCGCATCGGGCGAGGATTTGCTCCGAGGAAACGAGCGCCCCCGCGTCGATCAGCCGCGGCAGCCATTCGCGCAGCGTCGCGACCTGCATCGGTGCGAGCGCGTGCTGCCCGGCGTAAAGAGCAAGCTGCTCCTCGAGCGGCGCGAATTCCACGCACTGCGCCACGAACTCCAAGGCAAACGCCGGCAGCGCGATCGGCACGCCGCCGGGCGCGCGGAGCAGTTGCGTTTCGCTGCCCAGCGCCACATGCGAATACGCGCCCTTGCGCCAGACGACATCGGCAGCGCGGGGCGCGGAGGCAGTGCGAAAGCGGGAGAGCAGGCCCATGGGGCCGCGATTGATGGGCGAAGCAGCGGTTGCGTTCCAGTCGCAATTCCCATTTGATGCCCGGTCCTGCATGACGACCGCCAACAAGATCACCATCGCGCGGATCCTCATGATCCCGCTTTTCGTCATGATGGCGATCTACTACGGGCGCGGCGTACAGCACGGGAATCCGCAGGAGTGGCATCGCTGGGTCGCGATCGCGATCTTTGTCATTGCCGCCGCGAGCGACGGCGTGGATGGCTACATCGCGCGCCACTACAATCAGCGCAGCGCGCTGGGCGCCATCCTCGATCCCATCGCGGATAAAGGGCTGCTCCTCGCCGCGATCATCACGCTCAGCTTCAGCAGTTGGGCCTACGAATTCCCCGTATGGTTTCCCGTGCTCGTCGTGGCGCGTGACATCGCGATCGTGGCCGGGGTGCTCGCGGTCCACTATCTCCACGGCTCCGTGCAGGTCCGGCCGAGCTGGTCGGGCAAGGCGGCGACCGCTTTGCAGATGGTCGCCATCTCGCTCTGCATGCTGCAGTTGAATTTCTTTCATCGCGACATTGCCATCGGCCCGCTGCGCTTCGGTCTGAACTTCCTCGACATCCCGGTCTATCTTGCCGGCCTTTTTACGCTAACCTCCGGGGCTGGTTATGTGGTCGACGGCATCCGCCAGCTCCACGCCCGCGGCCACGGCGACCCCAAATCCACTTTCTAAGAATCTCATGCCCGAACGCACCGTCGCCATCATCGGCCGCCCGAATGTCGGGAAGTCCGCCCTCTTCAACCGCCTCGCCGGCCGCCGCATCTCGATCGTTCACGATCAGCCCGGCGTGACCCGCGACCGCATCACCGCGAAGTGCAAGCTCGGCACCGAGCCCTTCTCGATCATCGACACCGGCGGCATCGGCAGCGATGTCGACGCGAGCTTTTCGGAGCAAGTCCACGCTGAGGTCGAGATCGCGCTGGCCGCGAGTGATCTGCTGCTTTTCGTCGTGGATGCGCAGGATGGGATCACGCCCGTGGATCTGGAACTCGCGCGCCGACTGCGCAAAATCGACAAGCCGCTCATCCTCGTGATCAACAAGATCGACCACGAGAAACACGGCCCGAACGCCGCGGAGTTTTCGCGGCTCGGCTTCAAAAATTCGCTCTCGATCAGCGCGGAGCACGGTCTGGGCATCGAGCCGCTGGTCGCGTGGATCGAGCGGGAGTTGCCCGGCTACGGCGACTTCGTGCCCGCCGGTGATGTGACGAAGCCGGTGCAAATTGCGATCGTCGGCCGGCCGAATGTCGGCAAGTCGTCGCTCACGAATGCGATCCTCCTCGACCAGCGCACCATGGTCAGCCCGATCAGCGGCACCACGCGCGACGCGATCGACATTCCCTACGAACGCCACGGCAACCACTACGTGCTCATCGACACCGCCGGCATCCGCCCGCGCGGCAAGGTGGACAACACGGTCGAAGTCTTCAGCGTCATGCGCAGTGAAAAGAGCATCCGCCGCGCGGATCTCTGCTGCCTCGTCATCGACGCCACGATGGGCGTGACCGCGCAGGACAAAAAGATCGCCGGGCAAATCCAGGAAGCGCGCAAGCCGTGCATCGTGGCGGTGAACAAATGGGATCTGATCAAGGAGCGCACCGAGGACAAGGAGGCGCTCACCGAAGTGCTTCAGGACATCAAGGACCAGTTGTTCTTTCTCTCATATGCGCCCGTGATGCTCGTCTCGGCGAAGACCGGCGCGGAGATGACGCGACTCTTCAAGATGATCGAGCGCATCGGCAAAGAAGCGCAGGTGCGGATCGGCACCGGCGTGCTGAATCGCTTGCTCCGCAGCGCACTCGAGGCGCATCCCGCGGCGAGCAAGGGCGGCAAGCGTTTCAAGATCCTCTTTGCCACGCAGCCCGAGCCGCGCGTTCCGACGCTGCTGCCGGTGCCGGAACTCGTGCTGTTTGTGAACGATGACAAGCTCCTCACGGAAAGTTACATCCGCTTTCTCCACGCCCGCATCCGCGAGCACACGCCCTACACCGGACTGCCGCTCGTTCTGCACTTCCGGGCGCGGGAGCCGCGGAAGAAGGAGTGAGGACCGGCGCGGGAAAAAAACCTGTCATCCTGAGCGGAGCGCCGCGTGGTGGAGTGGCAGGGGAAAAGTGGAGGTGGGGCGTGCGGGGCGGCGCGAAGTCGAGCCGAGTCTGCGAGACAGCCGAAGGCAACGACCTCTAACTTTTTCTTTGGCGAGGAGATGCGAGAGGTCCTTCGACTGCGCTCCGCCCGCTGGCCCGCCTGCGCTTCGCTCAGGATGACAGTTTTTTTTGGATGGCGCTGCGCGCGGGGCACTTCTGCTAGCGTCCAATGGGAAGACTACCGCGCAGTCAGCGCGGCGATTTCAAAAAGTGCTCGAAGAATGCGTAGATCTGCGCGTTCGATTCCTCGGTCGGTTGATGATCGGCGCGGTTCGTCATCGCGACGCGATCGGTGAAGCCGAGCAGGCGGTTCACCGCGATGGCGTGATTCAATGCGGGCCAGCGGCGCGGCGTGTCCTCGGCGCCGCCGGAGACGAGAAAGGGACGCGGTGCCATCAGCGCGTGAAGCTCGTGAAGGTCGCGGCCGGCTTCTATCATCCGGCGATAGGCGCCAGTGCGCGGGGAATCGTTGGTGATCAGGCCGGGCTTGCGGGTGAGCGCGGGATCGAGGCCGAGATACCACGGTTCCCAATAGTTCACGCTCGCGCGGCTTTCATCGAAGACCACGCCGGGATCGGACCACGCGGCGCACGCGAATTTTTCAAACAGGCACGACGCGAACATCGCCCATTTCCCGCCGTACGAATGTCCAACGACGCCGATGCGCGCCGGGTCGACCTCCGAGCGGCTGGCGAGGACGTGCCAGCAATTCGCCGCGATGTAGCCGAGGAACGAGAGCGGCTGGCACTGCGCGCTGCCGAGCGTGGGTTTCCGCGCATCGCCGCCGGGCGAGCCGATCGCGAGGGTGACGAAGCCGCGCCGCGCGAGTTCGCTGGCGAAATCGCGGAGCGGATTTTTTCCGAGGCCGATGCTCGTCTCCGGCTCGTAGTAGGGGACGAGCACGGCGGGACGGCGGCCGTTGCCGGCGGGGACGAGCAGCCAGCCTTCCGCGAACATCTGGGGCGCGATCTCGAGTCGCACGCGGAGTTGGGAAAAGTTTTCGCGCTCGGTCTGCGCGAGGATTTCCACTTTCGGCTGCTCGATGATCGGCGGCCACGGGCCCATGAGTTCATGCCAATCGGCGAGGATTTCCGCGCGGCGGCGCGGCCAGTCGGCGGCGGTGCGGACGGGTGAGCCGTCGCGGAAAAGGAGCGGCGAGCGGAAGTCGCCGAGCTGGTCGCGGAACTCGGCGGGTGGTTGAAACGCGCCGGCGATTTGCTCCCACGCGGACTCGGCGAAGCCGGCGCCGCGCAGGGTGAACAGCAGCGCGAGGACGGATGCGGTAACCGCGCGGTTCACGATTCCTTTTTCAACTCCGCGAGCATTTCGAGGAGGTTGTTTGAGAGGATCACGGAGGCGTCTTCCTGCACCACGTTCGTGCCGAGCCATGTCTCATAGCCGCCCAGTTTGTGCTGCTCCGGCGTGGGCAGATAGCCGTGGCGGCCATTGGCGAGACCGATGACCATGGTCTGCGGAAAGGGGCTGCGCTTTTTCATGTCGAGGCCGGTTTCGACGAAGGTCTCGAAAGGAAACCCGACGACGGCGAGATCGCCGATGCGGATGGCCTGCACGATGACGGTGAGCGTGTCTTCCGTGCGCTCGGCGGCGGCGATGGTGTTGCGGGCGTAGTTTTGCGCGAGGCGCGGGAGTTTCTCGATGGCGTCCTTGTCCTTCACGGCGACGACGGCTTTGGCCTCGGCGACTTGCTCGGCGGTGGGGCGGCGATACTTCAGTACGATCTCGCGCTGCAGCATGCCGAGCCGGACGTCGGTGCGGTACTTCTCGATTTTCTGGTGCGCGCGCCACGCGGTGTCGGCGGCTTTTCCAGCGACGAGACGGATTTGCTCGAAAGGCTCGCGCGGCGGCCGGACGACGCCGAACGGGATGTTGTTGATGTCGCCGGAGGTGCCGTTGGACATCATCGCGACGAAGCTTTCGTCGCCGCGCATCCGCGACGGCATGAGGCGCGCGAATTCGCCGAAGTAGTCGGCGGAAATCTGCGCGGGCGGCATGCCGCCAACGTAGTGGAGCGAGTAGTTGGCGAAGAGGGCGAGCGGCTTCCGTTTCGTGTCCTGCACGGAGATGATGGTGATGTCGGGATCCGTGGGGCCGGCAGGATGGTCGAGGACGTCGAGGCTCGTGCCGGGATTCATCTTCACGGTGTCGAGTTTGCCGTAGGGATTGAGCGGCATCTTGCCGGGCTTGAGGTACCAGCGGCGGTTGAAGACTTCGTCTGGGAGAGGATCGGCCGCGGCACCGAGGGCGGCCGGACGGAGCGCGGAGTGCGCTCGGAAGATGGCGTCGGCGAGGCCTTCGACGAAGAGACGGTGATAAGCGACGACGGGCGCGGGCAACCCGTCGCGATTGCTCAGCGGCGCGGCGCTGTGACTGTGCGTGGAACTAACCAGCATCCGTTCCTTCGGGATCCCGGTGCGCTGCGCGGCGATCACTTTGGCTTCGTCGAGAATGTCGGGGCCGGCGCCGAGGTTATCGACTACGGCTAGCACGACGCTGGTCGTGCCGTCGTCGAGCACGAGCGCGCGGGCGTGCAGTGGATCGTGGGCGCTCTGCGCGGGATTCGGGGTGAAGCCGCCGGGCATGTTGAGCGGGAACTGCTTCGGCGTGATGTCGGTGGCCGCGGCACCGGCGCGGAGGCTGGGGTTTTCCGCGGCGGAAAGGAGCGCGGTGACGGCGAGGAAAGCAGCCGCGATGGCGAGGCGAGGGGGGATGATCATGGGGGGGAGATGCTGGGGTGGAGGCGTGCCGAGATGACCGCGGAAGGCGCGGGGTTTTAGGTGGGGAAAATAGCGGTCATCTTTGGCGGTCGTCGTTGCAGGGTGTGTGGAGATCCCCGAAGCCTGTCATCCCGAGCGGAGTGTAACGAAGCCGAGGGACCTCGACCGTTGAGAGGATCGCACGATCTTCGGCAGTCCGAGGTCCCTCGACTTCATTCTGGTCGCTTAGGCTCCGTTCATTTCGCTCGGGATGACAGGCTGATTGACTGCGCCGGCTCGCTGAGGTGGAAGACCGAGATTTCAAAAACCCTGTCATCCCGAGCGGAGTGTAACGAACCCGAGGGACCTCGGCCGTTGGGAGGATCGCACGATCTTCGGCAATCCGAGGTCCCTCGACTGCATTCTGGTCGCTTAGGCTCCCTTCATTTCGCTCGGGATGACAGGCTGTTTTGATTTCCGGTTTTGCCCGCGATCGAGCGAACGCCAGAAGTCACTCTCTCCTGTTCGTCTTCCTCATCCTCTTCCAAAAGCTTCATCCGAAGGCTTCGACTCCGTCCCGCCCATCTTTTCCCCGGCGGCTCTGCGCTCAGGAGAGCCTCCTTTTTTTTCAGAGCTGATGATGCACGATCTCCAGCGCGAGCACGCAGTAGGTCGTCACGAGGATGGGGTCTTTTTCCATCCAGCGGGCGGTGTCGTTCAACCAGGAACCGTCGGCATTTTGCAGCCCCACCAGTTTCACTCCGAGATCGCGTGCCCAATCGATTTTCTTGCCGTCGGGCAGGGTGAGCTCGCGGACTCCGGCGCCCGCGAGTCCTTTGGCAGCGAGGTGGTAGTAGTAGAAGAGGCCCGAGCGACCGAGGCCGGGGTTCTCTTCGAGCGTGTAGTTTTTTTGGAGCCAG
>JANPHH010000403.1:0-3433 GCA_031424375.1 Chthoniobacter sp. | reverse complement strand
TCCTCGGCGATGCGCGTGTAGAACGCCGTGAGGTCGGGGCGGGCCTTCTCGTAGTCCGGCGCGGTCGTGCTCGCGGCGAGTGCTTCCCACGACGCGTGCGAGCTGCCCCACGCGGCGTTTAGCTTCGCGATGTCGTCGAATTTTATTCGGAGCATCTCTAGGAATGCCCGCTTCGCGGGCTGGGCGGCGGGTGACATCAGCGTGCCGACCGCGAGCGAGGTGTCGTCGCCCCAGGAGAGTTCATTGTCGCAGAAAAAGCCGAGGCACCATGGATCGCCCGCGCTCTTGCCGCGCTTCGCTTCCATCTGCTTGAGCAGCGCTTTGCGGAAGCTCGGATCGAACGGATCGGGAAATTTTCCCCAGTAACCCTCGCTGCCGGCAATCATCCGCACGCCCCATGAGCCGATCGCATCGGTGTAAGGTGTGCGCCGCAGTTCCCTCACATTCACTTCGCTCCACATGCCGAGCGTGTTCAGCCCCCAGCTTCGCATCCGGCTCTGGATCACTGCGTCGTTCGCCTTGCGCCAGTCCGTGCCGTATTTGCGGGCGAGGTTTGCACCGGCGAAGGAGAACGCGCTCATCTTGCGTCCCGCGTAGTGGCCTTTGAGAACCGACTGTTTCGAAACAAACTCTGCAAACTCCGGCTGCGCGCCAGGGAAGTCGGCGAAGAAATGTTCGCGCTCCCCGGTGACGGTCGCGACGCCGATGCCCGCAGCGTCGATGCCATTGGAGAAAAAGAGCCGTCCCTCGGGATCGACCAGCCACCATTTGCCCTCGTGCTTTTCCGTGCGGAAAAATCCCGTCGCCTTGAGCTGCGGCCCGTCCTTCCAGCCGCCGTATTGGTTCCACTCCGGCGGGCCGGGCTGCGCGGCGAGTTCCTTCGCCTCGTCATCGCGACGCGCGTGCAGTTCCTCGATCGAGTGGACTTTCCCCGGCCAGTCGCGGTGACGGTATTGGCCGAAAGTGTCGATGAATGGGAAATACGGATCCGCATCGCCGGTCGAGGCGGTCGGCGCGGTGTAGCTCCCGTCCGCGCGAACGCTCGTGATCTCGAACGTGTGATCCGCATCTGGCTTCCCGAGGAAGACGAGCACCTGCGTGATGCGAGCCGGCTCCACCGTGCCAGCGCCGCCGGGGCCAACCGGCGTCCCGCGCATCCCGAAAATCTTTCCCCCGAGCGTATCCTTGCTCGTGCGCCAGAGCGGAACCCTCACCGTGCCCGCACTGCCCGGTGCAAGGTTGAGCTTGCCGCTCACGTTGCGGTCCTTATCAGTTCCCTTCTCGCTGTCCACGCGGCAAGCGACCTTCAGCACCTGCGTGCTGGTGTTCTTCACCGCGACTTCGACAAAGCTGAAGCGCGACAAGTCCCAAAGCCCCTCCGGCGCGACGATCGTCACCCCAGGCCACTGATGCTTGTGTCCGGTCTCCACGCGCACCGCGCCGGAATCGGTGCGCGAGATTTTCGAATCTGTCTTCTGAACGTTCGCGAGCGATAATTCGAACGGGGCGGCAAGCCCTGAAGCGCCCTGCAGCGCAAGGAACAGGATGATGGAAAGGGTGAGGATGTGTTTCAAAATGAAATGGCTGAGATGGGTTGCGACTTCAGTTTGGCAAGAACGCCGGGATGATCCGCTCCGGCAAGGTTTTGAGCGTGTCGCCCATGCCCTTGTTGTGCGAGGTGACGACGGCGACCAAATCGAGTTCCGGAAACATGAAGATGAACTGCCCGCCCGCGCCGCGACCTTGGAAGCTGTGGTAGGTCTTGCCGCCCACCGTGAAGTCTTCGATCCACCAAAAGAAGCCGTAGCGTTCATTCGCCTGGCTCGGAGTGGTCGCGCGCACGAGGTAGGCTTCGGGGATGAGTTGCTCGCCCTTCCACTTGCCTTTGTTGAGGATGAGCTGGCCAAATTTCAGCATGTCGCGCGAGAGGATGCTGCTGCCTGCGGCGGACTTCGGCAGGCCGCTGATCGCGCTTTCCCAATGATACTGCGTGATGCCCATGCGCCCGAGCAGTTCGGTCTTGATGAACTCCTCCGCGCCGCCGGGCGCGACGGCATTCAGCACTTGCATCGCGATGGCGGTGTCGGGCTCCTGATACTTGAACTGCCGCGGCATCGCCGGGATCGGTTCGCTGAATTGCAGATAAGCCTGGATCTCCGCCTGCCCATTGAGTTGCGCGGGGTTCTTCATCAGTTCTTTTGCCTTCTCCTCGCCGAGCCGGATGCCGGAACTCATCTGCATCGCCTGCGCGAGCGTGATCGTGTCCGCGCCTGCGACGAGCTTCGTGGTGTCCAGCTCCTTCAGGAAAGTGATTGCCGGCTTGTCGAGGTCTTCCATCTTCAGCAGCCCGAGCTGAATCGCGCGCCCAATCGCCAGCGCCGTGTAGGACTTCGTGATCGACATCTGATAGTGAGGAAAGTTCGCGCGCCCCCGGCGATAGTAGGACTCGAAGATCAGCTTGCCGCGATAGCCGATGAGCATGCTGTCCACATTCCCCGCCTTCTCGTCCTTCGCCGCCGCTGCAAGGTCGTTGGCGAAGGCCTCAATCGCAGCGCGATCCCCGCCATCCACACCCAACTTCCCCACCACGAGCCCGTCATCTTTGTCCACCGGAGCGGCACTGATGAAAGCTTCCTCCAAGTCCGGCAACTGCGCCTCAAGCTGATAGAGCTTGTCCTTCAGATTCAACCCCGGCACCTCAGGCGCGAGGCCGTTGCTTTGTGCTGAGGCTTTGACTTCCGCAAACGCAGTCAGCGGAGCGAGCAGCAGGGTGACGATGAGTGTGTGGGCGTGTTTCATTGAGTAGCGTCGGTTCTTGATCGTGTGTGTGTCGGTATTCATTACTTTCTGACCTCCAACCAACGCGCCGAGGGCATCATTTCGCGTCCTTCGCCTCCTCTTCCTTCTTCGCCGCGCGGTTGGCTTTGCGTTTGGCGGCTTTGTCGTCGGTTGCGGCTGGTTTGGCTTCGGGTTCCTCGCCTGCTTCGGTCGCGGTGCCGCCGGATTTATCGAGCTTTGGATAGCTGGCCACAGCTTGCGCTAGTTGCGCGGGATTGGCGCGAACGTCGAATGAGGCAAGGCAGTGGTCGTGCGTTTCGATCATCCATTGGCGCAGGCGGTCCTGATATTTTTTGAGGAGAGCCTGGTGCTGCGGATCATGGATGAGGTTGTTCGTGCAGCCGGGATCCTTTTCCAAATCATAGAACTCCTCGGGCACGCGATAGCGGAACATGTCCACGCGCGCCTGGATGGCGGGGTCGGTTTTGCCGGCTTCCTCCATCGCGGCGAAGGTCAGGCCTTCGTTGTTGTTCTTGTATTTGAATTTGCCGTCGGAGAAGGCGTTGAAGATGTAGCCGAAGCGCGCGTCTTGCACGCAACGCATCGGCTTGGGCGGGCCGCCGATGGTGTAGTCGATCTGGGTGAAGACGACATC
>JANPHH010000402.1:0-2727 GCA_031424375.1 Chthoniobacter sp. | reverse complement strand
CGAGCATCGCGAGCCGACCGGCCTCATCGCGCGGCAGCGGCGCACCCAGGCCTCCCGGCGCTGAGGATGGAGCCGCCGAGCCGCCACTTGCGAGGTCGGTTTCCACGGAATCGCCCGTCGGGTGGCCGCCGGGAGAATCGTTCGTGTCGTCCATCACCTCTCACCCCACCACATGGCTTTCGATGCGGCAACTCCGAGTGAGTAACAAAAGCTGAAAAAGCCCTGTCATCCCGAGCGGAGTGTAACGGAGCCGAGGGACCTCCGCCTGCGGGAGATCATGCAGTTCCCGGCAGTCTGAGGTCCCTCGACTTCATGCTAGTCGCTCAGGCTCCCTCCATTGCGCTCGGGGTGACCGGCGTTCCGCTACTTCCGGCAGGCTCGCGCGCAGCGTTCGCTCCACCCGCTCACGTCTCGCTCTCGCCCTGCTGACCTTCCTGGCCTTCTTCGAGGTGGCGCAGCACGTCGCTGCGGTCTTCCACTTCCTCCCAGACATCGCGACTCACGTAGACCGGAGCATTTTGCTGCAAGGCGAGGGCGATGCAGTCGCTCGGGCGGGCGTCGAGTTCCACGATCTTCTTTTCGTAGAGTTCGTTTTCCGCGCTGATGATCAGGCGGGCGAAGTAGGTTTCGCTTTTGAGGTCATTGATGATCACCCGCTCCACTTTCGCGCCGAGCGCCGCCATGAGGTGGCCGATGAGATCGTGGGTCAGCGGACGCTCTTTCGGCGTGTGATTCATGAACATCGAGATCGCCGCGCCGACGCTTTCGTCCACGTAGATGACGAAGACTTTCTCGTCGTTGCCGATGAAGACGGCGCGCCCGGAATTGAATGGGAGCACGGTGCGAATTTCCACCGGGATCACGGTCTTGCTCATGGGTCGGGAATGTCGGAGGTCGGTTTGCGAGTGTCGAGGGGAAATCAGGTTTCCGCACGCGCTTCATGCGGTCGAGAGAAGTTTTGCGAAGCGCTGATTGCATTTGCCGGAAGCGGCCATTACATGCGCGCCATGCAGCAGCCTTGGGACATTCCCTCCGCCACCTCTCTCTACAACATCGATCGCTGGGGCCTCGGCTATTTTTCGATCAATCCACGCGGGAATATCGCGGTCACGCCGACCCGAAATCCCGCGACGCCGATCGACATCATGGAGGTGATCGAAGAGGCGCAGCGCGAGTATGGGCTCGGCTTTCCGATGGTGCTGCGCTTTCAGGATCTGCTCCGCAATCGCGTGGAGACGATCAATCAGGCGTTTGCCTCAGCGATCACCGAGAGCGGCTACAAAAATCTCTATCGCGGTGTTTTCCCGATCAAAGTGAACCAGCTCCGCGAAGTGGTGGAGGAGATCGTGGACGCGGGCGCGCCTTACCAGATGGGCATCGAGGCGGGGAGCAAGCCGGAGCTGATCGCCGCGCTGGCGGTCCATCGCGGCGACGATTCGCTGATCATCTGCAACGGCTACAAGGATTCGCTCTTCATCCAGACGGCGCTGCTCGGCAGCAAGCTGGGCAAGAAGGTGGTGATGGTGGTGGAGAAGATCGAGGAACTGAACGAAATCCTCCGCGTCTCGCGCGAGGTCGGCGTGGAGCCGATGATCGGCATCCGCGTGCGGCTCGCGGCCAAGGGCTCGGGCAAGTGGGCGACGAGCGGCGGCGAGAATGCGAAATTCGGCGTGAGCACGGCGGAGCTAGTCTACGCGAGCGAGCTGCTCAAGAAGGAAGGCCTCGCGCACACGCTGAAGCTCATCCATTTCCACGTCGGCTCGCAGGTGCCCGACATCGGCACGATCAAACGCGCCGTGCGGGAAGCCGCGCGCTTTTACGCCAAGCTGGCGAAGATGGGCCACGAACTCGGCTACCTCGATGTGGGCGGCGGACTCGGCGTGGACTACGACGGTTCGCGCACCGCGTTCGACAGCTCCACGAACTACTCGCTGCAGGAATACGCCCGCGACATCGTCTACAATATCATGGACGTGTGCGACACCGAGAAGGTCGCGCACCCGATCATCGTTAGCGAGAGCGGCCGCGCGATCGTGGCTCATCATTCCATCCTCGTGGTCGAGGCGTTCGGCTCGATCGAGAAAGACAAGACGCCGATGCAGATCGAGCTGAAGGAAACCGACCCGAAGCAGGTCACCGAGATCCTCGACATCCAGCGCAACCTCACGCACCAGAACCGCATGGAATCGCTGCACGATGCGCAGCAGATTAAGGAGCAGGCGCAGTCGATGTTCGACCTCGGGCTGCTCGAACTCGAGAGCAAGGCGAAGATCGAAACCGTCTACTGGCAGATCGCGCACCGGCTCGTGCAATTCTGCGCCGGGATGAAGTACATCCCCGACGAGGTGAAGGATCTCGAGACCGCGCTCGGCGACCAGTACGTGTGCAACTTCAGCGTCTTCCAGTCGCTCCTCGACCATTGGGCGCTCGGGCAGCTTTTTCCGGTCATGCCCATTCATCGGCTCGACGAATTTCCCGAGCGCCAGGGCATGCTTGTGGACATCACCTGCGACTCGGATGGAAAGGTGAGCAAATTCATCGACCTCCAGGACGTGAAGGACACGCTTCCGCTGCACAAGCTGAAGCCGGGTGAGCCGTACTACCTCGGCTTTTTCCTCATGGGTGCCTATCAGGACATCATGGGCGACCTGCACAATCTCTTCGGCCGGGTGAACGAAGCGCACGTCTTTCTCGATGAGGATGAAGAGAGCGGCTGGTACATCGAGG
>JANPHH010000401.1:0-4779 GCA_031424375.1 Chthoniobacter sp. | reverse complement strand
TTCCCCGGCGAGGATGGCGGTAATGATGGCTTGGGCGCTGACTCCATCGACGTCGCTAAAGACATGGTGAATGTGCAGGTTCATTTCGGTGAGCACCTTTTGCATGAGTTGCACCTGCTGGCCGGCCTGGGCGATCAAGTCCTGCCGGTGGCGCATCAAGTAACGCAGCGGGAGGATCTCCTTGCGCGGACGGAAGCTGCCGCGCAGCAGCCCGGCGGCGTGGAGTTGCTGGAGCCAGAGCGCGTCGCAGACGTCGGTTTTCTTGCCGGGCACGCCTTTGACATGCCGGGCATTGACCAGACAGACTTCGATCCCGGCGTCCTCGAGCAGGGCGCAGATGCAGAGCCAGTAGTTGCCGGTGCTTTCCATCGCGACCGTTTTGGTGCCCGCGGCGAGCAGCCAGTCGCGCAGGGCGAGGAGGCCTTCGGTGAAGGTGCTGAAGGTGCGCACGGGCGGGCCGGCGAGGCTGCCGGGGGCAATCGCGGCGACGAGTTCTTTGGCGCCGACATCGATGCCAGCGGCGTGGGGATGGACGATGCCCCCCAGCCCATGGGGCGCGGCGGCGGCGGCTTTGGTTCTTTGGCGGGTTTGGCGTTTGCGTTGGCTCATGGTTTTGGTTTAGGTGAAGTGCGCATGACGGAGCAGCCGCCGAACAAAATGAGTCAGTCTCCTGAACGGGGTCAGTCGGCCCGCTCGCGCAGACCCACCGCCACCAAAGGCCGTCTCGCGGGGGCTGCGGCCATGCTAACCCACGGGGTCGCAACTCGTGGTCGCGCCACCATTGGCATTCCGGCCTACGTTCCCGCCATACGCACCAGCCGTCCTACCACCCCGCCCGCCGCCCGCCAACCCAGTTACTCACCCGCCGTCAAAGGTTCCCACACCTTTTCGAGTGCTAACCCTGAATACCAACGCGGGACAAAGTGTAGCTTGGTTCAGAATCAGGGCTTCATCGACTCGCTCCTTCAAGGTTATCAGATCCCGCTTTTTTACGTTCACTTGGATCGGAAGACCAACACGTTCACTGGCTCGGTCGAGACAACTGCATGGCTCGTTGATGGGCAGCAGCGTCTTCACGCCATTGCCGCATACCGGCAAAATGAATTCTCCCTCGCGGATCCGCAACGCGCTGCACAAGGAACGGTCCTACCGGTTCACGCACCTGAACTTCCTGCATGGACGGGAAAGAAATTTGAGGATTTGGCGCCCGAAGACCGAGACCGTCTGCTCGGGCGAGAGCTACTTGTCGTCGAGATGAGCGAAGAAAAACCGAACGAAGTGCGCGATCTCTTCATCCGCTTACAGGCTGGAACTCCGCTAACCGCGCAAGAAAAGCGGGACGCGTGGCCCGGCGACTTTACGCTTTTTGTTATTCGGCACGCTGGCAAGTCGGGGCACTCGCAGTCCAATCCAAAGCCATTCTTCAAGGCAGTTCCCCGGCAGAAAGGGCTTAGCGTGGACGATGGCGATCACTACGTGGATGGTCTTGCTGAAACCCGAAAGTTCTTCGCCGGATTGGCCATGACGATCATGGTTCGCGAGAGGTCTGGGGAAGATTTCGTGGATCTGAAAGGCAAAACCATCAACGACTTTTACAAGGAGAACCTCGATCTCCGCGATGACGATCCAGCGACGGAGCGCGTGACCCATACGCTCGACCGGGTCGCGCAACTGGCAGGTTTTGAGAGCCTGATGACGAGGAAGCCCATGCCTTTCAGCATGGCTTTCCACCTTGCTCTGCTGGTCGATTCGCTGAACGAGGGGAACTATGTCCCCGTTTGGCGCGACGACGTAGTGAACGCATTTATTGGGTTCCAAGAAGATGTGGCCAAGGCGCGGCTCCACTGCAAGAACACGAAAGAATCCCTGCCCCATTACGCGCGTTTTGCCGTGCTTCTGGGTGGATCTGGTTCGGACACAGCCGACGGCATTCGACGCCGGCACTCCTTCTTTCTCTCGAAGGTATATCCCGCGATAAGGATCAAAACGCGCGACGAAAGTCGCTGTTTCGGTGCTCTCGAAAAGGAGGTGATTTGGAATCGTGATCGGGAGCAGTGCAAAAACCCCGTGTGCCATCGTCGGGTTCCGTTCCGCGAGGCGACAATTCATCACATTGTTGAGCATACAACCGGGGGCCAGACAACTTTGGAGAACGGCATCCTTATTTGTCCGGAATGTCACGCCGATCGAGCCGAGATGCAGCGCCTGACTGCGCACTTCCAAGCATACATTCGTCAAGTCAACGCGAATACTGCCCCGGTGATAGTCGGAGGCGAGGTTCCGAACGTAAGGCGCGAAGAGTCGGGAGATCCAGATACCGAACAAGCACCTGAACGACTCAAGATCGTAATCCACTGGCGAGCGTTGGGAGTGTCCCGCGACGACCAAACAATCGCCGAAGACAAAGCGTCGACATCAATCGTCAAACTGCTTGTCGCTCTTATCACAACTTTCGGAGAACCGCTGAAACAGCAGTTGACCGAATTGCCAGTGATTCGTTACCCGCTTTCGCGAACTCCAACTGCGGTGTTCCTCACCGCCGCAGGACAGCAACTTAATTCAGTGCCAGTGCCCGGAACCGACCTGCATTTTTGTCCGCACTCCGACAATCAGCAAAAAGTGCGGCAGCTCCGAAAACTGTTTTCGCTGTTGGCTCTTCCCGATGGTCGGGATTTTCCAAGCGCCAGCGTGGAAGTTTCGATTGATGCCGAGCCACCTACTCCTCGGTTGCTTTAGCGCAGGTCGCAATCGTCCAGGCGACGAAAGCCGAACTGGCGCTCGTCGCCCGCTATCGCCCGTGAAACGCGGCTATTTCTCGTCGCCTTCCACCGGCGGTGCGTCGGGGACGCGGGCGAGGATTTCGTCCACTTTCGCCCAATCCACGCGGGCGGCGCGCTCGGCGATGGTGGGGCGTTGGGGGGCGTGATCGAGTTGCGCGGTGAGGGCGGCGGCGATGAGGGCGTCCACGGACATATGCTCGCGGGCGGCGAGGTCGCGGGCCTGGCGGGCGATGCTTTCGGGCAGGTCGATGTGGAGCGTCATGGCGTTAGAATCATCGGTGCGAACTCGCGTGGCGGCAAGACTTCGATGCCGAACGCGCGGGCCGGTCTGAGGTGGCGGAGGTTGTGCGTGACGATGCGGCGGGCGGCGGAATCGTAGGCGAGTTGGACGAGCGGCTCGTCATCCGGGTCTGGTAGAATCGGGAGCCAGCCGGGGGCGAGTTGCCATTCCTCTGCACGGGCGCAGATGGCGTCGAGCAGCGTATCCACGTCGGCGAAGGTGAGGCCGAGTTCGGGCGCGTGGCGCTTGAGGATTTCCTCGTATTCGTGGAGGAGATGGTTGCTCAGAACGGCTGTCCATCTGCCTTGGCGTAGGGCGGTGAAAACGTCGAACGACCAGCCGAGACGGGAACGGAACGCGGAATCGAGGACGTTCGTATCCATCACGGCGCGGAGCATGGGCGGAGGCTGGGGTTTGGCTTGGCTGAAGTTGGATCGCCCGCCGGTTTGCGTGGGCGGATGCGCGGAAAGGTGACGGTGCGCAACCGTTCTTCCAAGGCGCAAATGACGCGCGCCGGTGCGAGCGGCGTTTCGCCTTCACTCCGGGGAGAGATCTCCGACACTTAACGCCATGTTCTACAACCGCACGTTCAACTCTTGGCAGGAGATCTGCGCAAGGTTCCTTGGAAAAGTCGGGAGCGACGTGATGCATGGACAACCATGACTAGCGAACGGCCTCCGAACCCGACCAAGGCGCTCGCGGCCTGGCACAGCCAGTCTGCCGACGAAGTGCTGGTGCAGCTTGGTTCCGCCGCCGCCGGACTTTCGGCAGCGGAAGCAGCCAAGCGCCTCGCGGCGGACGGCCCGAATGAGCTGACGGAAGGCAAGCGCATCAGCGCGGTGCAGATTTTTCTCGGGCAGTTCAAGAGCCTCATCATCTGGATTCTCATCGTTGCGGGCGTGGTTTCGGGAGTGCTGGGGGAAGGGGTGGACGCGATCGCGATTCTGGCCATCGTCGTGCTCAACGCGATCATCGGCTTCTACCAGGAATTCAACGCGGAGAAGTCCATCGCGGCGCTCAAGAAGATGACCGCGCCGCAAGCCAAGGTGCAGCGCGATGGGCAGGTCGCGTCGGTTCCTGCCGCAGGGATTGTCGCCGGGGACATCCTCGCGCTGGAAGCGGGCGACTTGGTCGCGGCGGACGCCCGGCTCCTTTCTGCGGCTTCACTCAAGTGCGTCGAGTCCGCGCTGACCGGCGAGTCGGAGGCCGTGACGAAGCAGCCCGCGACCTTGGGACAGGGCGACATCCCGCTCGGCGACCGCGAGAATATGATCTTCACTGGCACGAGTGTCGCGGCGGGCACGGGCCAGGCCGTCGTGGTGGCCACGGGGATGAAGACGGAGTTGGGTCGCATCGCGGGGATGATCGAGGCGGCAGGCGCGGACGAAGGGACGCCGCTCCAGCAGAAGCTCGATTCGTTCGGACGCATCCTCGTCTGGGCTTCATTGGGCATCGTCGCGGTGCTCTTCGGCCTGGGCCTGCTGC
This sequence comes from Chthoniobacter sp., assembly GCA_031424375.1. Lineage (GTDB taxonomy): Bacteria > Verrucomicrobiota > Verrucomicrobiia > Chthoniobacterales > Chthoniobacteraceae > Chthoniobacter. Next base: position 234 of record JANPHH010000401.1, on the reverse strand, counting down.
GCGGCACGAAGCCGTTCGAGTTGTTCATGACCTCGGTGAGTCTCGCCGTGGCCGCGGTGCCGGAAGGGCTGCCCGCCGTGGTCACCGTGGCGTTGTCGCTCGGCGTGCTGCGCATGGCCCGCCGTCGCGCGCTCGTGCGCAAACTTCCCGCGGTCGAGACACTCGGTTCGACGACCGTGATCTGCACGGACAAGACCGGCACTTTGACCCTCGGCGAGATGACCGTGCGCGCGC
>JANPHH010000400.1:0-14015 GCA_031424375.1 Chthoniobacter sp. | reverse complement strand
ATTGCGATAGAGCGAGATCTGCTCGTGCTCGGGGATGCCGGAGATGATGTCCAACTTGAACTTGCTCGGCTGTCCCGGCCGCTCGGTGAGTCCGCCGAGCCGGCCGCTGGTGGCCATCTCCAGCGCCTCGGTGCGCGTGACCTCGATGCGCTCGAAGGGGTGGTTCGCCTTGGTCTCGCGCTTCATCTCCTCCTCGATGCGGGCGAAGTCTTCGGGCGTGATGCGGTAGGGCAGCTCGAGGTCGTAATAAAAGCCATTGTCCACCGGCGGCCCGGCGGCGAATTGCGCCTCGGGGAAGAGCTTGAGGATCGCGGTGGCGAGCACATGCGCAGCGCTGTGGCGGATGCGTTCGAGTTCCGTCATTTTCTGACGCTCTTCGGGAGTCTGGCGATCTTCGGACATAGGAATTGGGGACGCGAAGGTAGGTTTGGCGCGGGGTGGTCGCAAGCGCGGAGGGGCGAAACCTCGGAGGGACGCGCTCCTGCGCGATCCCTGATTTTCGTGGGCGGAGGCGGGGGGGCCTGCCGCCCCGCCGCCGTTGCCCGCGCCGGAAATTTGGGACGCGCGGGAGCGCGTCCCTCCGGGTGGGGACGCGCATGGCGCGTTACCAGCGCAGCTCGTTGAGCTCGCCTTGGTAGGGCCAGGCTTCGCGATCCGTTACAAGGCCCGCGCGCACGGGGTTTTCGCGGACGTATTCCCACTTCTGGTCGTAGCTCTCGTCGCTGCGGAGCTGGCGGTCCCAGTGATCGCGTTGGAGGACGGGCTTCTCCGTGGCGACGGGCCATGCTTTGGTGAGCTGGCTTTTCCAGAACTGCATCCATTTCTCCAAGGTGCAGTCGGGCGCGGCGGGAGAGCAGAAGAAATGCAGATGATCCGGCATGATGACGTAGCGGCCGACGAGCCAGAAACGCGCGGCGTTCCACGTTTGCTGGAGCACGGCGTGGGCGGCCTCGTTCGCGAGACATCGCTGGCGGCCTTGCGTGACGACGGTGACGAAGACGATCACCGGGCGATCACCCGCGGCGAACGGTAGAAGGTGGATGGGATGCTTGCGGCCAGCCATCGGAGGGACGCGCTCCTGCGCGCTCCCTGTTTGGTAAGGGGGCGGGGAGGAATTGTGAAGCGGGAATTCCGCGAGGGGACGCCGGGAGTTTTCGTGGTGGGGAAAAGCGCGGGCGCGGCGAAGGTGCCGTCGCCGGCATTGAGGAAGATGGTGACGTTACCCGAGCCGCGGTTCGTCACCGCGATGTCGAGGTGCGAGTCGCCGTTGAAGTCCGCGAGCACCACGCTGAGGATGGAATTCGTTTTCGCATCGGCGACGACGAAGTCATTGCTGACCACCGCGCCCTTGCCGAAGAGATTTCCCGACACCACGGACGCGGGGCTTTTCCCGGCATCGTAGCTGGCGGGCGTGGCAAAGGCGACGCCGCCCGGCGCGTTGCTCGCGGCCTCGCCACTAAGCGTCACGACCAGCTTCGCGAGCGCTGCGGAGGAGCCGAAGACATTGTCCACGCCGAGGCCGCCATTCACCGTGAGCTGGTCGGTCGCACGAGATGGCGAGAGCGGTGGGGAAATCACCGGAGGGACGCGCTCCCGCGCGCTCCCTAATTTCTGTGGGCGGAGGTGGCGTGCTCCGGCCGTCCCGCTGCTCGCGCAGGAACATCCAGGGATGGAGTTCATACGACCACTCACCGGGAAGCGCCTCGCAACGGCAAACCTCGGGACTGATTCAAATTTCTCGCTCCGGCGCGCTCAAGCGGATCGGGCCGCGAGCCTGCAGCGGGCACACGTGATGGCCGCGCTGCGTGCAGCGCAGGATACCCGCGATGACGAGCCGCTGCGCCACTTCCCGAATCTCGGGCATGAGCGGGCGCCAGCTTTCCGGCGCGAGCGCGCGCGCCACTTCCGACGGGCAAAAGGTCGAGCCCACCCGGGCGGCGGCGAAACGCAGCAGTTCCACCTCGATCCGTTCGTCGGTGATCTTCACTCTCCGCACTCCTCCGCGAAAAAAACTGGGGCCGATGCGAGCGCCGCGGTTTTGTCTTCACCCCCGAGCTTCCGCCCCCCGGAGGCAGCCCGCGTCACCGCGCGAGGAATTCGACCAAACCCGTCTGCCCGGTGCTGAGGAAATATCCGCCGCCCACTTTCGCATCCTGCTGGAGCGCGCCGAAGAAGCTCGTCGCTTTCGTGCCGGTGGGTTCGGCGAATTTGCCGCTGAAAAGCCCGGTCGCGGTCTTCAGCGTCAGCGTGGTGCCGTCGTCGGTTTCGAAAGTGACGCGATTGTCGATGCCGAGCGTGGTGTTCTTTTCCAGCGGCGCGGCGAAGACGGCGCCGCCCGCGAGCCGCAGTTTGCTCAGGCCGGCGGCGAGATCGAGCACGCGAGCATTGGGAGCGGGGCGGACGTAAAGCGAACCGCTGAGCGTGAGCTGCGCGGCGGGGAGCGCGGGGCGATACCACGCGAGCGGGCCGGTGAGGTCGCTCGTGGGTTGGGCGAGAAAGGTGGCGGTGCCGCCGAGCGAGCCGGTCTTTTTGTAGAGCCGGGTGAAGAGCGGGAGCGTGCCGTCGGCATTCAGCGCGCCGCTGGCGCTGAGCGGTGCGGCGTCGGGCAGCTTGCCCACGAGGCGGGCGCCACCCGTGGCCGTGAGCGTGAGCCGGCCGAAGCCCTGACCGAGCGCGGTTTGCGCGGCGTTATCCTGCCCGGCGATCGGCAGGAGCACGTTGTAGATCCCAGCGAGCGGAGTCGGCGTGGCTTTGGTGAACGTGGCGCGATTCGTCGTTACCGCGGCCGTCACGGCGCCTTCAGTCACCGTGCCGGTGAGCAGCCCGGTCGCTCCGCCTACCGCGAGCTTCAGGGTGACGGTGATCGAGGTTTTCGGAATCGCGAGCGTCGCATTGCCCGCGTTGTCGAAGCTGCTGCGGAGCCGGAAGCTGCGTCCGCCGAAGACGAGCGAACCGGTAAATGCGCCGGTCGGCAGCACCTTGATGCTGGCCTGCCCGCCTCCGGCGAAAGTGGCCGGCGTCGTAGTGATCAGGCCCGCGTAATTTCCTGCGACCGGGAGGAACGGATTCGCGATGAAGCTGGCTTGCAGCGTGAGATTCGGCGTCATCGTGAAGGTGAGCTTCGCGCTCGCGGAGGTGATGCCGCCGGTCCAGCCGTTGAACACCTGCCCGGCGTCCGGCTTCGCGGTAACGGTGAATTTCTTCCCCACCGTCCGCTGCGTCGCGCCGAGGAAAGAGGGCGTCACTTTGCCCGCGCCCGAGACCGTCACGGTCAGCGTGCCCGCGCTCCCGCCCGTATCGACATCCGCGCGAAAGAGGCCCGAGCTGTTGTCGGTAAAGGTGAGCGCGAGAAAGACCTGCCGCGCTTCGTTGAAGCCGCTCGTCCGGCCATTGCGGCGGCCGCCGATTCCCTGGAAATCCGCGATGCTCCGTACCGTGGCGATCGTCTTCATCGTGCCCCCGCCCACGTCGATCGCCATCCCTTCGCGCACCACGAGCTGCAAATTTCCCGGCTTGCCGACCCAGAAGCCCTCGTCGTTCGCCGCAGTCACGCCGGGTCCCGCGAGAAAGCCATCGAGCAGGACATCGCCCGCCTCGTTGATCTCGTTCGCGCCGACGAACTTGAAGACGACACTATTCGGCGTGCCCGGCGCGCGCTGCCCGGAACGCGCGAGCAGCGCGACATTGTCGCGCGGGCCCACGTAAACACCTCTGCTGAACGGATCGTCCTGCGACGTGCCGATGAGGAAAGTGTTCAGCGCGATGGTGCCCGCATCGTTCATGATCGAGCCGGCGGTGAGGATGCCATTCGAGCCGGGACGAAGGGTGATACCTGTCTCGCCCGGACCGGGATCGAAGGAACGCACGACCACCGCGATGTCGCCCGCCGTGCCGCCGAAGAGCGCGCGATCCGCATCCGCCCCGCCCGCATCGGCCAGCGAACCCGTCGCGCTCAGCGGATAGTCGAAGATCACCTTGCCGCCCGAGCTTTGATACGGCGCGCCCGGACTCCCGGCGTAAAGTTTTCCCGCGGCTCCCGATCCCTGTCGCGCGATCAGCGCAAGATTTCCCGGCAGGCCCGCATACAGCGCCGCTGTGGAGTTTGCCGTCACGCCATTTCCCGTCAGCGTGCAGGGCAGGATGAAGCGTCCCTCATTGTTGAGTTGAAAGCCCGGCGGGAAGCCGAGGAACGTCGCCCCGTTCGCACCCGGCGCCGTCTGCCCAGTGCGCGCCGCCACGGCCAGCGCCCCATGCGGGCCGGTGAAAATCACCGAACCACCCGCGCCCACGTTCGGGCCGCTGACATTCGCGAGGAAGCCCACCTTGCCATTCTCCGTGTAGCACAGCCGCGAGATCGCGCCGTAGGTCGTGCCTGCTTCCGTCCCCGGCGCGGAATCGGTGGCCAGCGCGGTGAGTTGCAGCGCGGCGGGCTGACCGGTGAGCACCGCGTAGCCGGGCACCGAGTTATTCCTCGTCACCGTGCCGATCAGCATGGAGCCATCGGCGGCGAGGATCACATCGGTGAATGGCGGGCTCACATCCGCGAGCTTCGACCCATCCGCGAGCCCCGGCACATCGCCCCCGCGGCGGAGCACGAGACTGAGCGCGCCGTTCTTTGCGAGATGGATGCCGGTGTCATTCGCCACGCCGATGGTCGAGCCGGTCAGCGTGGCGACGAAGGCCACGTCGCCCGCCGCGTTCATCGTCCCTTTGGAGAAATTCAGAAACGTCGTTCCTGTGCCCGAATCCGGCGCGGTAGAGCCACTCACCGCGAGCGGCGTGAGCTTCCACTCCCCGCGCCCTACGACCGGCAGCAGGGAAAGAAAAAGACCCGCCACCAGAGTCGGCAGCGCACGCGAGGAACGGACGAAGGGAGCCAGTTGCATGACGGTGATGATGCCGGAAAAATGGCGAAAGTCGCCGGGGAATTCATGCGCGGGCGGTCCCGACCCGGAGACGTGACCTGCTTGCCACTCGCGGCGGGCGGTCTACCCTCGCCTTCGTTTTGCCGACTCAGCCTCCATCCCGTCGCCGCCTGTGGGTCTGCCTCGTTCTCGCCGCGCTGGTGCTCCTGATCTACAGCCGACTGTGGCAGGCGGACTTTATCGCGTACGACGACACCTCGCATGTGGTGGAAAACGAGCACGTCCGCACCGGCCTCTCTGCTGCGAATGTCGCGTGGGCATTCACCCACCACCACGCCGCGCAATACACGCCGCTGACCTGGATCTCGCACATGCTGGACGTGACCCTCTTCGGCATGGACCCGGGCGCGCATCATCTCGTGAACGTCGCCTTTCACCTCGTGAATGCGCTGCTGCTTTTCGGGGTGCTCGCGCGGATGACGGGCACTCTCTGGCGCAGCGCGTGCGTCGCCGCGCTCTTCGCCGTGCATCCGCTGAATGTCGAATCCGTCGCCTGGATCGCCGAGCGCAAGAGCGTGCTGAACACGATGTGCTGGTTTCTCGCGATCGGCTGCTACGCCCGCTACGCGGAAAAGCTGCGCCCGCAGTGGCTGGTCGCGACCACCCTCGCGATGGCCGCGGGTCTGCTGACCAAGGCGATGATCGTCACGCTGCCCTTCGCGTTGCTGTTGCTGGATGGGTGGCCGCTCGGGCGCATCGGCGTGACCTCGTGGCGCCGCCTCATTTTGGAAAAGCTGCCGCTCTTCACGCTCACCGCGGTGGGTTGTGTGGTGCAGATGCGCGTCGGGGCTGCGGCCACGCCGCTGTGGGGGGCCGAGGCGACGCCGTTCGGGTTCCGCCTCGCGAATGCGGCCGCCGCACCGCTCGTTTATCTCGGCCAGTTGTTCGTGCCGCTGGGACTCGCCGTCCCCTATCCGCCTCCCGTCGCGCCGCCCATCCTGGTCGCGTTGACCTCGGTCTTAGTCTTCGCCGGTCTGTTCCTGCTCGCCTGGCGCCTGCGCGGTCCGGCGCCGTATTTGTTGATCGGGCTGCTCTGGTTTCTCGGCACGCTTTTTCCGGTGAGCGGCATCGTGCAACTCGGCGACACGGTGTTCGCCAATCGCTTCACCTACCTCCCGCAGCTCGGCATCTTCTGCGCCGCCGTTTGGTCCCTCGAGGTCTGGCTGCGGGGAAAAGATCGCCTGATCGCGCCCGCGCTCGCCGGTGGAGTCGTGACCCTTTTTGCCGTGGTCAGCGCGCGCTACGTGGCTTGCTGGGAGAACTCCACGACACTCTTCACCCACGCGGCGGCAGTTCTGCCCGCGAGCCCGCAGGCGCAGGGAAACGCCGGCATCGCGCTCGCCCGGGAGGGAAGGTTGCAGGAGGCGCTTCCGTATTACCGCGCAGCGCTCGCGGTGAAGCCACATGATCCGGAGATTCGCGGCAATCTGGGCGTGGCCTTGAGCAAGCTGAACGACCTCGATGGCGCGATCGCCGAATTCCGCCAGGCCGCGGGCAATGAACGGCGACCCGGCGTGGCGTCCTTCAACCTCGGCACACATCTCCTCCGCAACGGCGACACCGCGGAGGCCATCCCGGTCCTCGAGCGGGTGGCGGCGGCGGCGCCCGACAATGCCCTCGCGCACTTCTGGCTCGGTCGCGCCTACGAAACGGCCGGGCGCCCCGACGACGCAATCCGCGAGTACCGCGAAGCCCTCGCGCGCAAACCAGATGATGCCTCGATCCAGGACGCGCTGCGCCGGCTCGTGCCGCTATTAAAAGCAATCTGACCAAGGAAGGAACGCGTGGAGAGTCGAGGAATCGACCTCCCGATGAATGGCGCCCTTTTCACCTCCGCCGCGCTGCTCTGCGCGTTCGCCAGTCTGCGCGCAGCTCCGCCCGATCCGCGAGCGTCCCCGTCTTTTCGCGGCGCTCTCCGGGACTTTCGATCTTCACAGGGCGATCACCCGAGGCGAAAAAAAGAAGGTGGACGGGACGCTCGCGAACCACCCTCGGAGGGACGCGCTCCTGCGCGCTCCCTGTTTGGCAGGCGGAAGCAGCGGGGGCGCTCAGCGCAGGAGCGGGGTCGGGTCGATTTGGGTGAAGATGAAATGGCCGTCCGCGCCGGGCTGCGAATTGCCAGTCGTCACGGGGTTGCCGAAGGGCACAGCGGCGCCTGCGCCGCCATTGCCACCGCAGGCGCCGCCGCCGCCGCCACTGACGCGGGTGGTGCCATTGATGGAGGTCGCCGCGGCCGCTAGGCCTCCTACCACGTATTGGGTGCCGGAGGCCGTGACAAAGGGAGCGGTGAAATGGATGATCCCGCCACCGCCGCCGCCGCCTGGACCAACTTGGACGGCGCCCACGGTCCCGCCGCCTGCGCCCCAGCCCCCGAAGCACGAAACCGTGCCGCTATTCTGGACCGACGTGCGCGAGGCCAGCACGACGATGCCGCCTCCGCACCCGCCTTCACCCGTCGGGCTCCCATGCCCGCCGCCGGCGAGGATGAACCCATTATTGGTCAGGCTACCCGCCGCCCGGACGCTCAACGTGCCGCCGCCTCCGAGGGAACCGCTGCTCACGGCGCCGCCGCCCCCGCCCCCGCCCGCGGGTCCGGGATTGAACAGCGTTCTCGCTTCATCGAGCGAAAGCGCCACTCCACCCGGAGCAATGCCGGCATAAAAACTGGTGGTCGCGAACTGTCCGTTGCTCGCCGCCCGCTTGCTGCACCCAGGATGAGGAAAAATCGCCGGACCCGAGTTCGCATACTCAGCGGCGCCGCCGCCCGCATATTGCCCGACGCGGATCTGGCCGTTGTTGGTGAAGGTGCCGGTGCAGCGAATCACCGTGCCGCTGGGCACATTAAGCTCCATCCCGGCGTTGATGGTCAGGTTCGTGAACTGCGCATACCGCGGGTCGAGGTTCTGATTGGACGCGATCACCACCGACCCCTGCGAGCCGTTGCCATAAACGTTCAGATCCCCGGTCGGGCCTTGCGGACCCTGCAGGCCCGTTGTGCCAATGGGACCTTGTGGGCCAATCGCACCTTGAGGACCCAGGGGGCCTGCTGGTCCCACGAGCCCTTGCGGCCCGATCGCGCCTTGCCCTCCCTGAGGTCCCTGCGTCCCCTGCGGTCCCAGTGGCCCAGCCGGGCCGACCTGCCCTTGCGGTCCTGCCGGTCCCGCCGGTCCTGCCGCGCCTTGCGCGCCGTTTCCGGCCAGCACGATCTGGAGTTGGGGGGTGTGGCTGGTGGCCACGCTCTCCTTGCTGTCAAAAACGAGGCTCGCGCCGGCCCTGCCGGCGGCCGTTTGCGCGATGACGAATGCCGGCAGTGCTGTCGACGGGCTCGCGAAGCTCTTGAGGTAGTTGGTCACGTCCACGGTTAGGAACGTCCGTGCATCCTCCTTCACGATCTCGATGCTTTCGAGATCCGCGCCCGCCACCGGCGCCGTGTTTCCGTCGATGGTCGCCTCGGCAAATGGCGTCGCGCCATTGCCGGCCTGCCGCACGGTGATCGAACCCTCCTTGGTGACGTTGGCCACCCACAACCGGAGGGTGGCTTTGCGGATCTCTGCGCCGGTCAGATTCGCTGGCAGCGTGTCGAGCGCGAACTGGACGTAGGCCGTCTGCTTGTCGGCAACATTGAGCGTCTTGGCGGCGCCGAACTTTCCCTTGAGCGCCGCCGTCGAGGTGTAGCCATCGGCGAAATCGGTGGCCTCAACTGCCGCAACATTGAAGGAGAGCAACACCAGCACCAAGCTGGCGAGCAGGACTGCCGCGATGCGGCCTGGGAGGAAGAGCGCAACTTTCATAAGTCCAACATTAGCCAAATTCCATGACCTTCCAGAAGCGAAAAGAAGTTAGTTCGCGAGCCCACAGTTTTCATTCCGGGCGGCATGCTACTGCGGCGGCCCGCCTACATATTGCACCGAGGCCGTGACGGTGAGCGCCGTGATCGTGTCGTCCACCGCCTGCGCAGTCCCGAGGAAGACGCGGTAAAAGTCGGGATCGGTCTTCGGCAGCAGGCCGGCGCTGGGCGGAGCGCCGCGGGCGGTGAGCACGGCGGCGGCGCAGGCGGAGATCGCGATCCGACGGGGAGGCTGCCCGGCGACGGCTGGCGGGAGGATGATCTGCGGCACCACATTGACCACGAGCGCGCCGCCGGAGAGTTCGGGCGTGACGAGCAGTTCCGTGCCTGCCGCGGTCCATGCGGGTTCGGCGTTCGTGATCGCGCCGCGCTGGAGCGCGAGGGCGTAAAGCTTCGCCGGATCTAAAACCTGTCGCAGCACGGAAACGGTGGAAGGTTTCCCGATCACCCCGGACACCGACAGGCGCCGGGCTAGATGGGCGGTGGTTTCCGTTTCGCTAAAGCGCACCTCGGCCTCGCCGGTGGTGAAGCCCGTTGGGTTCAAATTGACGGACGTGCCGGGACCGACCCGCCGGGTGGTAAAGCTGCGCGGCTGCGCGGGCACCACGGTGACGCCGCCTGGGCCGGCGATGATGCGCGGCGGGTCGTAGCGATCCGGCACCGGGATGCCGCGCTCCACCACCGGTTGGTCCGCCGGGAGCCGCTGCACCGTCCGCCGGGCTCGGTTTTCAAAGGTCAACTCGATGGGCACCAGCGCGGGCGCCCGCTGGAAGTCGAGGAGCTTCGCTTTCAACAACTCGAGGCGCTCCGCGGAATCCGTGACCCGCAGCGGCCCGGTGGGGCTGGTCAGCGCGGCGCGGCTCTGCGGCGACAGGGTTTTACGCACGGCGGCGTTGATCCATTCCACCGGGAGGAAACCGATCGTCACCTCGTCGGTGACCGCCTGCTGGCCCGCGGCATCGCCCGCGACCGCCGCCCCGAAGAGCACGACGAGCGAAGCGCGGAGCAGCAGCGTTCTCACTCCTGTCCCATACGCCACGGGGAAACGCGGGGCAATTTCCCTTTACGCACCGTCCAAAAGCGGCGAAGAGGCGGCGGGTATTCGTGGCAACCTCCCGCACTCCCGCGTGCGATTCTGAGTCAGAATGAAACGCAAACGCCTCTTTCACACCACCGCCATGCTGGCCACTTCACTGGCGGCGTTCGGCCCTGGCGCGGCGGCAAAGGAGATGAAAGAGGGCAAGAAGGCGCGGATTTCAAACGCTCCAGCGCGCTCTTCGCGAGCCGCCGCGGCCGATGACCCGCCCCGGCGCAAGGCCGCGAAGGTGCCGCCCCTCGAATCCGCGCTCATCGCGCCGCTGGGGGCCGCCACTTCCAATCCCATCCTCCGCCCGCTCTCCGGCGCTGCAGGATCGAGCCACGACCTGCACCTTCTGACCGGCGGGAAGTTCCCGTGGCACATGAACATCGTGACGACCACCTTCTGGGTGGGTGAAAACGCAGCGCCGAACAACCCGGTCGCCAACTACGCCAGTTCCTGGGACCAGACGTGGTCGAAGAGCTACGGGGGCCTCGACACTCCGGTCCGCGAGCAGCGCGCCGACTACCTGCCGATCGCTTTCACCCCGCAGCAAAACCCCTTCTACATCGCGCTGCCCTACAACGATGTAAGCAAAGGCGCCCACAAGCCGGAGGCCCCGGCGAAGATTCCGTGGTTTCGCGAGGCCTTTCGCGAGGAGGGCAAAACGGTCCTCAAAGACCGCTGGGTCGCGATTCATTTCAATGGCCGGGTCGCCTACGCCCAGTGGGAGGATTGCGGGCCGTTTCGCACCGACCATGCGGATTACGTCTTCGGCACCGAACGCCCGAAGCCAAACCTGAACAAGGGCGCCGGGCTCGACGTCTCACCCGCGGTTCGCGACTACCTCGGGATGGGCGACACCGACGTGACCGACTGGCGGTTCGTCGAGTTTTCCGAGGTGCCGCACGGCCCGTGGGCCACCATCGGAAACAACAACAGCTTCGTGCTTCAAAAGCAGAATCGTGAGCACCCGGTGGTGCTCAACGACCGGATCGCACCCGCGGGAAAATAGCGCGGAACCTCGCGAAGGATTGTCGGGCGTTTCTGCGAAACGCTTCTTCCCCTCCGCCGAAGGCGATCAACCACCGGCGCCCGGCACAGACGCCATCCATTCCGGGGGGGCTGATTAAATGTGGTGCCAGGAGAGAAACGCGCGGTGTCCCGGAGGGACGATGGAAATTAGCCGGTGGCGTCAGCCACCGGATCGTCGACACGATGAATTCGCCCCGGCAGGGGCGTTGGAATTCGACCGCTGCGACCGCTCCAGCGCCCCTCAGGGGCGGGCTCGCGAAGCGAACGATCCGGTGGCTGACGCCACCGGCTAAATTCTGCTCTCCCTCCGGGACGACAGACTTCGCGGAAGCACATTTGATCGCACCTCGACCCGCGCCGGAATGCCTTCACCCCGCGGGTGGCGCGAATCCTGCGCTGGCAAGTCTTCCCATGAATCAGCGACTTCCTGCCGCTTGCGCCCTGCTGTTTGGATCCGGCCTGTGCGCCCTCGTTTATCAGACCGTGTGGCTGCGCGAGTTCCGGCTCATTTTCGGTGCCTCCACCGCCGCGACGGCCGCCGTGCTCGGGATTTTTATGGGAGGCTTGGGAATCGGCAGCCTGATCTTCGGGTCGCGCGTCGAGAAGACGCGGCGTCCGCTCGCATTCTACGCGGCGCTGGAAGTGGCCATCGCCCTCGCGACGGCCGCGACCCCGTGGCTGATCGGCCTGGTTCGGCACGCCTACATTGCGCTCGGTGGATCGGTCGCGCTCGGGGCGGGCGGCAGCCTCGTCGTGCGGCTCGTGCTTTCCTCGCTGGTCCTCGCCGTGCCCACGCTGCTCATGGGCGGCACGCTGCCCGCCGTCGCGCGGGCCGTCATCGGTCGCGACGACGCCGGCCGGCGCGGCCTCGCTTTGCTCTATGGCGTGAACACGCTCGGCGCCGTCACCGGCGCGCTGGTCGCGACATTTTTCGCCCTTGAGGCGCTGGGCAACCGCGCCACGCTGTGGTCGGCCTGCGGGCTGAATGTCATCGTCGCCCTGCTCGCCGCGCTCCTCGCCACCCGGATGTCCGCGCCGGACGACGTGCCCCCGGCGGAATCATCCACGGCCTCCTCCGCCGCGCCGGCCCGTTTCGTCCTCGCGGCAGCAGCGATCGTCGGCTTCGCATTTCTCCTCATGGAGCTGGTCTGGTATCGGATGCTCAGCCCGCTGCTTGGCGGGTCCACCTTCACCTTCGGACTCATCCTCGCGGTCGCGCTGCTCGGCATCGGTATCGGCGGCGCGCTCTACGCCGCCGGCAGCCGCCGCACGGCGGCGACCCTCACCGGCTTCGCGTGGACCTGCGCGTTGGAGGCGCTGGCCATCGCCATCCCCTACGCGATCGGCGATCGGCTCGCGGTGCTCGCTGCGCATTTGCGTTCGCTTTCCACCGTCGGCTTCAGCGCGCACGTCGCGGGCTGGTCGCTGGTCATCGCCGTGGTCGTCCTGCCTGCGGCGGTCGTCGCCGGCTACCAGTTTCCGCTCCTCGTCGCGCTGCTCGGCCGCGGCGGGCACGGTGTCGCCAGGCACACCGCCCGTGCCTACGCGATGAACACCGCCGGCGCGATCGCCGGCTCATTTGCCGGCGGCTTCGGGCTCATGTCGCTGGCCACCGCGCCCGGTCTCTGGCGGCTCGTCTCGCTGCTGCTTGCCGCGCTCGCCATCGCTGCGCTGGTGGTGCAACACCGCCGCGCCGCGCTCCGACTCGGTTCTGGTCTGGGAGTGTTCGCGACCGCGGCGGCATCCGTTGCGCTCTTCTTCACCCTCGGCCCCACCGCGGCGTGGCGGCACAGCGGCGTCGGCGTGGGGCGTTCCGCCTACACCACGGAGAAGCGCAACCAGCTTCTGGAGCGAATCTCGCGGGTCCGCCAGGGGATGATCTGGGAGGCCGATGGCGTGGAAAGCAGCGTCGCCATTTACGCGGGCAGCGCGGCCTCGTTCGTCGTGAATGGAAAATCCGACGGCAACATCCGCCACGACGCCTGCACCCAGGTGATGGGTGGCCTCATCGGCGCAGCGCTCCTGCCGGAGGTGAAAAAGGCGTGCGTGATCGGCCTCGGCACCGGTTCGACGGCGGGCTGGCTCGCGGCGATCCCGGAGATCGAGCGCGTGGACACCATGGAACTCGAACCCGCGATCCGCGAGGTGGCGCGCATCTGTTCGCGGGCGAATCTGAACGTCCTCGAAAATCCGAAATCCCGCCTGCTACTCGGCGATGCGCGCGAACTTCTCGTGACTTCGCGCGAGCGCTACGACCTGATCTTCAGCGAACCCTCGAATCCCTACCGCGCGGGCATCGCGAGTCTCTTCACCACCGAGTTCTATCAGAACGCCAGCACGCGCCTGAACGAAGGCGGGCTCTTTCTCCAGTGGGTGCAGTCTTATGAAATCGACAGCGATGCCCTGCGCATGGTGCTGGCCACGCTCGGCGGCGTCTTCCCGCACGTGGAAGTGTGGACGACGCAACCCGGCGACCTGCTGCTCATTGCGTCCGCCAAGCCACGGATCTGGGACGCCGATCATCTGCGGCGGCGCATCGCCCAGGAGCCGTTCAAGACCGCCATGGAGCGGGTCTGGACCATCGATTCGGCGGAAGGTTTTCTCGCCCATCTCCACGCCGGCCCGGAACTCACGCGGCGCATCGCCGCGCTGCCGGGAGTCGAGCGGAACACCGACGACAACACGCTGCTCGAGTTTGCCTTTGCGCGCAGCGTTGGCCGTGGCGACACCTTCCGTACGCCCGAACTCCTGCGGGCGGCGCGCGAGGTCGGTGCCGACCGGTTCCAAATCCGCGGAGCCGTCGATTGGGCGCAGGTGGCCGAAGGGACCGAGTCCATTTACAGCTACGCAGGCTACCCGCCGCCGCCGAAACGCCCGTCGACACCCGCAGAGGAAATCACCCAGGAGCGCGCGGAAATTCGCCGACTCGCCGTGGCGGGTCGCAGCGCCGATGCGGGCCGGCGCTGGCTGGAGAAACGTCCTCCCCCCTTGAATCCGCGGGACACCCTGGTCTTCGCCTTCGCCCTCGCCGAAGCGGGGAGCGAAGAAGCGCTCCCGCTCATCGAACGCGTTCGCACCCAATCTCCCGGCGACGCCGGAGTGATCGAGGCGACCTTGCGGCAGCGTCTGA
>JANPHH010000399.1:0-1510 GCA_031424375.1 Chthoniobacter sp. | reverse complement strand
CGTGCCCGCCTCACCATTGCCGGCGAGGTGGACGGTCTCCGCGCTGGTGAAGTTCACGCTGCCCGCCAGCGCCAGCGTTGCGCCGCTCTCCACGGTGGTGCTGCCAGCGGTCGTGCCGAGCGCTCCGCTGTGCGAGACGACAAGCCGGCCATTTTGAATGTCCACCGGGCCGGTGAATGCGTTCGCATTCGTGAGCGACGCGGTTCCGGCGTTCACCTTCACCACGTTACTGAATCCCGCGCTGATGCTGCCGCCGAGGCTCGTGCGCCCATTGCCCGCGAGGGTGAGCTGGCGGCCGGCGACGCTGCTGGTCAGCGCGCCGTTGATGTTCAGCGCAGCCGACGGCGCGGTGCTGTAGTTGGCAAAGGTAAGATCGTTCTGCGCCTGGATCGCGGTGTTGATCGTCTGCGTCGTGGTAACATCGCCATTCACCCCCACGCCGCCCACGCCAGAGCCGGAGGCCAGCGCGCCGAGCAGGAACTTGAACGAACCTGCCGCGAGCGTCATCGCCGGGCACTCCGGCGTGGAGAAGTAGAGTTCCTTCACGCTCTTGTCCCCGGCAAGCAAGACCGTCGTGCGGGTCGTCGCGCGATTGAATACCGCCGCGTCCCCCGCGCCTGGCACGTCGTCCGGCCCCCAGTTCGACGGCGTGCCCCAATTCCCGCTCTCCGCGCCACCCCAACCCGGCTTCATCCACACCCGCACGTTCGCGATGTCCATGCTCGATCCGTCGAGCAGCGGCCCCGGCGTGCCGGCGAAGGAAATGACCTTCGTGCTGAACATCACCTGCATCGGCGTAATGCCCTCATAGGCTGCAAGCTGCGATGCCGTCATCGTGCGGGCGAGCGCACCGTCCCAATACCAGCGCAGCGAGCCATCGGTGGCCCATTCGAGCCCGACCGTGTGGTAGCCGGGATAAATGTCGGGCACCGTCTGGATCGCGCCGCTGGAGACATGCACGGGCTTCCAGTCATGCACGTTCATGTGATTGTGGTCGTGGAAATGCGCCTCGGTAATGTCGATTTCGAGAACATCCACGTTGTTGCCGTGACTGAATGGTGTGTAGAGCCAGAAGGCATTGTTCAGCCCATCGTCGCGCGCCACCTCCATCACCGTCTCGAAGTAACCGAAGCGCTGCATGAACTGCGAGGTGTAGAGCCCTCCCTCGACCCAGTCCGTGCCGTTCAACGTCGTGGCGAGATGAAGCTGCCCGCCGCTCACGAAGTTATTCGGGCGACTGTCATAGACCGACCACGTCGCCGCGTCGTAGGCCGTGCCGTCGAACTCATCGACAAATGTCCCCTGCGTGTAACCCGGCAGCGGCTGTTCATTGAGGACAAGTTGCACCGCATCCGCGACGACCCAGCCGTTTGCGCCATCGTTGCGCAAACGCACATTGCCACTCGCGCCCGCAGCAAAGTCGAACGCACCCAGCTTCACCCACGCGCCGCCATTGGCCTGCTGGTTCACTTTCAGGAAAGTCGTGCCGGCGGTGAAGTTCACCTCCACC
>JANPHH010000398.1:0-2021 GCA_031424375.1 Chthoniobacter sp. | reverse complement strand
TTTTCAAAAGGCCCGCCCACCTCTCCCGCATAGGCTGCTTTCCATTGCGGCACCTGCTCGGCGATCCACTTCGCAGTCGCGCTCTGAGGCGCGTCGGGCACTGCGGGGACAGTTGGCTCCGGCGGTGGCGGCTGAGGCATCGGCTGCACGACGGGCGGCTCAACTGCCACGCCGCGTTCCGGCGGCGGGAGCGGCGGAGAAACAGGAGGAGGCGGGGTGCTTGCCGGAGCGATCTTCGGCGCGGATGGCGTGGTCTTCGCCACGGCTGGCTTCGGCGTAGGTGATGGCTTGGGAATCGGCGTGAGTTTGCCCGATGCACGATCGCGTTCCGCGCGCTGCGCTTCGGAAAGCTGCTCCCCTTTCCAAGGAGCGATGCAGACCAAAGCGATGATGGCACCCGCCAGCGCTCCAGCACCGATGATCAGCGGCTTTGCCAAGCGACGGCGCTTTCCACCCGGCTCCTCCGGTTCCCCATCGTCCGTTTCTTCGGGCGGCATCACCGCCACTTTCACCGGCTCGCTTGGCGGCACATCCAGCTTTGCCGCCGCCGTCCGCTGCTGCATGGCCGCAGGGATGGATTCGCGCGAGGGTGCCGGCTTCGCGATCGGCACCGCAACAGGGAGACCGATCGACTCCCGTGGCGGAACCTCTGCCACGGCCTGCGCTGGCGCGGGTAGCGCCGCAGCCACCACTTTCGGCGCACTGGTGAGCACCTCATAGCAAAGGCGAAGATCCGCGATGAGTTCATCGTAACTTTGATGCCGCCCCGAGGGCAGCTTGTGCATCATCTTCATCACCATGCGCGAAATCTCCGGCGGACATTCGGGACACACGGCGTGCAATTGCGGCACCGGCATCGTGCAGTGGTGCAGGATCACCGCCAGCGCAGTATCGCCCGGATACGGCGGCTCACCGCTGATGAGATGAAAGAGCGTGCAGCCCAGGCTGTAGATATCCGCGCGGAAGTCCGCGTCCTTCTTACCCTCCGCCCGCTCGGGGCTCACATAATATGCCGCACCCGATGGCACTCCTTCGGCGGCAAACGGCTTCACGTCGCCAAGGTCATGGCCAAACCCGAGGCCCGCGAGTTTCACCTCGCTTTTCTTCGAGAGCAAAATGGTTTCCGGCTCGACGTCCCCGTGGATGATCCGCGCCTTGCGCCAGCCATGGTCGAGCGCGCCCGCCACGTGCGTTGCGATGGCGATGGCCTCCGGCAGGGCCAGTTTCCCCTTCCGCTTCAGCCGTGCCCGCGCATTCGTTCCTTCGACAAACTCCATCGCCACCCAGTGCACTCCATCCGTCTCGCCGCTCGCAAACGCCTGCACCAAATCCGGATGATGCAGAGCGAGGACGACCTCGGCATCGCGGCGAAAACGCACGACCACATCCGGCGCAGTCCCCGCCGCGCCACGCATCGCCTTCAGCGCGACGATGCGCTCCGCCGAAATTTGCCGAGCCTTGTACATCGTGCCAGCACCACCCTGCCCGAGGCACTCGAGGATTTCAAAGTCACCAAAAGTCTGCCCAACTTCAAACATAAGCCCCAAAAGTCTGCGGGCGCGAAATGGTGCTGGCGAGGTGAAAATGCGCCGCGAAATCGATTCCGCGTCGGGCGGAACCACTCGCAATCCTCCTCTCCCCGCTTTCCCTTCCGACTCCGGGTAGCCCCCGCTACGGCTTCACAATCTCCACCTGGTAGAACTTCGCCGGATCCGTCGCGTTCAAATCGATCACCGTCCGTTCGGACCCAGTGTCGCTTTGCGTGATACCCGTGAGCGTCATCCAATTACCAGTCGTGAGGTCAGGGCGGAACTTCACCGTGTAAACGCGACCGGCGAGGCGCGGGTTGAAGATGATGCGCTTCTGCGTGGGCTGGCCGGGTACCGGGGCGATCCTGAGCGTGAATCGCGAGAGCGGATCCGTCGGCACGATGCCGGCGGTGTATTCGAAGAGGTTCGTCTGCCCGTCGCCGTCGGGGTCGAGCAGCGGACCGGCGAGCGGATTCGGCGGCTGGCCGAAGT
>JANPHH010000397.1:0-1743 GCA_031424375.1 Chthoniobacter sp. | reverse complement strand
TGCTCCTCGCCGTGCTCGTCTTCACGCTCGGCAATTCCACCGACGCCTTTCTTCTCCTCCGTCTCAACGAAGCAGGCGTCCCCACCGCCGGCATCGCGCTGCTGTGGTCCGCGCATCACGTGGTGAAAATGATCGCCAACTATTTCGGCGGACAACTCTCCGACCGCGTCGGCCCGCGCGCCATGATCCTCGCCGGATGGATCTTTTACGCCGCGATCTATCTCACCTTCGGCTGGCTCACTTCCGCGCCCGCGCTCATTGCCGTCTTCCTCGCCTACGGCATTTATTTCGGCCTCACCGAACCCGCAGAACGCGCCTGGGTCGCCAGCCTCGTCCCGCCGCAACTGCGCGGCACCGCCTTCGGCTGGTATCACTGCGCCATCGGCCTCGCCGCGCTTCCCGCCAGCGTCGCGTTCGGCCTGCTCTGGCAGCACTGGGGCGCGGCCGTCGCGTTCAGCACCGGCTCTGTGCTCGCCGCGTTCGCTGCTGTGCTACTGCCAGCTGTTCGTGAAAATGCGCAAGGTGCTCCCGATGGGAATGGCGCCGCCGCATGAGCGCGGCAACTGCCTACTAAACGGATACCGACTGGGTCACGCTCAGGGAAATCGGCGTAAAGATGTCCAAGTCGACCCCAACGGTCTCCAGCGTCACCACAAGCGCGTAGCGGATGCGATGATCACACCGTCCGTGCTGTTTTCGAAGACGCCACCAACCGTTTACCGGGAAAACAATGAGGTGCTCCATCGCCGCGAGTTGTGCGGCGGTGCCTCTCCATGTGTCGGAGTGAATCGAGCCGCGGCGGCGCAGTTTGTCGCCTAGCACCCAGCCATCGCTGGCGTCTCCGGGTGACTCATAGGCTTCTCGATCTTCCTGTGAAATGGCGTCCGAAACTCGCGCGACGAAGTTCTTCACGGATTTGTCCGTGGGTGTCTGCGTTGCGAAGCGGAGGTTGCAGCCCGCGTAGCGATATTTCGATGTGACCATGCGCGAACCGGGATTGGGCTCGATGAAATAGGAAAGCGTCACGCGCAACTTTACGTCGGTGGCACCGTGCGCTTGGAGCAGGTCTTTCGGCCACGGCATCCGGTAGAGCATCATGTCCCGCGTCTTGATTCCGTCCGGCGTTTTCTCGAACGGCTGGAGCGAATCCTGACAAAAGAGCGTGGCGCGGCTGCGAGCGGAGGCCAGCGCACGAGCGAGGGAAGGAACTCCATGGCCGAATCGCTGAACGATATTCTGCACATCACTTTTGTTGTGCAACTTCGCGCCGCGTTTCATCTCCTCCGTCCAATCGGCGGAGTTAATCATTAGCGCCCGCACAGTTTCGGGCCAGAAGTGTGGATAGCTCGCCTGGATTTGCGCGGCCATTCTGGCGGCGAGAGGGGCGGCGGCACAGGTGTCGCCGAATGGCGCGAAAAGCGTCGTCTGGAAATTTGCCCGCGTTGTAAGAAGGCTGAGACTGTCATGCGCGTCCGGTATTCCCATTGCACCGGCAGCGAAATTACCTCCCTCGAAAACGACATCTGGCTTGAGCGGCCACTGACGCGACTCGGCAGATGTCCACAGGCAGGTTGTGGCACTACTCGGCGACAGGCCACCGAAATTGGCAAGGCAGACAGTATCCGGAATGAGGTTGCCGTTTTCGTCCGTGACGATGTTCTTCTCGGTGAAGGCACCGACAGTAATGGCGTTCCAGGATTGGGCTGGGTCGCCGAACGCCGGGCATGAGCGTTACTGCGAATT
>JANPHH010000396.1:0-5197 GCA_031424375.1 Chthoniobacter sp. | reverse complement strand
GCCGCCTTTCTTCGCGCCTTCCGCTCCGTAGTTGCTGACCAGCGCCACATTGCCGAGCAGCGCGTCCGCCGGAACGCGATGCGTGATCTTCCCCAGGCTCGCCCCGGTGCCGAGCGCACGCGCCTCGAGCGTGAGGATCACGTCCGCACCGGCCGCCGCACCCGTGAGGTGCAGCTCGATGTTTTTCCAGTCGGCCGCGGTCTCCAGCGGCGCGGTCACCGGACCCAGCAGCAACTGCCCCTCAGCCACGCCCGCATTCACGCCCCTGGCGACAAAGCAGTTGCTGCGGTGCTCATTGATCTCGCTGCGCACACCGATGCGGAAGCCCGCGCCCTCGTCCTTTCCGCTCGCCTCGACCTGCGCGACCTGCACCGCCATCGTGAAGCCCTTCGCGGGATTCGTGAGCTGACGGGTGAGCGAATGGACGCTGCGATTGCCGCCCATGCTCAGGCACTCCGCCGCGCCGTCGGCGACACGCCAGTCCTCCATCGGATTCGCCCAAAACTCGCCGCCGAGCCAGACGCGGTCATGCGTGCGGCTCCAAGCCTCGGTGGCCTTTGCTCCAGCGACCGGCGCTGCGGCGCCAGTTTCGGTGCGGGCCGTGACGGCCGCGACCGTGCCGGCGGCGACCCATTTCAGCGCGGTGCGCCGGGTGATGTTTTCGTTCATGGAATTGGTTGGTTTCATTTTCATTTCTTGGCTTCGGGGCGACGACATTTTCGTTCACCGCCGGTTCATAGGCAGCGCAAAGTGGGGCGACTACATCGGGATGCTGAGTGATGACATTCGTCCATATCACGGCTTCCAATCAATGCGGGCGGTTTGTTTTTCGAGATCGACGAAGACGGCGGTGTGCGCGAAATCCCGCCGATAAGTCCAGCCGTCGCGCTTCGCCTCGCCGAGCGGCGGGCCGAGCGGTTTGTCGAACTCAGGATACCAGTCGAAGGTACCGTGCTGCTCGCTATAGCCCCATGTGTAGCAGAAATCGCAGCGCGCCTCCGCGGCCACGAGAAAGCAGGCCAGCGGAAAGGTGACGCGCTCGCGGGCAAGTCGGGCCAGTTCTTCGTGCGACTGCTTCATCACGTCGGCGTCCATCCACGAGAAACCCGGCCATGCCTTGAGGCAGACGATCTTCCCTATGCGTGCGGCGGCTCGCATCCCCTCGATATCCTCGGCCATCTTCTCCTTTCCGGTGCCGGAAAAATGGCCGAAGTGCTCGATCATCGCACCGCTGGTGAGCGGCAAACACTGCGTGCCATCGTTCCCGCGCAGTCCATTAATGAGGATCAGCTTCTCAGCGCCGAGTTTGCGTCGCGTGTCCGCGATCATCACAGTCAGACCCTCGCTCAGTGAAGCGTATTTCTCATCGCCGAGGGGCTTGCGTCTTCCGGGCGCAGTCGCCGACAGGAGCGCATCGGCAAAGATGCCATCGCACCCGCCCTCGCGGACTGCCTTCGCGGCGGTGTCCGACCACCACTCACGCACCTCGGCTTTGGAGAGGTCATAGGTGGGAGTGGTTTCGCGGACCATCACCGGCCGTCCGAGTCTATCTTTCAGGTGTCCGTCGGCGGGAAAGGCGCGACTTGCCTGGCAGCTCCGAATGTCGAGGAAGGCGTTCCAGTAAAACAGCACCTTCGCGTCCGGCTTGCGCAACTTGATCTGTCGCGCCGCCTCCGCGATGCCGGCCTCGGTGCTGCCTCGCTTGCGCACGGCCTGACCTTTCTCAATAGCGATGAAGTCAAAATGCTCGGCGAGAAAGTCGAGTTGCTCCGGCGTGAAATCATCCGCCGTCTTCCCGACGTGGGCATACACCGGCACACGATGCCAACTGAACGAAGGCAGCGCATCGGCGGCGTGAGTCTCACGGAGAGACGCGGAGACGCAGAGGACGATCAGTGCGAGGATTTGTTTCATGAGAAAGTCGGAGCCCGGATTGCGTCGAACTATTCTTCGATGGCTTTGCCTGCCTTCTTCCGTGTTTCGATGGGCACTTCATTGGCCTGCTTCGGGCCGGGCGTGCTGCGGCCATCGGCGATGATTTGATCCAGAAGTTTTGTTAGCCGCGCGACTTCTTCGGGGTGCTCAGCTTGCAGGTTCTTGGTTTCGGCTTTGTCGGTGCTGAGGTCGTAGAGTTGGTTGGCGGGAGGAGTATCCGACACTTTTTCCCCGGCCTTCTTGCCAGCCCTTCTCTCGGCCTTCCTGGAGGTCGAACTGTTGGCATCGGCACTGAGCGCGAGTTTCCACTTGCCTTGCCGGATGGCGAAGGAGCCGTCGTAGGAGTGATGGATGACGGTCTCATGCAGCGGTGCTTTGTCCGTGCCGAGCAGCGCGGGAAGGATGCTGAAGCTGTCCTCGGCGGCATTGTCCGGGAGCTTCGTGCCTAGGATGTCGGCACAGGTGGCCATGAAGTCCGTGTGGCAGATAAGCTGCGCGGATTGCGAACCGGGCTGCACCTTGCCCGGCCAGCGCACGAAGAACGGGAGGCGATGGCCGCCCTCGTAAATGGTCTTCTTGCCACCCCTCAAGTCGGCGTTGCTCGAATGCTGATATTGCTTCGAGCGAGCGTTGGAGCCCGTCGCCCCGTTGTCGCTGGTGAAAATGACGAGCGTGTTGTCCGCCACGCCTGCTTTGTCCAAGGCGGCAAGCACTTCGCCCACAGCCCAGTCGGTCTCCATGACGAAGTCGCCGTATTCACCGACGGCGCTTTTGCCCTGCCACTCTTTGCTCGGCACGATGGGGAGGTGCACGGAGTTGAGTGGCAGATAGAGAAAGAAGGGCTGGCTGGTTTTGACGCGCGTGGTGATGACGGACTCAGCACGTTTGACGAACTCGCCGAGCAGGTCCACGGGCTTGATGAGCTGCGTGCAGCGGTCGCCCTCAAACATGGAGGTGGGTGCGTCGGTGAGACGATCAAAGCCAAAGAACTCATCGAATCCGCGAGTCAGCGGGCCATCCTTCGTGACCTCACCCACCGGCGCGCCATTTTGCGTGAGCTTTCCCTGCGGCACGCCTTCGAGACTGAAACCGACGTGCCACTTGCCAATGCTCGCGGTGTGATAGCCATGCTGCTTGAGCAACGCAGCCACGGTGAGCCGTCCGGCGACGATGAGCGGAGGCCGGTTGTCGGGATAGACACCTTGCTGCAATTGAGAGCGCCACGAGTAGCGCCCGGTGAGCACACCGTAACGAGTGGGCGTGCAGACAGACGAGCCGCTGTGCGCATCGGTGAAGCTCATGCCTTGCGAAGCGAGCTTGTCGAGATGCGGCGTGGGGATTTTGCTGCCCTTCGTGTTGAGGCAATGCACGTCGCTATAGCCGAGATCGTCGGCAAGAATATAGACGATGTTTGGCTTGGATGCGTCGGCGGCGGATGCCTCACGCAGAGGGGCGGAGACGCTGAGAAGGATGAAAAGGAGGTATTTCATCAGTTCGTAAGTGCGAGGTTTAGTGGGTTATTGATCGTCGTCGTTTCCCTTGCGTTTCGGTTTCGGCAGCTTGGCGGCTTCGGGAATCCAGATCAGCTCAGCCCAGAGTTGCGGGCCGTCGTTCTGCTGCGCTGCACCCGGAGTGCTGCGGCCTTCGCGGACGATTCTGGTCGCCATTTCCTTGAGACGTTCCACAACTTCGGGGTGTTGGTTGGCCACATTCGCGGTCTCACGCCAGTCGCTCTTCATGTCGTAGAGTTCGAAAGGGGATTCGCCCTGCTTGAGCGGTGTCGCCAGCGGTGTGAAACTCACACCGGAACCCTGGCACAGGTTCAATTTCCACTGCCCGTCTCGGATGGCCAGGTGGCCGCCGTTGGAATGATGCATCAGCGGCCCGCGCAATGGTCTGGGGTAGTCGTCCCCCCGCATCGCTGGCAGGAGACTGTAACTGTCTTCGCCTGCATTGGGAGGCAGCTTGACACCAATGATGTCCGCGCAGGTCGCCAGCAGATCGATCTGGCACACAGGCTCGTCGCAGGTGCGGCCTGCCTTGATGACTGCCGGCCACCGCATCGTGAATGGCACGCGATGCCCACCCTCGTAGATGGCTTTCTTTCCCGCCTTCAGTTCGCCATTGCTGTCGTGCTGATACTGCTTGCTCCGCGGATTCGAGCCGGCTGCGCCGTTGTCGCTGCTTTGAAAGACCAGCGTGTCCTTGGTCAGCCCATGTTCGTCGAGAGCGGCGAGCAATTGTCCCACCCGATAGTCGGTCTCCATCATGAAATCGCCATACGCATCCACCTTGCTCTTGCCCACAAACTCCGGCGCGGGAGAGTGCGGCAAATGCGGCGAGTTCAGTGCGTGATAGACAAAGAATGGCTTCCCGGCCTTCGCGGATTCGGCATGACTGGCAATGTAGGCGACGGCCCTTTCGGTGCAGACTTTCAGGCAGATATCGTCGCGGAATGAAGGCGCGATCTCGATGTCTGCCTTGCCCGTTCTGTTTGGCTCGTAGGGCGGCATGAAGCGGAATGTGTCGTGTTCCTTCGTCAGCTTCTTCCGCGTCCAGAGCGACGGCACCTCGGTAACATGCGTGTTCTCGATGAAGGTGAGGACACCGTAATTCATCGAGGCGGGGATGCCGAAGTATTCATCGAAGCCGTGCTCGTTCGGCCCATCGGTGATGGGTTGGGTCCAATCGCGCTGACCGACCGAGCCGGGGAACTTCATTTGCAGATGCCACTTCCCGAACATCGCGGTTTGGTAACCATTCGCCTTCAACATCGAGGCAACTGTCATGCGATCCTTGGCGATGAGACAGTCGCCTTCAGCGTGCATCACGCCGCTCTTGAGAGAAGTGCGCCAGTTATAGCGTCCCGTGAGCAAGGAGTAGCGCGACGGCGTGCATACGGCGGCAGAAGAGTGGCCGTCCGTGAAGGTCAGGCCTTCGCGCGCGATACGGTCGAGGTTCGGGGTCTGGAACTTCGACTTCGGATTGAGCGCACTCATGTCGCCATAGCCTTGATCATCGGTGTAGATGACCAGGATGTTTGGATTGGCATTTCCTGCGGCGGCCAGCGTGGTGAGCGTCGTGAGCATGAGGGCTGCGAGCATGTTGGCGGTGGGTTTCATCATTTTTTGTGCAGGTGTGGTGATACAGTCGGGCGGGCGATCCGCAGCTTGATCCGCTTCGCTTATTTCAGGATGCCCACCGAAGTCAGGAACTTGGCGGCTTCTTCCACGGTCTTTTTGAAAAAGGGGTTCCGGTCCTC
>JANPHH010000395.1:0-1924 GCA_031424375.1 Chthoniobacter sp. | reverse complement strand
AAGATCTTCCGCGAGGCGGGTCTTCACCGATCCCGCGATGGGCGTTTTCAGCATGAAGACGGCAGTCGGCACGGGCGCAAAGGCAAACCGCGTGGTGGAAGGAACACGAGCAATTTTCCACCGACATCCTCAACCTGCGCTCCAATTCCTGTGCTACGAGTAACCAACGACCATGAAGATCAAACGACTCCACCTCCTGACCAGCCTCGTTCTGCTCGCGTCGATCGCACCCAGTCGCGCAGCGGATCCGGGGGAATCCGACTACGGTCGCCTGCTCGCCAAATACGTCACCCCCGCGGGCACCGTGAAATACCGGGACTGGAAGGCGAACGCCGAAGACCTGAGCGCGCTGCGAAAGATCACCGCGCAGATAGGCAGCGACCAGCCGGCGGACACCTCGCGCGACGGGCGCTTCGCCTATCACATCAATGCCTACAACGCCTGGATGCTGCGCCTCGTGCTCGATCGCTACCCGATCAAAAGCGTGCAGGACATCGCGCCCAGCTTCGGCGTCTTCACCGAGCCGCGGATCACCGTCGCCGGGAAAAAAATGAGCCTCAACCAACTCGAAAAGGAAATCCTCATTCCCGAGTTTAAGGATCCGCGCGTCCACTTCGCGATCAACTGCGCGAGCACAAGTTGCCCGCCATTGCTCAACCTCCCGTTCACCGCCGCAAAGCTGACTACGCAGCTCGATGCGCAAACCAAAGCTTTTGCCAACAAAGGCGCTGGGGCCGTGCACCTCTCGGGTAAAAAGGTGCAGCTCTCCAAAATCTTCGAGTGGTATGCTGCGGATTTCAAAGCCAGCGGCGATGCGGTCGGCTTCATCAACAAATACCGGTCCGAGCCCATCCCGACGGGTGCGAAGGTCAGCTACTTCGACTACGACTGGAGCCTGAACGAAGCGAGATAGCGCAGCGCTCACGCCAGGAAAACCGGATCTGACTACGAGGAGTCGTGTCCTATCACAACGGTTTTTCGTAGATCACGAGATGTCGTGCCTTGCAGTTTTTCGGGAAGAAGGCCGCTCTACTCTTGAAACAGGCACCTTTCAACCCAGCCGAGGCGGTGGCACGCGTCTTGTGTAAGAGGAGGTGCTTATGAATCCGAACATCGCCACGGCTGCCACCCCAGCCGACTTCATCCAACTCCTCTCCACCCTACTTTTCATCGGAACGCTTGTTGCGGGTGCTTACCTGCTGCGCAATTCCGAGCGCCTGTTTGGCTTGGACCCTGCCGTACCGAGCGAGACTTCGAGCGGGCGAGCTTACGCCAAGTTGCAGGCATTCGTCGTCTGGGCGCATGCGGCGGCACTCACCGGAGCCTTCGCTTTTCTCCTCCACTAAATCACCATGAACCCACTCGACCTCACTCAACGTCCACCCCGCAGCCCGCGCGTCCGCCTTGGCGGCTACGCCATGCTCGCCCGCGTGCTCGACAAAGCCCACGCCTCGCTCACCGGCAAGGCCGGCGATTACAAATACGGCAACCCGATGGACCAGCATTTTTTCGCCTTCACCGGCATCGCGCAGGATGCGCTGCTCGAGCAGGTGAAGACGGGCGCGGGCGATTGGGCGCTGCTGCTCTGGGTGAATGCGAACGCTTCGCCGAAACGCGCGCCGCACGAAATCCGCGCGTGGTCCGCGTGGCTCGAGACGATGCCCGTCGGCGAGGCCGAGGACCTCGAGTGGTTCGCCGCGCAGGCGAAGCGCATCAACCCCGCGCGCACCGACCTGCAGACCATCATGGACTATCTCGACGCCGACGACCACGTGAGCTACGGAGGCGCAGCGTAATTTTTCACGACCATGAGCACCCCGCGCCCACCGCTCCCGCCTTTCACCGAGGAAACCGCGCGCCAGAAAGTGCAGGTCGCGGAGGACGCCTGGAATTCGCGCGACCCCGAGCGCGTCTCGCTCGCCTA
>JANPHH010000394.1:0-7102 GCA_031424375.1 Chthoniobacter sp. | reverse complement strand
TCTTCCCGATCCTCGGCAGCACCACGCTGCTCTGCGGCCTCGCGGCGTTGTGGTTGCGCCTGAATCAACCCGTCATCCAGCTCGTGAATTATTTCGTCTACCCGCTGCAACTCGCGCTGCTCATTCCGATCTATCGGGCGGGTGAAATGCTCTTCCATCAACCGCCCACGCCGCTATCCATCCCGCTGATGTTCGAGCGGTTCGGCGCGGATTTTTGGCAGTTCCTCCGCGACTACGGGATGATCGCGGTGCACGGCATCGCCGTCTGGTGCCTGCTCGCGCCGCTTACCGCCGCTGCGATCTACTTTGCTCTGCGCCCGGTGCTGCGGCGAATGAGCGCCGCCGTCAAATGACGCCCATCGAAAAAACCTGTCATCCTGAGCGAAGTTCCTCGTGGGCCGAGGCGGCGGTGTACGGGACAAGTGGGGGCCGGTCCCGGGGCGAGCAGGTGGGGAGGAACGCAGTCGAAGGACCTCTCGCATCCGCGGGCAAAGGCGGTGCGGAGCAGAGGAAATATGAGGTCCTTCGACTGCGCGCCGCACCACCTGCGCCCACCGGCGCTCCGCTCAGGATGACATGTGGTTTCCCCTCCGCCTCTCCGCCATGATCACCTTTCTCCTCATCGGACTCGTCGTGATGCTCGCCGCCTTCGCAGGCATCTGGGCGCTCGGGGTAAAGATCCGCAACTACTCCTTCCTCGACGTCATCTGGAGTTACGGCGTCGCCATCCTCGCGCCGATCTACGCGCTCGCCGGGCCAGGTCACGTCGAGCGCAAGATCGCCTTCACCGTGCTCGGCATGGCGTGGAGTCTGCGCCTTGGCACTCACATTTTCCTACGGGTCCTGAAGCATCATCCCCAGGAGGACGTGCGTTACGAAGGTCTGCGCAAAAGCTGGCCCGGCACTTTCAAGTTTCTGCTCTTCCACGAATTGCAGGCGTTCATCGTTGTCATCTTCTCGCTGCCCTTTCTCTTCGCCGCCTGGAGGCAGATGCCGCTGCGCGAACTCGATTTCATCGGCCTCGGCATCGTTGTCCTCGGCCTCCTCGGGGAAAGTGTCGCCGATCGGCAACTCCATCGATTCAAGACCGACCCCGCCAACAAGGGCCGCGTCTGCGACACCGGCCTCTGGCGCACTTCGCGGCATCCGAACTATTTCTTCGAATGGCTCGTCTGGGTTGGTTTCGCCGTCGCCTCACTCGATACACCGCACGGCTGGATCACGCTGCTCTGCCCGCTGCTCATGTATCACTTTCTCACGAAGGTCACCGGGATTCCGCTGACCGAGGAGTATTCGCTGAAAAGCCGAGGCGACGCCTACCGCGAGTATCAGCGCACCACGAGCGCGTTTTTCCCCTGGTTCCGCAAAGCATCATGATCAATCTCGACCAACTCCTCGAAACCAACGTCGTCCCTGATTCGCTCATCCGGGTGGGCATCCGGCGCCTGCTCGCCGAGACGCTCCGCGAAAAGACGCAGCCGAATGTGGAAGCGCAGCGCGCCGTCTTGCTCGCGCACATTACCGGCCTGAAGCAGAGCCCGATCGCAATCCAGACGCGCGACGCGAACGAGCAGCACTACGAAGTGCCGACGCGGTTCTATCAGCTCTGTCTCGGGCGGCGGCTGAAATACAGCTCCGGCCTGTGGACCGACGGCGTCACGACGCTCGACGAAGCCGAGGAAGAAATGCTCGCGCTCACCTGCGAGCGCGCCGAACTCGCGGGTGGGCAGCGCATTCTCGAGCTCGGCTGCGGCTGGGGCTCGCTCTCGCTGTGGATGGCGGAAAAGTACCCCACCGCGCAGATCACCGCGGTGTCGAATTCGCGCACGCAGAAGGAACACATCGACGCCGAGGCGACGAAGCGCGGGTTCAGCAACCTGACGATCATCACGGCGGACATGAACGTCTTCGACATCGACGCGCAGTTCGACCGCGTGGTGAGCGTCGAGATGTTCGAGCACATGAAGAACTACCAGCTCCTGCTCGCGAAAGTGGCGCGCTGGCTGGCTCCCGGCGGCAAGCTGTTCGTGCATATCTTCACCCACCGCGAGCTGGCGTATCACTATGAAGACAAGGGGCCGAACGACTGGATGACGCGCTACTTTTTCGCCGGTGGACAAATGCCGAGCGACGACCTGCTGCTGTATTTCCAAGAGGACCTGCGGATCGAGCAGCACTGGTGCGTGAGCGGCACTCATTACTCCAAGACGGCCGAGGCGTGGCTGGAAAACATGGACCGCAACCGGAAGGAAATCTGGCCGCTCTTTGACGCCACCTACGGCGCCGACAAAACGAAACGCTGGTGGGCCTACTGGCGCGTCTTCTATCTCGCCTGCGCCGAGTTGTGGGGTTATCGCGGCGGTGACGAATGGCACGTATCGCACTATTTGTTTCGGAAACCCTGACTCGCATGAAAACGCTCATCACCATCCTTAGTCTCGCCCTTAGTAGCGTGGTTTTCGCCGCGGAATCCGTGGAGGCGCTGATGGCGAAGGGCGACGCGTTTGAGCGCCAGCTCAAGACCCGCGAGGCGCTCGACGTTTATCTCGAAGTCGAAAAGGCCGCGCCGAAGAACGCCGAGGTCCTGCACAAGATCGCCAAGCAATACGCCGAACTCATGCCCGAGACCGCGGACAAGGCCGCGAAGCGCAAACTCGGCGAACAGGCGCTCGCCTATGCGAAGCGGTCGGTGGCCCTCGATCCGCGGAGTGCCAAAGCGCAGCTCTCCGCCGCGATCTGCTACGGGCGCCTCGCCTCGCTGCTCGATAACCGCACGAAGATCGAATACTCGCGGCTGGTGAAAGACCACGTCGACCGCGCGATCAAGCTCGACCCTTCCGACAGTTACGGCTGGCACGTGCTCGGCGCGTGGAACTACGAACTCGCCAACCTCAACGCGGTGCTGCGCGGGATCGCCGGCCTGATCTACGGCACGCTGCCCGCCGCCTCGAACGACAAGGCGCTGGAGTGTTTCAAAAAGGCGCTCGAACTCGCTCCGCAGCGCGTCGCCCACCACATCGAGCTGGGCCGCACTTACGCTGCGCTCGGACAGAAGGACCTAGCGCGGGCGTCGCTGCAAAAGGGCCTCGCGCTCCCGAGCCGGGAGAAGGACGACGAGGAGACAAAAGCCCGCGGCCGGGCCGCGCTAGCGAAGCTCTAACGGGGCGGTAATCTTCTGGCCACAGATAAACACGGATGAAACCCGGATCGATAGACAGTTCGGGCTCGAAGACTCGTCCGTGAAAATCCGTGTGCATCCGTGGCTTAACCCGTCCGATTCGAGAAAACGAAGTCGCTACGGGCTCGGCTAGTCGCCGATGAACACGATCGGTCCTTCGGCTTTCGGCACCCCGCCGGCTTGCTCCACGCTGATCGCAAACTTGTCCGCGCTCGCGATCGGCTGGTCGGGTCGGAAAACCAGCTTCGCCGTCCCATCTGCCGCCACCGGCAGGATGCCGCCGTTCACCGGAGACGGGTATTTCGGATCGATGATCCAGAGCTGGTAATCCTTGCCCGTGCCCGCCTGCGGGAGGTTGGCCAGTTTGATCACGCCGCGCTGATCCTCGGGATCCCAGACCACGACCACGCCGGCCCGACCGAACTCCGCTACCTGCGAGCTGAGCGACGCGATCTTCACCTGCGCGAGCGCGTCGCGACCGCGCAGATGCGCGACCTCTTCGCGCAGTTCGGCCACCAATTCACCCTGGCTCTTTGCCTGCGTCTCGTAGACGAGCAACCGCTCCGCATACGAGGTCGCATTGTCTTGCGCCTCTTGTGCGGTGGCCCTCGCGCGAGCGACCTCGGACGCGGTGCGACCGGCGGCGGCCCGCCAACGATTGCGGTCTGCGTAGATGAATCCCGATGTCACCGCGAGCCCGGCCGCGATCGCCCACGGCAACCAGTTGGGCCGCACCGGCGACCGAGGCGCTGCTGACGCGGCAATCACCGGCAGCGCTTCGCCTCCCGCGACGGCCAGAATGCGGGTCCGCAGGCCCGGCGGGGGGGCGACGGGCGGCGCCAGATTTGCGACTGCGGCGAGGCTCTCGCGAAGTTCATCGACCAGCTTGCGCAGCTCCGCGTCACTGTGCATCCAGCCTTCGAACTCGCGCAGCGCTTCGCTTTCGAGTCCGCCGAGGAGGTATTCGATCGCGAGATCGTGTCCGGCGTCGTCGATCATAGCGCCCCCTTCAAGGTTTCGCGGAGTTTGAGCAGACCCCGCCGGATCCGTGCCTTGATCGTGCCGAGCGGCGCCGCGAGTTGTTCGGCGATCTCCTCATGGGTGAGCCCGCCAAAGAACGCGAGTTCGACGGCCTCGCGTTGTTCTGCGGGAATCTGCGTAAGCGCTGCGCGCACCGTGCTCTGCTGCTCCCGGAGTTCGGCGATCCCAGCGGATCGGTCGTCCTGCTGCGGAAAGCGGAGCGACTCTTCCGCGGCGCCATCGAGCGTCCGGGCGCGGCGCATCCGCAGGCGGAGGCGGTCGATCGCCTTGTTGCGAAAGACCATCACCGCCCAAGTGAACGCACTGCTCCGCGCCGGATCGTAAGTCTCAGCCCGCCGCCACACGTGGGCGAAGCCTTCCTGGAGCACATCCTCCGACTCCTTCTCATCCCGCAGCACGCGGTAGACGAGCGAGTAGAGCCCAGGTGAAAAGCGGTCGTAGAACTGGGCGAACGCCAATTCGTCGCCGGCGGCGATACGTTGAAGGAGAGCGGCTTCCAGTTGCCGGCTGGCGTCACTGGTCGGCGTCATGTTCTGACAAGGTGCGGCACATGAAATCGGAACGGTTTGGTCGATCGCGGGCGTCTGCGCGTAGAGCGAGAGTGCGAAGACGGACGGTAGAGAGCAATCACTGAACACAGAAGATAAGACGCGGCAGTCGGCGGCAAGGGATGCAATCGATTTTCATGATTCCTCCATAGATTCCATAACTCGGGCACGGACGCTGCTAAATGGTTCTGCATGATTTCACTTTCGACCATGACCGACGAACCCGATCACGGCGCCGACCGCGCGCAACTGGGAGCCGTCGCCGCACGGCCGAACTGCTATTCGCTCACCATCTTCACCCAGCGCTGGAAGGACGTGCGCGACTTCTACGTCAACCTGCTCGACGCCACGATCCTCAGTGAACGCACGGATCGCTATTGCGAGATGGAACTCGGCGGTCTGCCGATCTGCCTCCACCAGTGCGAGCACGGCGAGATGGTCAGCTACTTTCACATCTACCTCGCGCTGGAAAATCGCGAGTGCATCCTCGGCGAGCTACGGCGGCGCGGCATCATCGTGACGAACGTGGGGCCCTACACGAATTTCCGCGACCCGGAAGGCCGCGTGATCAAGCTGTCCGCGGAAAAGACGATCGTTTCCTAAATCGAGCCGGGCGGGTCCTGGGGGTGAGGCGCTACGGCGTCTTCCGCGCCCGTCCGGTTCGTGAGGAAGCGACGCGCTCGCTCCCCGCATAGAGATTCAGCGAACTCCCGCGCACAAAGCCGGCCAGCGTCTGCCCGCTTTCTTTCGCAAAATCCACCGCCAGACTCGTCGGCGCCGAGATCGCCGCGACCACCGGGATGCCGGCCGCGTGCGCCTTCTGCATCATCTCGAACGAAACGCGCCCGCTGAGCAGAACGACGTGGCCCGCGAGCGGCGTGCGTTTTTCCAGCAGCGCCCAACCGATGAGCTTGTCGAGCGCATTGTGGCGTCCCACATCTTCGCGCGCGGCGAGCAGGTTTCCCTCCGAGTCAAAGAGCGCGCAGGCATGCAAGCCGCCCGTCTTCTGGAAATCCACCTGCGCGGCCACCAGCAGTCGTGGCAGTGCGAGCAGCGTTTTCGCGGAGATGCGAACGTCGTCGTCGAGCGGCTTCCGGCGCTTGATCACACTCTCGATCGTCGCCTTGCTGCACACCCCGCAGCTCGAACTGGTGAAAACGTGGCGGGTCAGCTTGTCGAGGTCCGTGGCATCGGGTCGGACGAGCGCGGCATCCACCGCATTGCCAAGCGACGAGGATGAGACGCACGTCGTGATGTCGAAAAGATCACGCGCCGATTTGATCACGCCTTCGGTGAGGAGGAATCCGGCGGCGAGTTCGCGATCGTGCCCCGGCGTCCGCATCACCACGGCGATCGAGCGCCCTTCCACGCGCACTTCGAGCGGCTCCTCGATCGCAAGCTGATCTTCCGCCGGCGCCGTGAGGCGACCGTTCTTCCAGCGCTGGATGGTAACGTCCGCGGTCATCCCCCCAGTTGTCCCCGAACGCCTCGCCACCCGCAAGGCTCACCGTGTGCGCTCGACAGTGATCGCCCCGCGCAGCGCTGCGTTTTATCAGGTGCAGTTCTGGGAGGGGGCCACCGGCGCACCGCTCAGCGAGCCGATGTCGCAACTCGTCCGCTTCAGCGCCGACGACTCAGGCGAGGAGCACGCGCAAAACGGCGGGAAGATCGGACAGATCGTCGAAGACATGGTCCGGCTGGTGCGCTTCGAGCTCAGCGCGCGAAAACTTGCCCGTCGCGATGCCGATCGCCCGCGCCCCGATCGCCCGGGCGCACGCGATGTCGTGCGGAGTGTCGCCGAGGATCACGATCCGCTCGGGGCGGAAGTCGCCGCCGTGTTTTTCCGCGGCGCGGCGTTGGGCAAAGGGGCCGAGTTCGTTGCGGTCGTGATGGTCGTCGGCGTAGGCGCCGAATTCAAAATAATGCCAGACGCCGTAGTGGGTGAGCTTGATTTCGGCACCGCGCTCGACGTTGCCGGTGAGCAGCGCGAGCACGGCATCGGAGCGCTGCTTCAGCGTGTCGAGCAGCGCGGGAATGCCAGGTAGCAGGCGGCCTTCGGCTCGCGGCAGTTCGTCGGCGAGATGCGCGAGGTAGGCGTCGATGAAAGCGGCAATGTTCTCGGGCGTGTCTCGCAACCCATGGGTGCGCAGCATCGCGCGGGCGATGCCGGAATCGGTGCGGCCGGCGATCTCGACGTTTTGCAGATCATCGTCGATCCCGAAACATTCGAGGAAGCCGCGCCGCAGAGCGCGTTCGCCGGCGCCGCCGGAGGTGATCAGCGTGCCGTCGATATCGAAGAGGAGGAGCGTCTTTTCCAAAGCGGCGGAAGACTGGC
>JANPHH010000393.1:0-16256 GCA_031424375.1 Chthoniobacter sp. | reverse complement strand
GTCGAACGTTTCTGCGCTGCGGCCTATCGGAGGATCGACGAGGTGCGCTTTCTCAGCGAACGCGATGCGGAATTCTGGCGGCGCCGACTGCCGGGCGAGGCGCGCCTCACGAGCGGCGCGGGAATCCTGGGCGACCCCGGCGCCTGGAAGACCGACCCGGCCTCGACGGGACGGCTGGCCCTACTCGGTTCGGCCGCGGCGTCCCAGGTCCGGCATGGTGCGGAGTGGTTCGCTGCGGAGGTGCTTCCCGGGGTGTTGGCGTCCGCGCCGGGGTTGCGGCTGCTGATCTCACGCAGCCTGGCGGCGTGCTTCGCCGGTGAGCATCTCCGCGGTTTGGAGTTGGAGTTCCTCGACGAGACTTCGCTAGCGACGATGGATCGGCAAATCATTGCGTGCGACGCGGTGGTTTCGCCGATTTTCAAAGGTAGTGGAATCAAGATGAAGAATCTCATCTCCTTCGCGCTGGGTTTGCCGGTGATCGCCACCCGCAAAAGCCTCGAAGGCATCCCGGCGACGCCCGGGACCGAAGTGTGGGTCGCAGATGAGCCGGCTGCATTCCAGGCGGCAGTCCTCCGCATGCTCCACGACGAACCGGCGCGCACGCGTGCGATGACGGCGGCCCGGGCACTTTACGAGCGACAATACTCGACTGATGCCGCCGCGCGCGGCTGGCAGGAGCTGATCGAAAGCCATCGACGTTCCACGCCGAATCCGTCACCGGGCGGCTCCACGGCTCCGAGCGGGTCGACGTGAACGAGAGGCTTCGTGCCTGATGGTGGTCTCGCCCGCAGCTTGGGTTCATTCACTTGCATCGGGTCACCGCAATCCGCATCCTTCATCCTTTTGCCCAAAATACCATGAATGAAGCGACGAAAACCCGCAAAGTGTGGGGACCGAAAGAACTGGCCATCCTGACCGGGAAGGGAATCGACATTGGATGTGGTCCGGATCCGGTGACGCCCGATGTGCGCCGGTTCGATGTGGAGGACGGCGATGCCAATGTGATTTCCCAGTTCGTCCACGAGCAGTTCGACTTTGTCTATTCGTCGCATTGCCTTGAGCACATGCACGATCCGCGAAAGGCGCTGCTCGAGTGGTGGAAGCTGGTCAAACCGGGCGGGCACCTCTTCTTCCTCGTCCCGGACGAAGACCTCTACGAGCAGGGAATCTTTCCCAGCCGGGGAAATCCGGATCACAAGGCCACATTCACCATTTCCAAGGCGCAAAGCTGGTCGCCGGTCTCACACAGCGTGCTCGATCTCGCGAGGATGCTGCCGGGGAGCGAGCTCGTCGACGTACGGCTGCACGATTTCAACTACGACCGTCGGCTCCTCCGCTTTCAGTCGCCTCCGAACCTGTTTTTTCGCGGGCTTTTCCGGCTCTACGGCGAGGTGAAGAAACGCACCGGAACGACCCTCACGCCGATTCTCCGGCTCCTTTGGCGTTATGATCAGACGCAGAAGCCGGACACCCTCGCCCAGATCCAGTGCATCGTGAAAAAAGTGGCCTAGGTTCAGTTCACGAATTCTGCCCGACTTGTAGCGGCGGTCTGTGACCGCCGCATCTTTCCGCAGGCGGAGGTGGCGCGGAGCGAGTGCGACGAATGCAAAGGCCACGTCCTCGGAGCGAAATTGGCGACGGTCATAGACCGCCGCTCCAGCGTGGCTCGCTCCGCTGCGCAATTCGTGAACAGAACCTAGCCAGCTCGACGGGCGCTGGCGGCGAGCACGGCGAGGCAACGGGCGGTGACGGCCTCCACCGACCAGGCATCCAGTGCGGCGCAGGTGGCCAGGCCGCGCAGACAGGGCTCGTGGCCAGCGCGCTGGACGCACGGGTTGCACTCGATGGGGCTGAAGAGGTCGTCGTGGGTCTCGGCGAGGCCGCCGAACCATAGCGGGATATTCGGTCCGAAGAGACCCACGCTCGGCACGTTCAGCGCACTCGCTGCGTGGAGCGGAAAGCTGTCATTCGAAACCACCAGCGCGGCGCCGGCGAAGGTGCGGAAGAGATGATCGAAATCCTCGGCGGGAACAAAGATTTTCGCCTCCGGAAGTGGCGCGAAAGCAGTCTGCGCGGCTACCGCGGATGAGGGATCGACGCTCACCACGATCTGCCTGGCGGGGTCTGCGGCGCAAAGTTTTCGCGCGAGCTCAACCCAGCGGTCGAGCGGCCAGTTTCGCGGTGTCCAGCCGCTGAACGGAGCGAGGATGATGCGCGGCCGTGTCGAGGAGGTGCGCGGATAGAGCGTGGAAAGCTGGCCGCGAAGAGTTGGCTCCCCATCGACGTTCGCCGGTGATCCGAAGAGTTGCAGAAAGCGCTTCGCGGCGTGCGCGTCGTGCGTGCGCATCGGACGGGAATCGGTCAGAAGAATCCGTCTGAGCAGCCATTCGCCGACGCGGCTGACGCCCGGTCGCTCCACGAAGCCGTCCGGAGGGCCGGCATAGAGGCGGGTGGTGGCCTGGGAAAATCCAATCCGGGATCGACCCCTGATGAAAAACGCCATCGCGCCGGAAAAAAGCAGTGGATGGAGCGCGTAGACGAGATCGCTCCGAAGAAGTGTGAGCAACCGGGCGCTGGTCCGAAGAAATGCGCGCCCCGGACGGAGGAGTCCCAGATTCAGCACTTCGTCGACCTGCGGGTAGAGCGCGCAGAGGCTGCTCCCGCGGCGACCGCAGACCATGGTGATGCGGGCCGCGGGGTGGCGTCGGCGCAGCTCGGCGAGGAAAGGCAGAACGAGCACGAAATCGCCGAAGGTCATCTTCGAGATGACGACGATTCGTCGGATGGAGGGACTCACAGTCCTGGAGTGCCCGGCTAGAGCCGCGGTCTTGGCCATTCGGACTGGCGATCCTCGGGAACCATCTGCAGCGGCGCCGCCCAGCGCGCGGTCGGTTGCAGCAGGGCGGAAGCCGCGTCGTCCTCGGACTTCTCGCTCCGCTCTCCATCCGAGATGAGGCTGAAGAGACATCCGGCAAAGAGCCAGAAGAACGCATTGATCGGAAAAGTCGTCAGAACGCCGTAAAAGAGGATGTGCGAGGCGATGATCGAAATCATGATCGAGAGCAGCAGGACGCCGAGGAGGCGGGGGGTTCCGGCGTGAAGTGACAAAACCCGCTGATGGGAAAACTTGACCATCCAAATGAAACCTCCGAGGACCGCCGCGAGGACGAAGACGCCGTAGTCGACGAGGATGCCCGAGATCGGATCGTGATGGTAAGTGGTCGACGTCCCCTTCTGATCCTTGGCGAGGCCGAAGGCGCTCCACATGTCCGTGCTGCTGGTCAGATTGACGAAACCTTTGAGCCGCTCGGCGTAGGTCTGAATCCCGAGCGCGCGTTCGCTGAACTCGGAGGTGGCGCTGGCTGCGGGATCCCAGGCGGCGAGATTTCCGAGCAGGTAAGACGCGGAAACGACCAAAGCGAGCGAGAGAGCGATGCCGACTCCGTAGAAAATCCAGGTGCGCAGCAGGGAGCGGAAACAAAAGATGCCCACGAGTTCGGCGAGGAGCACGAAGTACGAATGGCGCACGAGCGAACAAATACACGCGGTCGAGAAGAGAACGAACAAAAGGAGCGGCACCAGCCTCTGGCGAACCTCCAGTCCTTCACCGAGAATGACGACAAATGGAATCATCGCCACCACGGTCCCCACGGCTGCCAAAGTCAGCGAGAATTTGAACTCACCCAGCGCGCAAACGGTGGCGTAACCGATCAAGAAAGCCAGCGGCAACAGGAGCGGCTTCAGCGGGAGTTCGCGCTTCTGGGTCGCGACATAGGGAATCAGCGACAGAATGGCCATGATCGCGGTCATATCGCCAAAGGCTCCCCCAGAGTTAAGGGTGGAGAAGGGGCGAGGTTTGTCTTCGACTGCGGTGATGGTGAGTCCGCTTCGCAGGTATTGGATTTCGAAGTCCGCGAAACCGAAGATCGACTGATAGATGCCGTAAGCGGCGACCGGGATGAAAATCAGGGTCGCGATGCGCAGCAGCCTCAAGACGTCCTCTTTGGTCGAGATAAATGTCGTGGCGATCGGCATCATTGCGACGTAGAGACCGCTGTTGATCGAAGCTTTGATGCCGTCGAGGAGTGAGCGGCTGGCAAGAAACTCAATGGCAAAAGACCAACTCATGGCAAAAATCAAGAAGATGCCCATCATCGCGTCCCGGCGCGTCATCCGGACGGTGCGAAACGCCCAGCGGGTGATCACTGCAACGATCAAACCTGTGACGACCAGGGGCGCGGCGGCGAGGACGAGGCTGATCTGATCATAGGACAATTCACTGACCAGAATGAGCAAGCGCTTCAGCAGATCCGAAAAGGCGCAAAGCAAGAGAAGAATCGTCAGCCCTGACCGCGGGATGACGATCGTCACGACGGCGAAAACGATCGCGGCGCAAAACAACGCGGCGGCGAGCGGATTCACCTCCGACATGATGTAGACAGTCGCGGTCGCTGCGACCACGCACCCCACAAGAGGAACTACGTAGCGAACGATGAAATTCTGAATATCGAAAGTACCGAACATGGGTGGTGCGGGGAAAAGGCTACAGCTTCAGTGGTGCCGGGCGCTTGTCGAGTCGAAGCGCATCGATCAGTGCGGGTCTGCTTCACGGTGCGTGGGTTTTCGTGCGGGGTGTGGACACGGCTTCGTGGGCCTGAGCCGGTTTGGCGGCGTCCCGGTGCGGTGACTCCAGCATGAACGGGGAACGAACGAGGCTAGGCGCGTGCTGCGCGATAGATGTCAGCCGTTTTCCTCCAGTGGTTTTCCCAGGACAGATCACTGACGCGCTCCCGGCCGCGGCGGCGCAAGGATTCGCGCAGCGCCGGTTGTTCGAGGATCTCGATGATCCGCGCCGCGGCTTCATCCGGATTCCGGGCATCGAAGTAGAGCGCGGCCTCGCCGCCCACTTCCGGAAGGCTGGAGGAGCGGCTGCTCACGACCGCGCAGCCGGCGGCCATGGCTTCGATCAACGGCAGGCCGAAGCCTTCGAGGGTGGAGGGGAAAACCAGCACGTCGCTCGCCTGATAAATCGACGCGAGGTCTTCATCGGAGGCGCGGCCATATTCGACGAGGCGCTCTGCGGGCAGGATCTGGGTGATCGCGGCGCGCAGTTCGGGTGGGAGAGGCTCGCCGACGCGCAGCAACGAGACGGGACCGGACTGGGCGACGACTTCGCGCAGGATGGCGGGGACGACCTGCAAATTTTTTCGTGGAATGCAGCTGCCGACGCTCAGGATCCGGGGATAAGGTGGAAGCGGGAGATCGGGCGGAAAGGGCCGTTCCTGGCGGAACGATTCGCTGTTCACGCCCATCAGCAGCACCTCGATCGGCGCCCCGGCTCCGACGAATTCCCGGACCCGGCTCGCCGTGTAGGTGGAATCGCAAAGGAGCAGGTCGGCGACCCGCAGCCAGCCCAGCGTCTTGCGAAAGCGTGCCTCCTGCACGGGAGTGAGCGAGTGATCTTCCAGCGGTGCGAGGTCGTGGACGGTGACGATTTTCCGCACGCCCGCCGGCACTCCGCGCAGGACGTGGGCAAAGGAGTGGTCGAGCACATGGACGATGTCCACATCGCGCAAGCCGGCCGCGATGCGGGGGTAGGCGAAGTATTTGTACCATGCACGGATGAAGCGGGAAGCGATCGGCCGAGGCGGTGGGGCCGCGCCGAGCGGGCAAAAGATGTCCACGTCGGGCAGGGGATGTTCACGGGCGGTCTGCTCGAGTTCCCTCCAGTGGCGTAGCATGCTCAGCGTGCCCTCGGTCGGATGCGCGGGCAGCCAGGCGACGCGTGGTTTCCGGGATGATGCGGCGGGCGAATCGCGCGGTGGCGGGCTCTTCATCAGGGGAGGGGTGCCGGGAGATGGGTGGCTCCGGACCACGCGTATTTCACGGGATGCGCGCCCCACGCGCCGGTCGCACGGACCTCGGCCACCACATCGTCGAGATACGGGAGCACGCGGACGTGGGGATTCTGATCCGGGAGATCGCGCAGCCGGTAGCCGAGGTGATGGGCGAGCGTGGGGAGGTAGAGTTCGAGGTAAAAGGGCAGCGACTCGCGGCTCGCGGCCACCGCTTCGAAGGCATCGCGCGTCCAAAATGTGCCGCTGCCGAACATGCTCAGAATCACCCGGCGATCCTCGCGGACGGTCAGCTTTTCCCAGTGCTCGTGAAAGCCCGGCAAGGCCTGATGCTGGAGATAGTGCGGGTCGCTCGTTCCATCCACCCGGCGGAGCTGGCAGCCGATGAGGTCGGCATCTTCCGTGGTGAGCCGGTCCAGGTAGCGTTGGTTGAAATCGGGCCCGAATGGAAGGTGATCGTATTCGCAGAAAAGGACGTGGGTGAAATCGCGCCCGGCCAGCCACTGCGAGATCGTGGCGTAGGTGCCGGTGTAGCTTTGGAGTTCGCGCTGGTGATCCAGGGTGTGCAGGCGCGGGTCAGTGACGTGGACTTTCTGCGCGTGCTCGATTCCGTCGAAATCGGAGCGCGTGCCTCCGGCGACAATCAGCACGCCTTCCAGCGGCACGCAGCCACGCCACCACTCGAGCATCCGCCGCACGCAGTCAGGCGACTGGTGGGTGAGGATGGCGTTAAGAACCCTTGCCACAGCGGGGAAAATCCGGGGGCGGATGCACGGTGAAGCCGAGTTCCTGCTTCCAGTACGTGAGCCGTGGCTGAGGGAGAAAGACCGGCCGGATGGTCGTCTCCAAGCCGATCACCTTGATCCGCCCGCGCCATGGCACGAGCAGCGCGCGACCGATCACGGCACCCGTCTCGGCGTCGCGGATGTCGCTGCCACAGGCCCGCATCAGCCGCACCGCGGCATCGCGGATGAATCGTTTGAGCTGGCGCATTACGGCGGCGAAAAGTGCGCGGACTGTGGCACCTCGACCTGCGGCGATCAACGACTTTGCCGCAGCCATGCGACCGACTCGGCGACGCCCTGCGCGAGGCTGATGGGCGGCTCGCCGAGCAGCCGGAAGGTATTCTCCATGTTCACGAGGTAATCGGTGGTCATGCTCTGGACGCGGGAGGTCGTGAGATAAAAGGGGCGCCCGGTGAGCGCGCTCACGGCGTCGCCCAGCAACCCCAGCGCCGCGAGCACCGGCCGGGGCACGGACCGGACCTTGCGCCCCCGCAGCGCGACGGAAAATGCATTCACCCACTCCGCGATGTCTCCCGGGCGGTCGCCGAGATAAAACACCCGGCCATGGATCGCCTCTGCCGACAGGTCGAGGAGTTGCCGCATCTGCCGCACCAGATTGCCCACATACCCGTAGCACCGGATCACCGGCGGACCGGCCGGATGGGCATACCAGCCGCGCTCCAGCACCCGCCAGAACTCGCGCTGGTAACGCTGATGCCACGGCCCCCAGATATTCGTCGGTCGGACGATCACCCATTCGCAGGACAGGTTGGCCGCGCGGGTGAGTTGCTCGGTGATCACCTTGCTCTGGCCGTAGACGGTCACGGGGTGAAAATCCTCGTCATCCCGCGGCGCGTAGCCAGCCCCGCAGACGAACTGCGACGACACGATCATCGCCCGACGCACCGAGGGCGTGGCCGCGATGGCCTCGAGCACGTTCCGCGTGCCGTCCGTATTCACGCGGTATCCTGCTTCGACCGTGGTGTCCTCCACACAGTCGGACCGCGCGGCCAGATGCATCACCGCCTGCGGCGCGAATTCCGCCATCGCCGCCCGCAGCGCTGCGGCATCCATGATGTCCACCTGCCGCCAGACGCCGCGCTGCCCGTGATCGAGAGGTTCCGCATGGTCGATATTCACGACCTCGTCACCGATGCTCAAGTAGTGCGCTACAGCATTCGTTCCGATGAAGCTGGAGGCACCGGTGAGCAAGATTTTCATTGAGGAGGGTAGAAAGAAACGCCGCGTTTCGACAAAAGGGAAGCGCTTGAGTGACTCAACTGCACCTCCGACGCCAGCCAAACCCCGACTCGTGGTCGCCGGGCAGGTGCCGCCGCCCTATGGCGGGCAAAACGTGATGATCCGGCAAATCCTCGGCCAATTTCCGCGGAGCGGGAGCATTTCGGTCGAGCACCTCGACTTCCATTTTACCGAAGATTTTCAGGAAGCGCGCCGGGCCGGCGTCGCCAAGGTCTGGGAGCTGGCGCGGGTTCTC
The DNA here is from genome assembly GCA_031424375.1 of Chthoniobacter sp. Taxonomy (GTDB): domain Bacteria; phylum Verrucomicrobiota; class Verrucomicrobiia; order Chthoniobacterales; family Chthoniobacteraceae; genus Chthoniobacter. The sequence continues at coordinate 8,121 of JANPHH010000393.1, read as the reverse complement.
GGGCGGCTCGCAGTCCTGCGCTGGCGGGGCCCGATCGACCTGCTGTTGTATCCCGCCGGCGGTCCCCAGACGGTGCCGATGATCCGCGACCTTCTCCTGCTTCCTTTCGCGCTGCTCGCCGCCCGCCGGGTCGTCCTTCATTTTCACGCCGCGGGCATTGCCGATCGGTGTGCACACGACCGCTCCGCGCTCTGCGGCCTGTTGGGCAGGCTCTACCGGCAGTGCCGCGCGGCGGTCGTCATGACGGCGTTCAATCGGCGCGACCCGGACTTTTTTGGCGTGCGTCGCATCGACGTCGTTCCCCACCGCTTGCCCGATGAGTTCGACGCGAGCCTCGTCCACCGCTCGCCCGGGAAAATCCGCCTGCTCTACGTCGGCCATCTCTGCCCGGACAAAGGCACGCCGGACCTCCTGCGCGCCTTTGCCACCCTGGCCGCGCGGCAGAGCGATGTGGTGCTGGAACTGGTCGGCGAACCGCTGCCCCCTTTCTCCTCCGAAGCGCTCCGCGAGATCATCCGCGAGCTCGGCCTCCGCGAGCGCGTCGAGGTCACCGGCGTACTCACCGGTCGCGCCAAGCTGGAAGCGTTTGGCCGCGCCGATCTTTTTGTTTTCCCCACCGTCGCACCCTACGAGTCTTTCGGCCTCGTCATGGTTGAGGCGATGATGTGGGGCCTTCCCATCGTCGCCACCGACTGGCGCGGCAACCGCGAGGTGCTCGGGTCAGACTTCGAGGGCATCTGCCATCCCGTGGGTGACCTCGTTGCAGGGCTGGAAACCGCGCTGGCCCAGACTCGTGCGGGCGCCTGGAACGGTCGAAATCGCCAGCTTTTTCTCGACCGCTACCGGCTGGATGAATCCTCGAACGTCTACCCGCAGCTCGCCGCCGAATGGCTGGCTCTCGACTGATCGGAATCCATGCGCCCGTCCCGCGACTTCATTCCGATTTGCCCGGGATGACCGCCGGTTTCGAATCTTCCACCCACATTCGCGGGGAAAACGGGGCTTGTGTCGGCTGGGGCGTCGAGAGAATGCTCCCGTCCGATTTAGATTTCCCCGTTTGATTTGAAAATTGCCCTTTCCTGCCTCTGCGAGAATCCACAGCGAAAAACGGGGCTGACCACGGTTTTCCAGGAGCTGCTGCGGCAGAGTGTGGCGGTGTTCGACGATGTGGAGTGGATCGTTTTTACCGGGCCGAATCAGGATTTGGAGGTCGTTCACGACCGGGTGAAAATCGTCCAGGAATATCCCGCCAACGACCGCCTCAAAGAGCGGTTGTTTGCCGATCAATTCCTCGTTTCCCCTCGCGCCAAGGCACTCGGAGCGCAGGCCCTGGTCACGATCGGATTTGTCCCCCTGCGGAAATCGCTGCCCACCGTGATGCACATGCTGTCGCTCCAGCATCTCGACCGGTCGAATCGCATGGGAAATCTCCGCCAGCGCTATCGCCGGATGGTGGCGGCACGCGGCTTCGAGAAGGCGGACGCAATCATCACCAACTCGGAGTTTGCGCGGGCGCAGATCCTCGCGGCGCACCCAGCCTGCGCCAGCCGGGTGACGATCAGCTATGAGGGTCTCCAGCACGATCAGTTTTTCCCCGGTGCGTTGCCGGAAGAGGCGGCCGGGATCCTGAAGGAGTTCGGCTTGGCGCCGGGATTTCTCCTCTGGGTTTCGAATTTCTACGCCTACAAGCAGGCCGAGTTGCTGCTCGAAGGTTATGCGCTGCTCGCCCCCGAGATCCGCCAGCGCATGCCACTCGTCATGGTGGGCGGCGGCTGGGAAGGCGGGGGCGAGAGCGCGGAGGGACGCGCGCGGGCACTGGGGATCATCGACAACGTCCGATTTCTCGGCTGGATCGACGATCGTTGGGTGCCGCCGCTCTTCCGGCAGGCGCGCATTTTCACCCTGCCGAGCCGCGAAGAAACCTTCGGCCGCTGCGTGCTGGAAGCGATGGCGTGCGGCATCCCGTGCGTGGTGAATGACATCCCGATCATGCACGAGGTCACGGCGGAGCACGCCGCGATCGTGGACTTCCGGCAGGCGGACACGGTGGCGGCGGCGCTGCGCCGGCTGGTGGAAGACGAACCCGAGCGGGAACGGCTGCGCGTGAATGGTCTGCGGCGGGCCGCGGACTTTAGCTGGGACAAGTTGGTGCGCGAACGAATCGCCGTGGTTCGTGCGGTGGTCGCCGCCGGGACGAAGCGTTGAGCCCGATGCCACCTGCTCCGTCTCCCGCAGCCCGCGCCGGCCGCCAGGCTGTGATTCTGTGCGGCGGTCTCGGGACCCGCCTCGGCGCCCTCGCCGCGGAGGTGCCGAAGCCGATGCTCCCGCTGCGCGGACGTCCACTGCTCGCCCGCTCGATCGAACGCCTGCGCGCCGAAGGCTTCGACGATTTCCTCCTCGCGGCGGGTCACAAGGCCGGGGTGATCCGCGACTATTTTGCCCGGGAAGATTTCGGGGTGCGCGTGCGGGTGTTTGAGGAAGAAACCCCGCTGGGCACGGCGGGTCCGCTCCGGCTGTTGGAGGCCGAGTTGGCCGATGATTTTCTGCTCCTGTATGGCGACGTCTTCATCGACTTCGCGGCCGATGAACTCTGGCAGGCTCATCATGCGCAGCCCGCCGCGGCGACCTTGCTGGTCCGGGCTTCGGATCATCCGTGGGACTCGGACCTCGTCGCCGCCGATGAAGCTGGACGGGTCACCGGGTTTCTCCCGGCGAAGGAACCGCGCGTGCGTCCCAAAAATCTGGCCAACGCGGCGATCTACGTCCTCGCGAAGACGCTCGTCTCGCTGATCGAACCGGGACGCAAAGCCGACTTCGTCCGCGATCTTTTTCCCCGCGCGCTGCGCGCCGGCCTGACCCTGCGCGTGCACGAGTTTTCGGGCGAAGGATTCCTCAAGGACATGGGAACGCCCGAGCGGCTGGAGAAGGTCGAGCGCTACCTAGAGGAACGCGACTGGATCGCGGCCGCGCGTCGCGAGCAGAAACCGCTCCGCACCGTTTTCCTCGATCGCGACGGGGTCATCAATGCCGACTCGGATTTGATCGACTCGCCGGAGCGATTTCAGCTCCTGCCGGGCGCCGCGGAAGGCATCGCGCTGCTCAATCGCGCGGGGCTCGACGTCATCGTGACCACGAATCAGCCGGTCATCGCCCGCGGCCTGTGCACCGAGGAAACGCTCGCGGCGATTCACGCAAAAATGCACGCCGAGCTGGCCGCCGCCGGAGCGCATGTGGACGCCGTCTATTTTTGCCCGCATCACCCGGAGACGCATCACGGGCAGGGCGTGGAAGCGCTGCGCGTGGCCTGCGCCTGCCGCAAACCGCAGCCCGGCATGCTGCTGCGGGCGGTCCGCGAGCGGGGCACCGACCTCGCCGCAGCCGTCCTGATCGGCGATCGCGCCACCGATCAAGGCGCCGCCCGCCGGGCTGGTGTCCGCTTTCTCGCCGTGGGCGGGCATCCCATGGCCGGGCTGGCGCCGGACGAAAGATTTTCCTCCCTCCACGCCGCCGCACTGGCAGTCTGCCGCCGCGTTTCACCTGCATGATCATCACCAAGACTCCCTATCGCGTGAGCCTCATCGGCGGAGGCACGGACCTGCGCGCATTTTATCGGCACGGCTACGGCGCGGTGATCAGCACGGCGATCGACAAGTTCATCTACCTCGCGATTCACCGCTACTTCGAGCCGAAGATCGTGCTGAAATATTCGCGGACCGAAGTGGTCGACACCCCCGCGGAAATCCAGCATCCGCTGATCCGGGAGTGCCTGCAGGTGTGCGGGACGACCGGGCCGCTGGAACTGACCAGCTTTGCGGACATCCCGGCATCCGGCAGCGGGCTCGGCAGTTCCAGTGCCTTCTGTGTCGGCCTGGTCAAGGCGCTGCACAGCTTCGCCGGTCGCGAGGTGTCGGCGGAGCGCTGCGCGGCCCTCGCGTGCGAGGTGGAGATCGAGCGTCTGCGTGAGCCGATCGGCAAGCAGGACCAGTATGCCTCGGCCTACGGCGGCATGCATTACATCCGGTTCAATGCCGACGAAACGGTCTTTGTCGAACCGGTGCTCCTGTCGAAGGAGAAGAAGGACTTCCTGCAAGACCACCTCGTGATGTTCTACACGGGGATCACCCGCAGCGCGGCTGGCATCCTGACCGAGCAGCAGCGAAACACGGAGGAGAATCCCGCAAAACAGCGGCAACTCCATCGCCTCCTGGAGATGACCGAATCGTTGCGCCGCGACCTAGCGGAGGGCCGCGTGGATGCCCTGGGTGAGGTGCTGCACGAATCGTGGATGCTGAAGCGGGAACTCGCGAGCGGCATCAGTTCCTCGGAGCTCGACGGGCTCTACGAAACCGCGCGGTCCAATGGCGCCGTGGGTGGAAAAATCCTCGGGGCGGGCGGCGGAGGTTTTTTCCTCTTTTACTGCCCGCCGGAACGCCAACCGGACCTGGTCAAATCCCTGTCCAGCCTGCAGCACGTCCCGATTCGTTTCGAGATGCAGGGGACGCGGACCCTTTACTACCAGGAGTAGGCGACCTACTTTCCCCGCCCGCACTTTGCCCCGCATGACAACATCCGTTACGGCCGATTATTTCCAAAAAGTCAAAGGTCTGCTCGACGCGGTCGACCCGTCGGCGGTCGATGCGGCGATCGCGATGCTGGAGGAGGCCTGGCGAGGCTCCCGGCAGGTCTTTGTGATCGGCAATGGCGGCAGCGCGTCGACGGCCTCGCATTACGCATGCGACTTGAACAAGAACACGGCGCATCCCGATTTTCCGCGGCTCAAGGTGATGAGTCTCTGCGATAACATGGCGCTCTTTTCCGCCATCGCGAACGACTACGGCTACCAGCACGTCTTTACCGAACAGCTCAAACATTTCTTTCAGCCGGGTGACGTCCTGATGGGGATCTCCGCGAGCGGCAATTCCCCGAATGTGGTCGAAGCCTTCGAATACGCGAAATCCGTGGGCGGCCAGACGATCGGCGTGACGGGGTTCACGGGGGGGAAACTCCGGGAAATCGCAGACTGCGCGATCTACATCCCGTCGCACGAATACGGCCCCGTGGAGGATGTCCAACTGATGATCAACCACCTGATTACGGAGTATTTCAAAAAGCTGATCCAGACGGAGATCGCGGCTGCCTCGAAGTGATGTTTCAAAAGGCGTTCGTCACCGGAGGGGCCGGGTTCATCGGCAGCCACATCGTTGACCGGCTCGTCCGGATGGGCGTGCCCGTGGTCGTCTACGACAATCTCTCCACGGGCTTCCGGAGCTACCTGGCCGATCATGAACGCGCGGGCCTCGTTTCCGTGGTGGAAGGAGACGTCACCGACTTTCCCCGGCTCTGCGAGGCGATGCGCGGCGCCGCCGCCGTCTTCCATTTCCAGGCCAATGCGGATGTGCGCGGCGGCATCCATCATCCGCGCATCGATCTGGAGCAGAATACCCTGACGACGTGGAACGTCGCCGAAGCCGCGCGCCAGGCTGGCGTGCGCACGATCACCTTTGCCAGCAGTGCAACCGTCTACGGCGAACCGAAAAAATTCCCCACCCCCGAGGACTACGCCTCGGAGCAAACGTCCCTCTACGGAGCGAGTAAGCTGGCTGGGGAAGCGATGTTGCAGGCCTACACCGAGTACTACGGCATTCGCAGCTTCATTTTCCGTTTCGTGAGTTGGATCGGCGAGCGGTACAGCCACGGGGTCATTTTCGATTTCGTGGCCAAGCTGCGCCGTGATCCGAGCCGTCTCGAAATCCTCGGGGATGGTCTCCAGCGAAAGTCCTATCTCTACGTCGAAGACGGCGTGGACGGGATTTTTTGCGCGCTCGAGCGCAGCACCGCGCCGAAGAATCTCTTCAACCTCGGCCATGACGAATTCATCAACGTGAAGCGCGTGGCCGCCGTGATTCTGCGGGAACTGGGCTTGAGCGAAGTCGCGCTCGAGTATTCCGGTGGCGTGCGTGGCTGGCTCGGCGACAGCCCGCTCGTCCATCTCGACACGAGTGCGATCAAAAGCCTCGGCTGGACGCCGAAGACTTCCATCGAAGCCGGGATCGCGAAAACGGTGCAATACCTCAAGGAGCACCCGGAATTGCTCGACCGGCGGGCAAAATAGGCGGCGCGTCAGCGCCCGGTGGTGTGCCGGAGTTCCGCGATGCGATCACTGCCAATGGAGCTTCGCGCTACGGGGATGGCGGCGCCGGCTCCAGCGGAAACTTGCGCCAGCCGAGGAGCTGGAGCGCGACCAGCCCGACGAAGCGCGGGATGCTCACCAAGTAGCGCCGTGCCAACCGCCGCGGCTCGCTCGCGATCCGAAACACCCACTCGAAGCCCGAGCGCTGAATCCAGCGCGGGGCCTGTCGCACCCGGCCCGAGTGAAAATCGAAGGCCGCCCCGACGCCGACCATCAGCGAGGTGTCGAGCTTGGGCAGATACTCCGCCATGAACCGCTCCTGCTTGGGCGTGCTCAACCCCACCCAGATGATATCGGGTCGCCGGACCCGCACCACTTCGATGAACTCCGCTTCTTCCCCCGGATCGAGCGGACGAAAGGGCGGGGCATAGGTGCCGCAGACCGTCACCCCGGGAAAGCGCTCCTCGAGGCGGGCCTTCAATTCCTCCGCGACTCCCGGCGCGCCGCCGTAGAAGAAATGCCTGCAGGCCCGGTGCTGTGTCGCGGTGAAAAACTCCAGCATCAGATCCGGACCGTAAACCCGGCTCACGTAGGACCCGATGAACAGCTTCCCCAGCCAGACCAGCGGCATGCCGTCCGTGGTATTGAGAAAGGACTCGTTCAAGATCCGCCGAAAGACCGGATCGTTTTGGGCCTCGGTGATCCCATGTACTCCGGTGACGCAAATGTAACCCTTCCGATGGTCGCGCACGGCCTCGAGCATCGCCGCCACCGCAGCGTCGAGCGTCATTCCCGAGACGGAGACGCCGAGGACGTTAAAACGCGGAATTTCCATGGTCGAAGCGAAGCATGCCGCGGCGGAGAATAAAAGGTGCGTCAAGGCGCGCGGGAGGCGGAGCCTCGGTAATTGCTTCGCAGCGAGCGTCCATTACATTGCCCGGCATGGTTCCCGCCAGTCGATCTTTACCCGATCCTCCGCTTCCGCTCTCGGAGGCGCCCGGGCGGCTGCTCGCCTGGTGCCGCCGGGAACCGTTGGCCGCCCTGCTCACCTTCGCCTGCGGAGCCGCGCTCATCTATTTCTTCGGCTTCTTTAAGATCTTCCTCAATGGGACCACCAGTACCGCCGTCTGGGCCTGGCAGGCCTGGAATCCGGAGAACAATCAGGAACACTCCGCTCTGGTCCTGCCGATCTCGCTCTTCCTCGTCTGGTATCATCGTGGCGAACTCGCCGCCGCGCGCAAGGAGCCCTGGAATCCCGGGCTGGCCATCACCGCGCTCGGCGTCGGTTGCTTCGTCCTCTCCGCACGTTCGCTCCAGCCCCGCATCGCGATCTTCGCGCTGCCGGTCATCTTTCTCGGGGCGGTGTCCTATCTCTGGGGCCGCCCGACCGCGCGGGTGGTGCTCTTTCCCTGCGCTTTTCTCCTCTTCATGATCCCGATCGGCGGCCTCGTGCAGGGCACCGTCTCACTCCAGATTCTGGTCAGCACGGTCTGCAATGCTCTCGCCTCCTTCATCGGCATGAAGATCGAAGCCACCGGCACCACTATCCGCTCCCTCGACGGGAGTTTTAATTTCGAGATCGCCGAAGGCTGCAGCGGGATTCGCTCGCTGATGGCGATGACCACGCTCACCGCGCTCTTCGTGCATTTCACGCAGCGGGAGTGGTGGAAAAAAGGGGTGATCTTCGCCGGTTCCGTGGTCTTCGCGGTGGTCGGAAATATCGGCCGGATCTTCACCGTCATTGTCTTCGCGAAGTTCGTCAGCCCCCGGATTGCCGGCGGCATCTATCATGACTATTCCGCGTTCGTGTTCTTCCCCATCGCGGTGATGGCGATGGTCAGTTTTGCGCGGCTCGTGAATCTCAATTGGGCGTCCATCCTGGCGCAGAAGATCGATGCACCGATCGCCCCCGCCGCCGAAAACGCCGACGCGCCGGACACCCCCGCCGCGCGCAAGCCCTCCAGTCCGGTCTCCTATGACTACTAGCCGCC
>JANPHH010000392.1:0-1647 GCA_031424375.1 Chthoniobacter sp. | reverse complement strand
GACCATCTTGGTCTGCATGGGCACGATGGCGAGCGTGGCCAGGGTCTGCGGGAGCAGCTCCAGCGCGCCGCCGACGATGGCGTAGCGCAGGATCATGGCATCGGTTTCCTCCGCGTTGACCGGAGCGGGTGCGCCTGCGAGCGCGGGCACGGCTGAGGCAACAGGTATGGTCGCGAGCGCGGTGGCCTCGGCCTCCAAAGGATGCGTGCTGGCGGCGGGCAGAGCGAGCGCGGTGCGGAGTTGATCGAGGAACTTTTGCTCGGCGGCGTTGCACACTTCGTCCGCAACGCACACGCACACGGCCATCTCGTAGGCGAGCTGGCGGGCACCGGGCGTGAGCAGTCGCGCGGCGACTGCGGCAACGTCGGGCTTGTTGAGCAGCACTTGCTGATAGAGCGCGGTGACGTCCACCTCCCCGCCGGCGAGCGAGTCGGTGATCTTCTTGAGCTGCTGGCCAAAGGCGAGGAGCGCGAGCTGCGCCGGGCGGTGAAAAAACGCGAATACGTGGCGCTGACCGAAGTGCAGGGATGCTGGACTACGCATGTGGCCCAGGCCAAGAATTTGCTGCGGCAAAATTTTGAGCTGGAGTTGCCGCCGATTCTCTCCGGGCTGGATGCGGTGGCGATTCAGGCGGAGTGCGGCAAGGTGCTGGATGAGGTGTTCACGCTGCTCCACGAGCCCGGTGGCGGCGTGGCGTAAGTGCAGGGTGGGGACCGGTTCGCGCCCAATGGCCCGGTACTCCGGCGTTCACCACGATGCGCCCGTTTTCATGCGATGGGATGGAACAATCGCGCGACCCAAAACCTGCGCACGACGATTTGGCACCGGGCTTTGATGCATCCTTTCACGCCATGCATTTCCGGCGGCGAGCAGCGAAAATCGGCACCCAAAACGCCGCACACACTTCACGCGAAATGTGGGAACGGAGTGGAAACGTTCCCACCGAGAAACCCGCTCTGAGTGCGCCGCTGAAAGTTCACTGCAATGCATCTCCTCACGTCGAGAGGGGAGGGATGTGCGCTTCCCTGCAAGAGCCGTTTGGGGCGTTTGATGTGCGATCGCGCACCTAAAAAAGTGGGAACGCAAAAAAGTGCTGCCGCATAGAAATTGGGTGGTCGTCGCCCTATCCGAGTGGCGAGCGATCGCTCGTAATAAATTTTCTTGCAGTCACTTGCGGCGAATGCCTTCACGCTCAACAGCGCGAATCTCGCACGCAGGCTGCGGGCACATGGAATCCGTTCACATGCATTAGGTGGTGAACTTCACGTCAGTTTCACGACCATCTTGCCTGAGTTCTTTCCGGTGAAGAGCCCGAGAAATGCGTCCACGGCGTGTTCGATTCCTTCCACCACGGTTTCCTTGTTCTTGAGCTTTCCGGCGCGGAAGTAGCCGCCCACTTCCTTTTCAAATTCGCTTTGGTGATCCAGCCAGTCGCCTACGATCAGTCCCTTCATCGTGAGCCGCTTGGTGGTCATGTTGAAGAGGTTGGCGGGACCGGGTTTTGGTTTCTCGTCGTTGTAGGAGGAGATGCCGCCACAGGCGATGATACGACCATGAACGCGCAACGCCGAGAGCGCGGCCTCGAGCGATTCACCGCCGACATTGTCGAAGTAAACATCAATTCCGTCGGGCGCGGCGCGGTTTAAT
>JANPHH010000391.1:0-3199 GCA_031424375.1 Chthoniobacter sp. | reverse complement strand
AACTGCAGCTTGTCGCTCTTCTCCTTCACCACGTCGTTGATCGGCTTCTGCTTCACGAAGTTCGCTTTGATCTGACCGACGAGTTCCTTGCGGCCGGGATCATCGGCGGCCATGGCGTTGAGCTTCGTATTCAACGCCTCGGCTTCCTTGCGCAGCGGTGCGAGTTGGCCGGCTTGCGGCTTCAGCTCCGGCAGGCCGGGCGTGACGCGGGCGACGGTGACCTGCAACGCGCCGAACGCGATGCCGTAGGCGCACGCGGAGAGGATCGCCGTGACGATGGTGACGCGGCGCAGCTCCGGAGCGAAGAGCGCGGTGAAGCTCGGGCGCTTCAGGTTGCCGGCGGCGCGGCGCTCCTTCCACACGCGAGACTCGGGAACAAAAGGCAGGAGCAGCGCGATGGGGAGCGCCGGGAGCAAGCCGGTCATGAGCAGATAGCGCCACGAACCAGGATCCGCGCTGCCGAGACCGAGCGGCAGGCCCATGTGCGGCAGATCTTTGCCGTGGGATGAAATGTAGATGCTCACCACGGTGACGAGCACGCCGCCGAGCGAGGCAAAGGCCTGCGTGATGCCGAGCCATTTTTCGCGCTGCTTGCGATCCTCGAAGACCTCCGCGAGCCACGTGATCGCGGCCACGAACTCCACGCACACGCCGATGAACGTGGTGCAGCGGAAGAAGACAAACACGCCGAGCGACGGAGCATACGCCGCGCAGAACGGCGAGAGCGAATAGACGAAGATGCTCAGCGCCATGATCCGCTTGCGGCCGAAGCGATCGACCAGCCAGCCGCCGAGCAGCCCGAAGACGCCGCCGCAAACCGCCGCGATCCAGAGCAGCCGACCGACCCACTCGGTGACGAGCGGGTTGTTCAGCGGCACCTTGAGCAGTTCTGCAATCGCCGGTGCGGCGACCAGCGGGGTCATCAGCAGCTCATAGGTATCGAAGAGAAACCCAATGCTCGCGATGGCGATGATGAGCCAGTGAGTGAGCGTGAGCCGCGGTGCTGGAGTGGAAGACATGGGAGGAGAGGATTCGGGGCGGGCGCGACTTTATACGCACACGTATCAAGCGTGCCAAGCGCTTTTCTTGCCCGCCACTTCCCATCTCCTCAGAACTCTGCGCGTACGCCGAAAAGCACGCCGCGACCGGGGAGCGGGGCGATGTCCTTGAGGAAAGACGTGTGCTGCCGCGCTTCGGCGTCGGTGAGGTTTGTGCCTTTGACGTAAAGGTCGAGCGCTGCAGCACCCACCGGAATCCGGTAACTCACGCTCGCATTGAGCAGAAAGTAGTCGTCGGTCGGCAGTTCGAAGTCGGCGGTGCGATTCTGTTTCGCGGCGTAGATGCCTTCCACGCGCGCGGTGAAGCGGTCGAGCGAGTAGATGAGCGCGGCTTGGGCGCGAAACGGCGGGATCCGCGGGAGCGCGCCGCCGCCGTCGATTTCGGTGCGGACGTAGTCGGCCTTGAGTTGCAAATCGAGCGTCTGGTCGAGCGGCGCTTTTGGCGGGGCCACGGGCGCTTTGCCATCCGATGCCGGGTCGCTCGTCAGCGGCTCGATAAGATGGAAGGTCGTCTCGATTTCCCCGCCGAAATAACGCGCATCGACCGGGCTGTAAACGAAGACGGGCAAACCATCCTCGACCGCGCCGTTGGGCGTGAGCGCGATGTAATCGGTGAAGTGATTGTAGAAAAGGCTCACCGCTCCGGTGATACGGCCGAGCCGCTTGCGCAGCGAGAGGTCCACGCCGATCGACTTCTCCAACCCCAGCGTCGCATCGCCGATCTCGAAGGTATCCGTGCCGACGTGTGGACCATTCGCGAACAGCTCGACGTAGGTGGGCGCACGCTCCGTATAGGCGAGCGACAGCGCGACCGCGTAGTCTTCCACCGGCGTCCAGACCACGCCCGCCGAGCCGCTGATGCTGTCGAAATCCACCGTGCGCGCCGGACCAAAATTGAGCCCGCCCGACGCGTCGTTCGACTGGTGGTCGTAGCGCACGCCGAACTGAAACCGCACCTTGTCGAACGGGATCTCTTCATAAAGAAACACCGACTGAATCTCCGTGGTCGTCGGCGGCAGGAACGCCTCCTCGCCCAGCGCGGAAAACTCCGTGCGCTGCCCTTGGGCACCGATGAGTCCCTCGAGCAGGCCGAGCTTCTGATGGACGATCTCGACCCGGCCGTCGGCCCCCTCGATCTCGAAGAGGGTGCCGGGCACCGGTCCCTCGAACTCCGTGTGGCGATAGTCTGTGTGGGCGAACTTGTAGTTGATCGCCTTCACCCCCGCGAACGGCTCGAAGAACGCGCCCCGCGCATCGAAGCGCCGCTGCCGCAGGGCGATCGTCACGTCGCGCTCGGCCACCGTGCCGTAGTCCGAATTTACCCCGCCGTAGCTCGCGCCGATGTACCCGCCTTTCGAAAGATACGACGCGCCGACCGTCGCGCCCTCGCTGTTCACGAAGCTGTTCGGCAGCGTGTCCCGCGCTTCCTTTTCTCCAGGCTCCAGAGGCTGCTCGCGCCGCAACCGCTCGGAGCGCGCGGTGCCCGGGATGTCGACGTCTTGAGTCTGCCGCTGGAAGCCGTCGAGGTGGAGCACGACCGGGCCCAGCGAAAGATTGATCTGCCCCGCGGTGGAGACCTCCTCGTCGACGGTGCCAAAGCGCGCGTCGAGCCGGCCGGTGAGCGTGCGGTCGGGCTTCTCGGTGGGAATGCGCCCGTCGATGATATTGACCACGCCGCCCACGGAGTTCGGACCATAGAGCAGCGTCGCGGGACCGCGCACCACTTCGATCGTCTCGATGGTGAGCGGATCGGCAGTGACCTGATGGTCCGGGCTGACGTTGGCCACATCGACCATGTTCACCCCGTCATTCAGGATGCGGATGCGGTCGTCGCCGAGACCGCGAATGATCGGCCGGCTCGCGCCGGGCGCGAATGACGTGGCGGTGATGCCCGGCTCGCGGCTGAGCGTCTCGCCCACGGTGGATTCGAGGCGGAGCTTGAGGTCGTCGCCGGTGAGGATACTGACCGGCTGCGCCTGCTGATAGAGCGTTCGCTGGAGGGGATTGCCGGTGACGACGACGGCGTCGAGCGCGGGGTCGGTGCTGGATTGCGCGAGCGCCAGCGAAGTGGCGATCGTGGTGGTGAGGATGAACGGAGCGGAATGAAATTTCATGGAAGCAAGCGAGAGAGCGCGGCGCCG
>JANPHH010000390.1:0-13904 GCA_031424375.1 Chthoniobacter sp. | reverse complement strand
GGCGTCCCGCCCGCCGAGCGGCGCATCTTGCACCGCGATCTTTCGGCGCCGGAAAGTGCGTCCCGGCGAGACGCCGCGACCGGCGGGCGGGACGCCCACCCTACCCGGAACCGTGACATCCCCGACTCCCTCGCCGCCGTCGTCCGCAAGGCGATGGCCCTCGACCCCGCGCAGCGTTACCCGAGCGTCGCCGACCTCCAGCGCGACCTCACCGCCTATCAGGACGGCTTCGCCACCAGCGCGGAAAAGGCGGGCTGGCGGCGGCAGACCCTCCTCGCCCTCAAACGCCACAAGACCGTGGCCATCGCCACCGCGCTCGTGCTCCTCGCCGGGCTGGGCTTCGGCACCAAGGCCATCGTCGCAGGCCGCCGCGCCGAGCGCGAAGCCGCGCGGGCCAACCAATCCTTGCTCGATCTGAAAGCCACCGCTCCAGACCTGCTCGCGCTCGCCGTCAGCGAAGCCGCTCTCCAGCGCTACGAGAGCGCCTTGAAAAAGACCGACGCCGCGCTGGCGCTCGATCCCGCGCTCCTGCCCGCCTACTGGCGGCGCGGCTGGCTGCTGCTCGCGCAGGAGCAGTGGCCCGAAGCCGTGACGGCCTTGCGCCTCGCGCAGACCAGAGACCCCGCCAACCGCGCCAGCGCCGCGGTGCTCCCGCTGGTGGAAAAGATGGCCGCCGCGAGCGGGGCCGCGCGCTACGACATCGCGCTGATCAAGCCGCTTTATGATCAACTCTCGGTCCTCGGCGCGCTGGGCGAAGCAGCGCTGCTCGTCCCGCACCTCAAGCTCGGCAACGACGCCCGCCTCGCCCTCGTCCGCGAGCGCGTGGAGCACTGGCTCGGCAAGCCGCCGGGGAACGGACTCGAATCGCCCTCCGTCGCATTGGTCAAAGGCCGATTAGCTGTGCGCCTCACCGGTCTCCGCATCGGAAACCTCGATGCTTTGCGCGGTTTACCCATTGACGATATCTATGCCGATGAGTGCGGCCTTGCCAATCTCGAAGCCCTGCGCGGGATGCGCCTACTGTCGCTCGGCGCAAGCACTAGTCCCATTCGGGATCTCAGTCCACTGCAAGGCATGCCGTTGGAATCGCTGACGCTTATCGCAGTACCAGTTAGAGATATCTCTCCCCTTCGCGGAGTGCCGCTCACCCGTCTCCAAATCAGATTCTCCCACGTGACGGATCTTCGCCCGCTCATTGGAATGCCGTTGCGAGAATTGGACGTTCGCAAGTCTCCCATCAGCGACTTCTCGGCCCTACGTGGGTTGCCTCTGCGCAAGCTGGATGTGGGTGAGACCCGCTTTGCCGACGGCCGTGTGCTTGCTGGGATGCCGCTCGTCGACCTTGCACTCAACGGAACCGGATTTACGGACACTTCCACGCTCGTTGGCCTTCCGCTGCGGTCTCTCTCACTAAAGGGGTGTGAGATTGACGACTATACTCCGCTGTTGCGGATCCCAACGTTGGAAACCCTGGGTGTCTCGGGGCCATTCGAAAAGCTCCTGCCTTTGCGCCAACATCCCAGCCTCAAGCAAATCCAACTCAGCAACGCCCCCTACCGCCCCGTCGCCGAATTCTGGGCCGCCTACGGCGCGCAGCAGGCGGCGGGGAAGAAGTGAGCGCGCCTTGCCTTTCACTCGCACCGTGCTAACGCTCCGTCTATGAAAGCAAAGATTCGCGAGTTGCTTCGTGCAGTCCCGTTCCAGCCTTTTGTGATCCGCATGGCCGACGGGAAAGAATACCGCATCGAACATCCCGATTTCGTCCTCGCAGCCTCCACCGACGTGCCGCAAATCACCATCGAAGATCCCGATGGAAGCACCCATTTTCTTTCGGCCCTGCTCGTAACGAGCGTCGAGCGAGTGCCGAGCGCCGAGCATTCGAGAGCGGCCTGATTTTTTCCACCCGAGGTCGGGAGACACCGGCGCGCCTACGACGCGCAGCAGGCGGCGGGGAAGAAGTGAGAGCGGGCGCTTGTCCGGGGTTTCCTTTCGAGCTAAAATCGCGGACATGAGCGTTGATCAACTCGTCGCCGAAGCAGCGGGTCTTCCGCAGGAGGAGCGCAAGGCGCTGATCAGCCGCCTGCTCGCGCTCGGACGCGAGGGACGGGACGCCGAATTCCGCCGGATGCTCGCGCAGAAAATCGACGATCAGAATCCTGCGCATTGGGTGCCGATGGAAGACCTGGCGCGGCACCTTCGTCTCGATCCGGCGGCGGAGTGAAACGGTATCGGCTGCTCGTGGATTGGGACGTGGTGGTGAAGTTGCGCGCCCTGCCGGCGCGGATGCAGCGCGGTGTCCATGCGCTTTTCGTGCGCCTCGAGCAGGCTCCTGATCTGGTCAGCGAGTTCAATGTCACGGATGAGACCGGTCGCCAGCTCGACGGCTTCATCTTCGAGGATCTGGCCTTCTACTACTGGATCGATTTTGCGGACCGCCACGTGAAGGTCCTGGCCTTCGAGCCCGCAGATCACCGCGGGCGCTGAGATCCACCGCCCTACGACGCGCACGAGGCTGCGGCGTTTCCTACATCCCGTCGATGATCGCGTTCAGCGTCGCACTCGGGCGCAGGGCGGCGAAGGCCCGCGCGGCGTCCGGCTGGTAGTAGCCGCCGAGGTCGACGGCGTGTCCCTGCACGGCGAGCAGTTCGCCCACGATCTTCGCTTCATTCGCCGTGAGCCGTTCTGCGATCGGCGCGAAGGTCGCCTTCAAGCCTGCATCCTGACTCTGCGCGGCGAGCGCCTGCGCCCAGTAGAGTGCGAGGTAGAAGTGGCTGCCGCGATTGTCGATCGAGCCGAGTTTGCGGCCGGGCGATTTGTCATTCTCCAGGAATTTGCCGGTCGCGGTATCGAGCGTCTCGGCGAGCACTTTCGCCTGCGGATTTCCCAGCGTTTCGCTGAGGTGCTCGAACGACGCCGCGAGCGCGAAGAATTCGCCGAGCGAATCCCAGCGCAGGTAATTCTCCTGCAGGAATTGTTCGACGTGCTTCGGCGCGGAACCGCCCGCGCCGGTTTCAAAAAGTCCCCCGCCATTCATCAGCGGAACGATCGAGAGCATCTTCGCGCTCGTGCCCACTTCGAGGATCGGAAACAGGTCGGTGAGATAATCGCGGAGGACATTGCCGGTCACGGAGATCGTGTCCTTTCCCTCGATGAGCCGCTCGCAGGTGCGCTGCGTGGCCACGGCGGGTGGGAGAATCTGGAGGTCGAGCCCGCGGGTGTCGTGCTCGGCGAGATAGGTTTTCACCTTGGCGATGATCTGCGCGTCGTGGGCGCGCTTTTCATCAAGCCAGAAAATGGCCGGTGTCGCGCTGGCGCGGGCGCGCTTCACGGCGAGCTTCACCCAGTCGCGGATCGGAGCGTCTTTCGTCTGGCAGGCGCGCCAGATGTCGCCGGCTTCGACGGCGTGTTCGAGCAGCACCGTGCCGGCGGAATCCGTGACGCGCACCGTGCCGGCGGCGGGGATCTGGAAGGTTTTGTTGTGCGAGCCGTATTCCTCGGCGGCCTGCGCCATGAGACCCACATTTGGCACGGTGCCCATCGTCTTCGGGTCGAAGGCGCCGTGCTTTTTGCAGAAGTCGATCGTGGTCTGGTAGACGCCGGCGTAGGAGCTGTCCGGGATCACGGCCAGCGTGTCCTGCGCCTGGCCCGCAGCATTCCACATCTGGCCGGAGGTGCGGATCATCGCGGGCATCGAGGCATCCACGATCACGTCGCTCGGCACGTGGAGATTCGTGATGCCCTTGTCGGAGTTCACCATCGCGAGCGCCGGGCCGCTGGCGTAAGCCGCCTGGATGTCCGCTTCGATCGCAGCCTTTTGATCGGCCGGCAGGGTTACGATTTTTGCGAGCAAATCGCCGAAGCCATTATTGAAGTCGACCCCGAGCTGTTTGAGAAGCGCGCCGTGTTTGGCGATCAGATCTTTGAAAAAAGTCTGCACCACGAAGCCGAAGATGATCGGGTCCGAGACCTTCATCATCGTGGCCTTGAGGTGAACGGAGAAGAGCACGCCTTCCGCCTTCGCCGCCGCGATCTGCGCTTCGAGGAAAGCGACGAGCGCCTTTTTGCTCAGCACCGTCGCGTCGATGATTTCCCCAGCGAGCAGCGGGGTCTTTTCTTTCAGCACCGTGACCGCGCCATCCGTTGCGGTGAACGCGATCTTCACCACCGTCGCCGCGGGCACGGTGAAGGATTTCTCATTCGAGAAGAAGTCGTTCTTTCCCATCGTGGCCACCCGCGTCTTCGACTCCGCCGACCACGCTCCCATGGAGTGCGGATGTTTGCGGGCATACTCCTTCACGGCCTTCGGCGCGCGGCGGTCGGAGTTGCCTTCGCGCAGCACCGGATTCACCGCGCTGCCTTTGATTTTGTCGTAGCGGGCGCGCGCTTCTTTCTCCGCATCCGTCTTCGGGTCGGCGGGAAAATCCGGCAGAGCGTAACCCTTCGCCTGCAACTCAGCGATCGCCTCCTTGAGTTGCGGGATCGAGGCGCTGATGTTCGGCAGCTTGATGATGTTTGCCTCGGGTTTCGTGGCCAGCGCGCCGAGTTCGGCCAGCGCGTCGGGGATGCGCTGGGCGGGCGTGAGCAGGTCGGTGAAGTTGGCGATGATGCGTCCCGCGAGCGAGATGTCGCGCGTCTCCACGGCGATGCCCGAATGTTTCGTGAACGCCTGCACGATCGGCAGGAAGGAGTAGGTGGCGAGCGCGGGCGCTTCGTCGGTCTGCGTGTAGATGATAATCGGTACCTCGGCCATAAAGATGCGGTTTTGCAAAAAGCGCGCGCAGTAGAACAAGGGGCGCGGGCGAGGTCGAGGAAGAGCTTGCGATGGTTGGCCGCACGCCCGCGATGGCTCGTGGAGCGAAGTGGCCAGCGGCCTTCACCGCGCTGCGGTCACGGCGGGCATTCGTTGACCGATGCTCTGCGAATCGCTACCGATCGAGCATGTCCAATGAGCACCTCATCGGTTTCGGAACGATCGAGAAAGGCGTGATGAAATGAATCAGGGATCCGGATTGCTGGTCAGGGATCGCTGGTATGCGCTCATCGTCGCGGGGCCGAGCGGCTCGGGTAAGAGCGTGGTGGCGGAGCATATCGGCCGCGAACTGAGCCTGCCGGTGATCGATGCCGATGACTATCACAGCATGGCGGCCGTGGAGCGGATGAAAGCCGGGACAGCACTGACCGACGAGTATCGCGAGAACTGGGCGGAACGGATCATCGGCGGGATGGTCGCCTGGCGCCGGCGCGGGGAGAGCGTGATCATCGCCTGCTCGTGTCTGCGCCGCCGGACGCGGGACCGCTTTCGCACTTACGTGAATGAGGCGCGGATCGTGGGCGGCCAGGTGGTGATTGCGTGGTTGGATGTGGCGCCGGAGACGTTGAAGATGCGGCTGCAATTCCGGGAAGAGGAACGCACCCACTTTTTCCCCGCCTCGCTGCTCGCCTCTCAACTCGAAACCGCGGAGCCGCCGGACCCGCTGAGTGAACCCGGCGTGATTCACGTCGCGGTGACGAACGAGACGCCCGATCTCGTGGCCCGCAGGGTTTGGGAATCAGTTCCCGCGCTGCATCCCTTCGTGCTTCGCTGAGGGAGGATTCAACTTTTCGAGGTCACGCGAGCGTCCAGCCCTTGCGATACTCCCGGCGCAGGAAGCGCTCGGCGTCGGGTGCATTGGGGATTCGCATCGTCTTGGTATCCCACTCGATTTTCTTGCCGGCGCGGTAGGCGACGTTGCCGAGGTGATTCGCCTCCGTGAGCCGCCCGCTGTAGCCGAAGTGACACGTGGTCGGCGCGCCGGTGCGGCACGCGTGCAGCCACTCCTTGTGATGCCCGAGCGACGCAGGAATCGTCTCCGCGGGACGCACGAAATCCTTGAAGCGATCCTCCGGCAGCAGCAGATGCTTGCCGTAGTCGGAGAGCAGCATGCCTTTGTCGCCGATGAAGAGGACGCCGCTGTCCCATGGAGGGATCGTCTTATCCATCCACTGCGGCGGCTTGGGCACGCCTTGATACCAGGTGAGCTTCACCGGCGGCATGTCGCCGCGGGCGCCGTAGCTGTAGGTAGCGGTCATCGAAGCGGGCGCGATCTCGGGATGCGGCGGCGGGCCGCTGGCCTCGATGGCGAGCGGCGCGTCGAGCCGCAGCGCCCAGAAAGGCAGGTCGTTCCAATGCGAACCGAGGTCGCTCATCGTGCCGTTGCCGAAGTCCCACCAGCGATACCACTTGTTGCCGGGGACGTAGACGCTGTGGAAAGGGCGCCACGGCGCGGGCCCGATCCACAGATCCCAGTCGAGTTCCGGAGGCACGGGTTCCTCCACTTTCGGCCGCTCCTGCGTGCTCGCGCGATCCTTGTATTTCTCTGCATCGGCGGGCGACTGCCAGCCCCACGTGCGGTTCACCCACACATGCGCCTCGCGCACCGGCCCAATCGCTCCGGCCTGGATCAACTCGACCACCCGGCGGTAGTTCGCGCTGGCATGAATCTGCGTGCCCATCTGCGTCGCCACGCCCGCCTGCTTCGCTGCTTCCGTCACGATCCGCGCCTCGTGCACATCGCGGGTCAGCGGCTTTTCACAATAGACATGCTTCTTCCGCCGCAGCGCCGGCAGCGTGGCAAAGGCGTGCGTGTGCTCCGTGGTCGAGACCACCACCGCGTCGAAATCGCCATCCTTCAGCTCGTCATACATCTTGCGGAAATCGCGGAACTGCCGCGCGCCCGGCGCCTTCGCCGCCGCCGCTGCCAGGTTCTTCGCGTTCACGTCGCACAGCGCCACGATGTTTTCGCCCAGCATCTCGGCCATGTTCGAGCCACCGCGCCCGCCGCAGCCGATGATCGCGATGCGCAGCTTCTGTCCCGCGGACTGGCTGCGCACGATCGCCGGGAAACCGAGTGCCGCGGTGGTGGCGGCGGTCTGGGCGAGAAAGCGACGCCGGGAGATTCGATGAGTATTCATGGGGCGGGGGAAGCGGCGGCGAGGGATTGAATCGCGCGCTGGTGAGAACATCCGCCGACCGCCGGGCGATTAGATGGATTGTCGCACCGACCGCGGGGCCATTGACCTTTCCCGAGGTGCTGCGTTGATTGACGCGATGTTCGCTCTCCCTCGCCAGCTCCGCATTTGGGCCACCATCGGCGCGCTCGTTGCGACGCTGTCCTCGCCCGTGCGGGGCGAGGACTCGGCGCCTTGGAAGGTCGTGTCGCAGAGCGCCGATCTCACGATCTACGAGCGTCCGCGCAAGGGCTCGGACCTCCGCGAATTCAAAGCCACCGGCCCCATCGCCGCTGCACCCGTCGTCGTGAAGCGCGTGCTCGACGATGTGGAAGCCTACCCGGCTTTCATGCCCTACCACGCCGAGGCGCACATCATCTCGCAGGACAGCAAATCGCGCGTGAGTTACCAGCGCATTTCGCCGCCACTCGTCGGCGATCGCGACTATACGGTGCGGGTGAAATTCGAAACCCGACGCACGGCCGAGGGCACCTGCTTCTGCAACCGCTGGCAGGCCGCCAACGAACTCGGCCCGGCCGCGAAAAAAGGCGTCACCCGCGTCAACGTCACGGAAGGTTACTGGCAGCTCGATCCCGCGGATGGCGGTCGCGCAACCCGCGCGACCTATTTCATCTTCAGCGACTCCGGCGGATCGCTGCCCACGTCGATCCTGAACACCGCGAGCCGCACCGCGATCCCGAAGCTGTTTGCCTGCGTGCGCAAACAGACACAGCTCGAGAAATACTCGCGCACGGAATGACGGCGGATGCGCGCAGCGTTCCGGCGCCCGATTGGGCGAAGCTCCGCGCTGATTTCCCGATCCTCGATCAGCAGGTCCACGGCAAGCCGCTGATTTATTTCGACAGCGCCGCCAGCTCGCAGAAGCCGCGGCAGGTCATCGACGCCGTCTCGCATTACTACGAACACGATCACGCCAATGTGCATCGTGGGCTGCACGAACTGAGTTCGCGCGCCACCGTCGCCTACGAAGACGCGCGGGCGAAAGTCGGCCGCTACCTCGGCGCGGCCAGTGCGGAGGAGATCGTCTTCACCCGCGGGACGACCGAGGCGATCAATCTCGTCGCGCAAGCGTGGGGCGGGAAGTTCATCGGCGCGGGCGACGTGATCCTGCTCACCGAGATGGAGCATCACAGCAATCTCGTGCCGTGGCAGCAGCTCGCCCAGCGCACCGGCGCGCGGCTGCGTTTTGTCCCCGTGAATGAGGACGGCACGCTGGCGCTCGATCAGCTCGACGCGTTGCTCACCCCCGAAGTGAAGCTGTTCGCCTTCACGCACATCTCCAACTCGCTCGGCACCATCAACCCCGCTGCCGACCTCTGCCGCGCCGCGCGTGCCGTCGGCGCCGTCACGCTCATCGATGCCGCGCAGAGCGCTGGCCACCTGCCGATCGACGTGCAGCAACTCGGCTGCGATTTTCTCGCCTTTTCCGGACACAAAATCTGCGGCCCCACCGGCATCGGCGCCCTCTTCGGCCGCACCGAACGTCTCGCCGAGACGCCGCCGTGGCAGGGCGGCGGCGAGATGATCCTCAGCGTTTCGCTGGAAGGCAGCAGCTACAAGGAACCGCCGCATCGCTTCGAAGCCGGCACGCCGAATATCGCCGACGCGATCGGTCTCGGCGTGGCGATCGATTACCTCGAGATGATTGGCCGCGACCAAATTTTCGCCCACGACCTCGCGCTCGCCCGCCACGCCATCGAGCGACTTTCCGCCATCCCCGGTCTGCGCATCCTCGGGCCGCGCGAATCGCGGGGCGGCCTCGTCGGCTTCGTGATGGATGGCGCTCATCCGCACGATCTCACCACCTACGCCGATCAGTCCGGCCTCGCCCTCCGCGGCGGGCATCACTGCAATCAGCCGCTGATGAAAAAGTTCCGCCTCCCCGGCACGACACGCGCCAGCTTCTACTTCTACAACACCACCGCCGAGATCGACCGCATGGCCGAGATCCTCGACGCCGCGCGCCGCTTCTTCACATGAGCCCCGATCTCGAAGACCTCTACCAGCAGGTGCTCCTCGATCACTCGAAGCGCCCGCGCAATTTCGGCGAACTCGCAGACGGCGCCATTCACGTCCACGGCGACAACCCGTCGTGCGGCGATGAAATCGATCTCCACGTCCGCATGACCCCCGAGCAGGTGGTCGAGGACATCAAGTTCACCGGCATGGGTTGCGCCATCTGCATCGCCTCCGCGTCGATGATGACGATGAAGCTGAAAGGCCGCACGCGCGCCGAAGCGAAGGCGCTTTACGACTCGTTTCATTCGCTCGTCACCGGCCAGAGCGCCGCGCCCAACCCCGCGCTCGGCGACCTGCAACTCCTCGAAGGCGTCCGCAAATTTCCCCAACGCGTGAAGTGCGCCATGCTCGCCTGGCGCGCCTTCGACCAGGCGCTCACCACGGCCGGAACACCATCGTCGCTCTCCACGGAAACGCCTCTTTAAGCCGGATTACCGGAATTTCAAACAGCCTGTCATCCCGAGCGGAATGGAGGGAGCCTAAGTGACCAGAATGAAGTCGAGGGACCTCGGATGACCGGGAACTGCACGATCACCCGCAGGCAGAGGTCCCTCGGCTCCGTTACCCTCCGCTCGGGATGACACGGCTTTCGCGGGTTCCGACAGGGATCTGAGCGGCAGTTCTGAACTCGCCGTCGCGCCTCAGTGCACGACGAGCATCATGCCCGCGAAGGCAATCGCGCCGCCTGCCGCGCGGACCCAGGCCGCTTCGCCAAAGCGCTTCATCCCCGCGGCAATGCCGAATCCGAGCGTATGCAGCGCTGCCGTCACCACGACGAATCCCGCGGTGTAGGCCAGCCCATTCGCCGTCGCCGGAATCTCCGCCCCGTGCGTCAGCCCATGGAAGAATGCGAAAAACCCGGCCGCCGCCATGCACGCTTCCAACCGCAGCTTCGCCGCACCCGCGACCAGCAGCCCGAGCAAAACGACCGACGCGCAAATCGCCATCTCCACCGCGGGCAGCGTGATGCCCAGCATCCCGAGCGCGCTGCCCAGCGCCATCACTCCGATGAAGCTCGCCGGCACCGCCCAGCGGGCTCGGCCACCGAGTTGCGCCGCCCACATGCCCACCGCCACCATCGCCAGCAGGTGGTCCAGCCCCGTCAGCGGATGCACCAGCCCCGAGCCCACTCCCGACCCGTGCCCCGGGTGCGCCTGCGCCAGCGAGGGCAGCAGTGCGAAGGCAGAAAGGACGAGCGGAAGAGAGAGAGATTTTTTCATGGTGCCAGTGGTTCGAAAGAGATCTGCGGAATGCCTAGCGAATTTGTGCGCCGGAAGCCACGCGATTCTTCCGCCTGCGCGAGTTTTTCCACCTGAACGCACGCGCCTCTTCGTCTCTTTCGTGATCTTCGTCTTCGTCTCGGTGGTCAGGCTGGAAGGAAATAGATGAAGATGAAGAAAAAGACGAAGAGTCCCCCCGCTCACGCGTCGCCCGTGGCCCGCCGCAGCGAGGGCTCCTCGTGCCCCAGCGCCGCGTGCAGTTCCCGCCGCACCGCCGCCAGCTTCCGCCGCAGCAGCACACTCCCGGCCGCCACGATCTTCACCACGAACCCACCGCGCCGCAGCGCACTGCACCCCACCCACGCCTCCGGCTCATGCAACGCATCGATCGCCGTCCACACCGGCGCATCCGCCGGGAGCCGCGATGTCACCACAAAGCAGCTCGCGTAATACCCCGTGGCAAACTGCCCGCGCAGCGCCCCGATGCTCGCACTCTCCGGCGTCAGCCGGTAGCGCTCCCGCGCGATCGATTCCCCGCCGAGCAGCACCTCCGTTTCCCACTCCAGTTCGGTGAAGGCGAAGGTTTCCCCCATCGCCACGCGACCCGGCGCCAGCGTCTCAAAGAATAGCGCCTCGCCGCCCTCACTCACCCGCAACATCGTCCGCTGCCGATACCGCGCTCCCCCCTGCGGGATGAAAAGTTCCGGCCAATTCTCCAGCCACCCGCCGCGCTCGACCGTAAAATCCTGCACCAGCTCCGAGTACCCGGTCGGCGTCCGGTGCGCCCGGCTCGCGCTCGGCGTCGTCACCAGCAGCCGCGCCCCGGCTTCCACCCGCACGCGGCACTCGATCCGATCCCCGCTCAATAGTCCCGCCGTCGGGTTCACCATATTCACCACCAGCACCCCCGCGTCCGTGTGCGGCTTGCTCAGATGCATCGGCGCGCAGAAGGACTGCTCGCGCAAATAGCTGCGCCCTTCCGCATCCGCCGCGCAGACGAGGTGAAGATGACCCTGCAAACCGCGGCGCGGCTCCGCCGTCACACAAACAGCACTTCGCGCCGCAGCCACGCCAGCACCTCATCCTTGCCCTTCTCGCTACGCAGGTCCGCGAAGATCACCGGCCGCTCGCCGCGCATCAGCTTCGCATCCCGCGCCATCACCCCGAGATCCGCACCCACATACGGTGCCAGTTCCGTCTTGTTGATGAGAAGCAAATCACTGTGCCGAATCGCCGGCCCGCCCTTGCGCGGGATCTTGTCTCCCTCCGCCACGTCGATCACATAGATGAACGCCTCCACCAGCTCCGGCGAAAACGTCGCGCTCAGGTTGTCGCCTCCGCTTTCGACGAGAATCACCTGCACATCGGGATGTCGCAGTTCCAGTTCCGCGATCGCCGCCATATTCATCGAGGTATCATCGCGGATCGCCGTGTGCGGACACCCGCCCGTCTCCACCCCGATCACCCGCTCTGCCGGCAGCGCCTCATTGCGCACGAGGAACTCCGCATCCTCCCGCGTGTAGATGTCATTCGTCACCACCGCCAGCGACAGCTCCCCGCGCAGCCACTGGCAGAGCCGCAGCACCAGCATCGTCTTGCCCGATCCCACCGGACCGCCGATGCCGATGCGAACAGCCTTACTGCGCCCCGACATTCTCTTTTGGAAGGTAGCTCACCCCAGTCATCGTCGGCATCGGCAGCACATGCGGGATGTCGCGGTCATCCATGATGACGACGCGGGCTTGGCCCACGATGATCCGATCCTGAGCGTGAACCTCATATTTCTCCTCATCCGCCATTTTGATGACGAACGGGATTCCTTCCCGCACTGCGGTTTCGAGAACGTCACGAGTCATATTTGCAGTCTGCCTGAGCGATTGCGCCAACGCAACCTTGGGCTGCCTCGCGCTACTTCCCGAGCACCCGCTCCCGCCACCGCCTCACGCTGCTCAGGTCGAGCCGTTCGCTTTTGAACTCGATCTGCTTCACCGGTTTCGGCCCGTTCGCGCTTTCGCGCTGCAGCACGCTCGTGATTTCCATCCAGCGCACGTCGGCGAACTCCTGCTTCGCACTGCCGGTGGCGAGCGCGCAAGGAATCAGGGGACAGGAGACAGGAAACAGGCTCCCAAAACGACATCTGTCTCCTGTCTCCTGTCTCCTGTCTCCTGACCCATGACCCCTCGGCGACTTGCCGATGCCCTTGCCGTCCTCATCGGTGAACTCAACCAGCAGATCAATCCCGTCGTCCTCATCCCCCGGCACCTCCATCCATTTCTGATTCTGATTCGCGCTCGTGATGCGCGCGCCGACACCCAGCACGAGCAGCTTCCCTCGTCTGGGGGTGCTCAGCTTCGCCGGGCGGGCCAAAGGCCCATCAACAAGCCAGCCCAGGGCAAGCGCGGAACGAGCGCCGCCCTGGGTCTGCGAACTACATAACGGCCAAGCCCCAACGGGGCTCAACAAATCCCAACATCGGCGATAAAGTATCAATCCCACACATACCGGTCGTCTATCTCCACGCCGTGTTTGCGGCACAGTGCCCGGAACTCATCTTGAAACGACACCTTCCGATGATGCTCCTCCTGCTTCGCGATGTATTCGCGGACGTGCCAGACGTTTGACTGGCTGATGGAGAACGAGCCGTATCCGCCTTGCCAGAAAAAATCCCCGTAGGCCGGGCCTTGCTCTTTCATCGACATGGAGGGGCTGTGCTTCACCGTTTCCACCAGCTTGGCGATGGTGACGGTGCGGGAGAGATTGCACAGGACGTGAACGTGATCCTCAACGCCGTTGATGAGCGTCGGTTCGCAGCCGATGTTTTGCAAGATGCCAGCCATATAGGCGTGGAGGCGAACGCGAAGGTCGGCGTCCTTGAGAAATGGCACGCGGTTCTTCGTGCTGAATACAACGTGAAGGATGACGCGGGCGAGGGATTGCGGCATGGCGGGGGATTGTTGCGCCCCGTTGGGGCTTTGCACTTTTCTTGTTCGCGAACCCAGGGCGGCGCTCGTTCCTCGCTTGCCCTGGGCTGGCTTGCGGCAGGCCCTTGGCCTGAAGAGACACAGCCGCAGCGCGTTCTCGCAGGTGCCTTCGAGGTGCGCGTGGATGTAGTTCGCAAAGATCACCTGCTCCTGCTGCGTCACGCCTTTGCCGAAATACACGCTGATGTCCCCGTCGCTGCCGCTCTCGCGCGTGAGCTTGAGGCCCATGTGATGATCTCCCGCGAGCGTCACGAAGTCCGCGGCGGCGCGCCAGAGCTCCTTGAGTTGGAAGGATTCGCTGTCCGCCAGCTTCACCACCAGCGTCGCATAGATGTCGTCGAGAAAGCCCTTCACCGCGTAGCTCACGAAGACCGACGGATGCTCCAGCACCGCCGGGCGGTCGCGTCCGCAATGGCTCGGGAAGACGAGCTTGTCGCCCTGGCGCACGCAGAGCCCGCGCTGCTCCAGTTGCCGCTCCATCTCGCCCAGCACCACGCGCTCCTCGGCGGGCGGCAGCCGCTTCATCTCCACTGGAGCGCCGTCGCGCCCGATGCTCTGGTAGATCAGCTTCCCTTCCGCGATGCTGCGCAGCGGCAGCACGCCGAGATCGTTCTCCGCGCTGCGCAGGGTGCGAATCACGGCTTGCGCGTAGGCATTGATCCACTCCGGCGCGAGC
>JANPHH010000389.1:0-12407 GCA_031424375.1 Chthoniobacter sp. | reverse complement strand
GGGTGCCACTCCGCCGACGAGATTCTGCGTTCTGCGCCGCGCGGGGTAGCGACGGCCTTCGATCTTGCTGAGGTCTGAGATGGTCATGCGAGTCGGATATAAGCGCCACTGTTGCGGCTGGTAAAACAGTGCTTTCCGATGCTTATAGCTGGGAAAACCGATGGCAGAATGTTTGCCTGATTCGGCTAAAGCCGAAACCACTTTTGATCCCGATGGAACTCTATCAGCTCGAATACTTCCTCGAAGCCGCCCGGCAGCGAAACTTCACCCGCGCCGCCGCACACCTGCACCTCGCGCAGGCGGCGCTCAGCGAGCAGATGCGCAAGCTGGAAGACGAACTTGGCGCGCCACTTTTCAACCGTGGCCGCCGCGAAACCGTGCTTACCGCCGCCGGTGAAATCTTGCGCCTTCACGCTGAGGCCCTGCTCGACCGAGCCGAGGCGGCGAAACGAGCCGTGCATGATCTCATCGGGCTGCGCGGCGGACGTCTCGCGATCGGAGCCATTCCCTCCGTCAGCGCCTGCCTGCTGCCCGCGGCGATCGCGGCGTTTCGAAAACTGCATCCGCTAGTCGAACTCGCCTTGTTCGAAGGCACCTCGGAAGCCGTCGCGCAATGGGTCGAGAGCGGGCGCGTGGAGTTCGGCATCGTCCAACTTCCCACCACGAGCGGCAGCTTTGACGAACACCTCCTGCTCACCGAGCCCTTCGTCGCCCTCGTGCCGAAAGCGCATCCCGCGGCGAAACAGCGGAACCTCAGCCTCGCGAAACTCGCGGACGAACCCTTCGTCTTTTACAAAGGCCGTGCCCGCGACACTGCGCTGGCTGCGTGCCGGACCGCGGGATTCGAGCCCCGCATCGCCTGCGAAAGCAGCGAACTCGAGACCATCCGCTCACTCGTGGCGGCAGGTCTCGGCATCGCGATCCTCCCGCAACTGGCCACCCGCAATCCCACGCCAAATTGTGTCGCGGTGCGATTGCGAGGCGTCCCCGTCGAGCGCCAGGTCGCGGTGCTCAGCCGATCCGGTCACACTGCGTCACCGAGTGCGGCAGTCTTTCGAAGAATGCTGATGCACAGTCGCTGACCGGGGCACGCCGCGGACGATCTACGCTGGAATATCCAGCCGTTGTTTCAGGGCGAGCAGCTTGGTGCGGAGTTGAGCGTATTCGATTTGCTGCACGGGGACGTTGGCTTTCACCGCCATCGCCGCCGCGACGCCGGCGGATTCGCCGAGGATCATCCAGACAGGCTCCATGCGGATAGAAGTCATCGCGATGTGGCTGGCGGACACGCAGACTGGCACGAGGAGGTTCTTACATTCGTCCTGCTTCGGCGTGATGGCGCGATACGGGATCTTGTAGATGCCCTGGTGCGCTTCTTCGAGGTAGAGCATCGAGTAATAACCGCCTTGTAACGCCACCTTGCCTTCGAGCGGATAGGTCGCGTAGGGCCACTCGTCCACCCCGTAAGACGCGAGGCCGACGGAGTCGCCGGGGTTGGTTTCGCCCGCCATGTCTTTTTGCGTGACGACATACGCGGCTTTCATTCGGCGGGCCTCGCGCACGTAGAGCTGATGCGGCCAGCCATCGGTGTCATTGAAGATCCCAGGTTCAAAACCAATGCTCTCGGCCAGCTCTTTCAAATTCGCCGGAACGGATGGATCGGTGCGCAGGAAGTGGGTGATGCCGCTCATGAAACGCTGCTCGGCTTTCCAGATGCGGGCGCGCGTCGCATAGTCACCATCGGGATAGCCGGCGTTAGCGCCGTAGTTTGTCGGCGCGAGCAGAGCCCGCGCGAGGTTACCCTGGCCGACCGAGTGAATACGTCCACCAGCCTCCTCAAACTCACCGAGCTTCCGTGTGCGTCGGCCTTTGTCGATGCCGGCCTTGTTTTGAAAACCACGGCGATACAACTCAAAGGTGCGCGGATCGTAGTCCTCGGGCGCGGGTAGAGGCATTCGGTTCTCCGCCTGCGTCAATTTCCATCGGAAGCCATAACCCATCGTTAGCTTATCTGCACTGCCTTCGGGAGACATTTGAATGTCTTGCAAGAAAGGTAGCAGACCGCTCTGCCGATCGCCGGGCTTCACATACGGATCAATGTCATACACCGCTAGGTTCTGCTGCGCGCCGGCGAGTGATTCACCGTAAGTGTCGCGCCCCTCGCGACCGAAGGTGTAAGACACGCCTGAGCGCGCCATGAGATCACCTTCATACGAGCAATCGATGAAGACCCGCGCGCTGATCCGCAGCGCCTCGCGCGTCTTCGGCTCCGCGACCGGACATCCGATCCGATCCGGTGGCGCGTGATCGAGGGTGATGCTTTTGATCGTCGCACCCTCGCGCTGCACCGAGGCGATGCGATGTTCGAAGATCACCGGAATGTTGTGCTCCTTCAGCATCGCCGCAAACGCCTCGCGATACTGCGCATCATTGTAGTCGCGCTTGAGGATGCCGCGCGTCGTGCCAGCGACAGCTTTCTCGCGACCCCAATCAATGTGCATTAACCCGCCACCGGTCATGCCGCCGAGCCAGCGCGATGGCTCGATGATCAGCACTCGGGCACCTTCCTTGGTCGCCGCCACGGCGGCCATGATGCCGCTCGCGGTGGCCGCGTAGATGCAGATGTCTGGCTGTTCCGTCTCTGCTGCATAGCCCCTCCAGGGCAGGAGGGAACTTACCAAAGAGGTCGTCGTGATTCGTAGAAAGTCTCTGCGGTGCGTATGCATGGTATAGGTTGCGGCTCGGTTCCTGATGTTGAGTCGCTCGTTGCAGTTCGACTCATCCTTGATCCGAGGTCCGCGTAGTTATCTTCCTTTTCCTTTGCGATGGAAAGCCACGACTAACCGCCACCGTTGGAAATGCAAAACGCCGGAGCCCGCGATCGCGAGTCCCGGCGTTTCATTGAAGCGGCGGCGGTTACTTCGTCACCTGCGCCAATTCGTATTTGCGCGGCTTCGGCTGGTTCTCCTGATAGATCTGGTCCTCGATCGTTTTTGCCGCGGCGAGCAGTTCCGCGACTTTCGCTTTTTGCCCGGTGTACCAAGTTTCGAAGGCAGCTTTCTTATCTGCGTAGTCCGGAGCGTTGGCATCCAGCTTCGCCAGCTCGCGGCGCTTGCCTTTGAGCTGCGCATATTGGTCGCGCAGCGGATGGTAGGCGGTGTCGTTGCGCTGTTTGTTGAGCATCGCGACCTTGAGCGCCTGCTGGTATTGCGGGGTCTTGTCGTTGTTCTCGAGTTCCACGCCGAAGGCGAGTTGGCCGTCGGTGAACTGACCGACCACGATGCCGTCGATGGTCAGCGCGTAGGTGCCCAGCTTCAGGTTGCGCACAGTGAACTTTTCGTTGCCGTAGCGGTGGCCCAGCGCGGTGAGCTTGGCACCCTCCGCCGTGTCGGGCGGCAGCACCCAGGGGAGTGCATTGGCGGCGAAGGTGAAGCTCACTTTGTCGTCCGTAGCTTGCAGTTCGGTCAGGGCACCATTCGCGGCGGTGGCGGCATACTTGCCGTCCTTCGGAGCGAGAATGATCTGCGAGACTTGGGAGCGGGCGACCACGTTCTCGATGATGGCCACGGCCATGACGGTCTGGCCCACCGCGCCGGGATGCACGCCGTCCTGGATCATCGTCCAGTCGGGGAGCGTCTTGCGCTGCTGGGCGGTGTGGTTGTTCAGCGGGGAAAACATGTCCACGAAGCCGAGGCCGCGCACTTCCGCCTGTTCGCGCAGCCACTGGCCGTAGAGCGCGAGCACGCCGTTGTAGTGGGTGTTGCGCGGTTCGAGGTTGTCGCCTTTTAGCCGCTTCGCGCGGGCGTCGAACATCGTCGGGGTCATCGGGATCGCCGTGGCACCGAGGTCCCCGATCTTTTCTAGGATCGTGGTCATGCCCTTTTGGTAGGTGTCGAAGACCGCCTGATCGAAGTCGCGATAGGTCCCGTCATTCATCCCGAGCAGGATCGTGACATACTTCGGTTTGTAAGGGACGACGTCTTCATCGAAGCGCGTGATCGCGTCCGCTGCGCGGTCGCCGCCCACGCCGGCATTGTGAAAGTGCAGCCGCATCTTCGGGTAGCGGGTGTAAAAGTAGTCCTCCACGTATTGGGTGTAGGCGCATTGGTGGGTGATCGAGTCGCCGAGGAAAACGATCGAGTCGCCGTCCTTGAGATCCATTTTATCAATGAGCGGCTTGAACATCGGCGCCGGCTTGGCGGCAGGAGCGGCGGGTTTTGCAGCGGCGGCGGGCGTTTGAGCCGCAGCATGGAGGGTCAGGACCGCGAGGGCGGCGAGGGAGGAACTGAGGAGGTGTTTCATGTGGAAGGTGCGGGGAGTGAATCAGGGAACGCGGCTCGTCTTGGAATGAAATCGGTCGCGGGTGTGGTTTTGCTTGCCGCCGGGTTAGGTGATCGCCACAAAAACCGGCAGGGAAAAAACTATGCAGGGAACTTCCGCACCGGACTACGTCACGATCGGCTTCGAGAAAATCGACCGCGATCTCAAATTCCTCATCGAATGCCTCGGTGAGGTGCTCACCGACCTCGGCATGGCCGAGTTTGCCCGCCACCTCCCGTGGACGGGCGACGTGGTCGAGGCCGAACACATCGACCAGCTCCCGCCACAGCTCGGGCTCGTCTATTCCATCGCCTTTCAGATCTTGAACATGGTGGAGGAAAACACCGCCGCCGCGATGCGCGACCTGCGCGAAGCGAGCGAAGGCCTGACGGCCGAACGCGGCCTCTGGGGCGCACAGCTCGCTGCACTCAGAGCCGCCGGATTCACCGCGGAGGAGATCGCCGCCGGCTTCGGCAAAGTGCGCGTCGAGCCCGTGCTCACCGCCCATCCCACCGAGGCCAAGCGCCTTTCCGTGCTCGACCAGCACCGCGCGCTCTTCGGCCTCATCGATGCACGCGAGAGCGGGCACCAGTCGCCCAGCCATCTCGCCCAGCTCCGCGAGCAGACGAAGTCCGCGCTCGAACGCCTCTGGCGCACCGGCGAAATCCTCCTCGAAAAACCCACGCTCGCCGACGAGCGCCGCAACATTCTCCACTACCTCCGCGACGTCTTTCCCACCGTGCTCCCCGAGCTCGATGCGCGCCTGCGTTACGCGTGGGCCGATGCCGGCTTCGACGCCAGGCTGCTCGCGGGCAAGCTGCCGCAGGTGCGCTTCGGCAACTGGGTGGGGGGCGACCGCGACGGCCATCCCGGCGTGACCGCAGAGGTCACCGCCGAGACGCTCGAACGCCTCCGCGCCAACGCGCTCGTGGTCATGCACCGGCAGCTTTCCGCGCTCGCGGGAAAGGTCTGCCTCTCCTCGTGGATGCAGCCGCCACCGGAGGCGCTGCTCGCCCGCCGCGCCGAGATCGCGGCGGACCTCGGCGAAACCGGCCGCGCCATTCTCGCGCTGAATACCGCAGAGCCATGGCGGCAATTCGTCGAACTGCTCGTCGCGCGGTTGCCGATCGAAATCGCGCCGCATCAGCTCGCGCAGATTCGCGAGGGCGAAGGGCGGTATCAATTCGCCGCCGAACTCGCCGCCGATCTGCGCACGCTCCACGATTCCCTCACCGCCGTCGGGGCCTCGCGCCTCGCCGCGAGCGATGTGCAGCCCGTCATCCGCGCGCTGGAGGTCTTTGGCTTCCATCTCGCCGTGATCGACGTGCGGCAGAATTCCGCCTTCCACGTCAAGGCGCTCGCCCAGCTCATGGGCGCCGCCGGCATCGATGGCAGCCAGTGGGAAGACTGGAGCGAAACGGAGCGGCTGCGCTTTCTCGAAAGAGAACTCAATTCCCCGCGCCCCTTTCTCCACTCGAACGTCTCCGCCGGCCCGGAAGCCGACGCCGTGCTCGGCTGCTACCGCGTCCTCGCCTCGCACATCCAGCGCTGCGGCGCCGATGGCCTCGGCTCGCTGATCATCAGCATGACGCGGCGGCTCTCCGACCTGCTCGTCGTTTACATCCTCGCTCGCGAAGCTGGCCTCACCCGCATGCGGCCCGAGGGACTCGTCTGCATGCTCCCGGTCGTGCCACTCTTCGAGACGCTCGACGATCTCGAAGCCGGCTCCGGAATTCTCCAGAGCTTCCTCGAGCAGCCGATGACGCGGCGCTCGCTGGAGTTTCTTTCGTGGAATTGGGGACGCGAAAAGCTCCCGCTCACTCAGCAGGTCATGGTCGGCTACTCCGATAGCAACAAGGATTCCGGCATCTTCGCCAGCCAGTGGGGCTTGCAGAAAGCGCAGTCGAATCTCGCCAAACTCGGCCGCGAAACCGGCGTGCGCATCCGCTTTTTCCACGGCCGCGGCGGCACGGTCAGCCGCGGAGCCGGTCCCACGCATCGCTTCCTCGAGGCGCTGCCCGCCGGTTCACTCTGCGGCGACATCCGCCTCACCGAGCAGGGCGAAACCATCGCGCAGAAATTTGGCAACCTGCCGACCGCCACCTTCAATCTCGAACTCCTCGTCGCGGGCGTCACCGCCACCACGCTCCGCCACGAGCGCACCGAACCCGCGCCGCCCGCGCTCGCGCCCGTGATGGAGAAACTCCTCCGCGCCAGCCAGCAGGGCTACCGCAAGCTGCTCGACACCGAAGACTTCCTCGCCTTCTACCGCCAGGCCACACCGATCGACGCACTGGAGCACAGCCGCATCGGCTCGCGTCCCTCGCGCCGCACCGGCAAGCCGAGCCTGGCCGACCTGCGCGCCATTCCGTGGGTCTTCAGTTGGAGCCAGTCGCGTTTCTACGTGCCCGGCTGGTTCGGCGCTGGCTCCGGCCTCGCCGCGCTCGACGACGCCGAGATCGCGGAAATCCGCGCGCACATTCGCACCTGGCCCTTCCTCCACTACGTGCTCACGAATATCGAATCGAGCATTGCCAGCACCGACCTCGGCCTCATGCGTGCCTACGCCGATCTCGTGGAAGACGAGACGCTGCGCGCACGGTTCATGGGCATCATCGAAGGCGAGTGGAACCTCACCCAGCAGATGCTGGAGAAAATTCGCGGCCGCCCGATGGCCGACCGCCGCCCACGCATGCTCAAGACGCTCGAACTCCGCGCGGAAGCGCTGCGCATTCTCCACCTCCAGGAGATCAGCCTCCTCCGCCGCTGGCGGAAAATGCGCGCGACCAATGAAGCGGCCGCGGAGACCATGCTCCCCGACCTGCTGCTCTCGATCAACGCGATCGCCAGTGGCTTGCGGACGACGGGGTAAGGAACCGAAAACTCGGGGATCGCGACGGTTCCTGATCGTGAGCGGAGACGCCCGCTGAGCTGCGCCGACTTGGAGGGGTAACGGAAGTCAAAACAGCCTGTCATCCCGAGCGGAATGCGGGAGCCTAAGCGACCAGAATGAAGTCGAGGGACCTCTGGATGCTGGAAGATCCATGATCCTCCGGAAGGCCGGGGTCCCTCGGCTGCGTTACACTCCGCTCGGGATGACAGAGCCTTTTCCCCTAACGCCGGTCCAGATTCACGTCCTCGTACCAGCTCACGTAGCCCACATCCGTGATTGGCCCCGCGCTGGCGAGTTGTTCGTCGTAGTGGATGTTCGCCGGGCCTTTGACATGAATCGTGCGGGCGACATACGAGCCGAAGACATCCACGCCCGTCTGCAGGCGGTTGCGGCTTTTGCCTTTATTGTCCTTGTCCCGCTTCGCGGCGCCTTTCACGTCGATCACCAGATTATGATCCGGCGCGTAGAGTGAGGCCACGAGGTCGGCATCCTTCAGGACGATGTTACCCGTCGCTTTGTAGGGGGTGTAAACGTCGCTGTCGTTCTGATCGCTCTTCTTCTTGGTCGGGTCCGGTTCCTCGACTCCGAGCAGGATCAGATCCGCCGCGTTGTCACTCTGCACATCGAAGCCCGCGCCCTTTTTCTTATCCTCGATTTTCAGGTCACCCTGAAAGTAGACCGTGAGCTTCACACCCGGCTCCACCTGGATGATCCCGCCATCTTTCATGGAAATGTCGCCCTGCACCCACATCTCCGCATAGCCCGTGGTCGCGCCGCTCGGGAGCTTCAGGACGAAGGTGTCCTTATCGAGCTTGATTGAGTTAACGATAATTTTGGTGGGCGCTGCTTTGTTGCTGCTCACCACCTGATCGGCAGCTTTTTTGTCGAGCACTCCAACATTGCGGTCGGACGAAGTCCAAGTCGGTGCCTTGATCTGCGGCAGATCGCGGAAGGAATTGGTGGTGATCATGCCGGTGGGAACCGTGCTGCCGTCGGTGACGATCAGCGAGTTGGTATTGGTCGCCGGACGGTCGTTCAGGCCGTCGAAGTAAGTGGGACTCACGCCCTTGATCAGCGAGTAGTTATTGGCCACGTCGCCGAAGATGAAGTCGTTCTTCAGATTCAGGATCATCGTCTTGTCGCCCTTGGCCGGGAAAGCATTGGAGCTGATGTCGCCGTTACTCTGCCGCTTCGCCGGGTCGTAGTCGCCGCCGGTGGACTTGGCCGCGTCCGTCGAGTCGAAGCTATCGACGACCATCCCCGTGCCGTCGTTCTTGATCTGCACCTCGGCCGTCAGCGCCTGGGTGAAGAGCGACGTCGGCTTGGCGATGCACTCCACGGTGCGGGTCGCGGCGGACACCGTGACTCCGTTGGGTTTGGCTACGAGGCTCAGCCGGCGCAGGAGGTTGTCGAGTTTGTCCGGCGAGACGCGGGGCGGGCCGGAGAGCGCGGCGATGCCCGTCGCCCGGATGCGATACCACTGCGTGCCGCTCACCTTGAGCGAAGCCGGTGCATCGATGACGATCTTCGCCGACAGCGCGCTATTGCCCTCGCCGGCGTGGTTGGAAAAAATGCTCGTGATCGTGAGGTTGTCGTCGGTTTGCAGGCCGAAGAGGCCCGGCGTGGTCGAACTCGCCGCGCCACTCTTTTTTTGCACCTGCCAGCCGGTGAACGCGGTGGCGTCTCCCTGCATCGCTTTCCGCATCTCCACCATTGCGATGTCCGCCCCGGCCTCGGCGGCGAAGAGCCCCTCCTGCCAGCTCGCAACCTGAAAGCTCGTCCAGTAGCGCGAACTCACCGATCGCAGCGTGATGCCGAGGATCGCGGATAGGATCACAATCGTGATTAGGGAGAGGACCAGCACGCTGCCGTTGGTCCGACTAAACTTGGTGTGGAATCGTTTATTCATCATTTCGAAGGAGGGTGGTCTGGGTGTAAGTCGTGCCCGCACCGCTCGCCGCGTTCTTGAGCAGGCGGAAGCGTGGGGCAAAGGTGATGCTGGTCTTCGCAGTGGTTTCGTCGTCGCTGATCGTGATCTTAAAGTCGGCGACATCCGTGGCGATGGCTCGCGCCTTACCACCAGACTCCCGGTAAAACTGCGTGGGATCGGTGCCGAGCGCGCCCGCTTTACCCTGGTAGTACTTCACCGTGACGGTGGTGGCCGGATCGTAGGAGACGGTCTGGGCGGTGATGATGTTGGTGTTGCGGTGCTTGCGCTTCTTCTTCTTTTTGGACGGCCAGCCGGTGGTGGAAACGACCGTGGGAGATTTCACCGTGCCATCGGCATTGTAGAAGCTCGGCAGCGTCATCGTGACCCCGCCGGTGCCATCGGGGGCGACGTCGAGCGCGCGCCGCATGTCCACCGCGAGATAGTCCGAGATCCGGGCCTGGTCATTCTGCGCGATCGAGTAATCCACCGTGGCGGCCAGGCTGCGCTGGAGCGCGACGGAGCCGGCGGTGAGCCCGCCCAGAACGAGCCCGGTCACGCCGGTGGCCATGAGCATTTCGATCAGCGTGTAGCCCGCGAGGGCGTGTCGGGTCCCGCGCTTCATCGGCCGATCCCTCCATTGGCAATGACCGTCGCGGTCTCACGAATCCGCGATCGCCCGCCAGCACCGGTCCAGGTGACGCGGGTGGTGACCAGCACCGCCGGCCGATCGGCAAGATTGGGCTCATTCACGGGGACGGTCAGCGCGCCGCTGGTGGCCCGCTGGATTCTGGTAAGTCCCACCCCGCCAACCGCGGGCCACGCCGAGAGGGTGACGGTCTCCGAATTCTGTTTGCAACCGTCGGCGGCGTCGGGCGCATTCACGTAAAAGGCTTTGACCGAGTCGGCGTCGGTGATTTCGGTCCAGCTCGCAGTGCGCAGTTGCTCCATCCGCTGCTGGAGAATTTTGCTGGCGGCGGCATTTTCCTGAGCGCACCGAATCATATAGAGGCCGCGGGAATTGGCGGTGAACGCCCCGGTGAGGAAGATCGCCACGAGGCCCGCCGCCGCAATGACTTCAATAAAGGTGAAGCCCAGGGCGTTGGAAATGGGTGCCGTTCGTCGGTTCATAGTGCGCCTGCCGACAGATGCAACCGATGTGCCAAGTAAACGAAATTTAAGCGGTTATTTAATAATCCCCATAATTTATTGGCGTTTTAAGGAGCGGTTCCGGCCTGTGCGGCGAGCAATTGCTCCTTTTGCGGGCGATACGATCCCTCCTGCGCGCCTCACTTCTCAGGAATGAGAACCCCCCTCTGCACAGACCCGCGACACTCCACTGCGCGGACCGATGACGTCGAGCGACCGACCGGTGAACCTAAAAAGTGTGGGAGGAGGAAACCACGGATTCCACAGATGACACGGATTCAGAGGGTGGTGGGTGTCGCCCACCGTCCCAACAAATCACCCGATGG
Source organism: Chthoniobacter sp. (assembly GCA_031424375.1). Classification (GTDB taxonomy): domain Bacteria; phylum Verrucomicrobiota; class Verrucomicrobiia; order Chthoniobacterales; family Chthoniobacteraceae; genus Chthoniobacter. The sequence goes on along the minus strand of JANPHH010000389.1, from coordinate 1,792 downwards.
TGAAGGCGACGGTCGATCCAGGCGCCGGGTAATCCGTGTCATCCGTGCAATCCGTGGTTTCTGTCTCAGCCGGATCCTGGCAGTGGAAAAGGGAGCACCCGCGCCCCCGCCGATCCCGTGGTGCCGTGGGGACCATCGATGGATCTCGGGGCACCGGAAGATCCACGATTCTTCGGAAGGCTGAGGTCCCTCGGCTCCGTTACACTCCGCTCGGGATGACAGCGTTTTTCGTCCAGTCACTCTCTTGGAGCATCTGCCGATCATGGTGCGCGGCGGTCGGCGGAAACTCCACCTCCAGAGGGGCGGTTACCGATCCTTGTCCACCATGTGGATCGGCATGCCCTCGAGCATCGCCACGTCGGCGTCCACCATCAGTTCGATGAGCGCCTTGAATTTTGTCTTCGGCTCCCAGCCAAGCTTGGCCTTCGCCTTGGCCGGATCGCCGATCAGCAGTTCCACCTCGGCCGGACGCTCGTAGCGGGCGTCGAATTTCACGTGGTCCTGCCAGTTCAGCCCCACGCGGCCAAATGCCACTTCGCACAGCTCCTGCACGGTGTGCGTCTCGTTCGTCCCCAGCACGTAGTCGTCGCTCTCCGGCTGTTGCAGGATGCGCCACATGCCTTCCACGTATTCCTTGGCGTAGCCCCAGTCGCGCTTCGCCGAGAGGTTGCCCATGTAGAGATCTTTCTGCAGACCTTTTTTGATCGCCGCCGCCGCGCGAGTCACCTTGCGGGTCACGAAAGTTTCGCCGCGGCGCGGGCTCTCGTGGTTGAAGAGGATGCCATTGCTCGCGTGCATGCCGTAGCTCTCGCGGTAGTTCACCGTCGCCCAATAAGCGTAAACTTTCGCCACCCCGTACGGGCTGCGCGGCCAGAAAGGCGTCGTCTCCGTCTGCGGCACCGCTTGCACCTTGCCGAACATCTCGCTCGAACTCGCCTGGTAGAAGCGCGCCGACACCTTTGCCTCGCGCAACGCTTCCAGAATGCGAATCGTGCCGAGCCCGGTCACGTCGCCGGTGTTCTCGGGAATGTCGAAGCTCACCCGCACATGGCTCTGCGCCCCGAGGTGGTAGATTTCATCCGGCCCGACGCGATCGATGAGGCGGGTCAGATTCAGCGAATCGGAAAGGTCGCCGTAGTGGAGAAAAAGCCGCGATCCATTGACGTGCGGATCCTGATAGAGGTGGTCGATCCTTGAGGTGTTGAACGTGCTCGCCCGGCGGATGATGCCATGGACTTCGTAACCCTTTTCGAGAAGGAGATCTGCGAGATAGGAACCATCCTGACCGGTGATGCCTGTGATAAGCGCTTTTTTCATGAGGTGCGTTGAGGTGTGAACCCGGAAAGCAGCTACGGTGCCGCCACGGGGACGGCTCTGATAGCGGCCCGCTGGGCGTCGATCAACTCCCGAATCCCCTTTTTTCCGAGCACCAGCATCGCCGCGAGTTCCGCTTCGCTGAAGGTCTGCTCTTCACCCGAGCCTTGGACTTCCACAAAGTGGCCGTCCTCCGTCATCACGAGGTTCATGTCCACGGAGGCGTCCTTGTCTTCGAGGTAGTTGAGATCGAGCACCGGCACGCCATTCGCGACGCCCACGCTCACCGCGGCGATCATTTTTTTGATCGGCGAGCTGTTGAGCAGGCCTTTGGCAATGAGCTGCTCGACTGCGAGCGATGCCGCCACACAGGCTCCCGTGATCGAAGCCGTGCGGGTCCCGCCATCGGCCTGGAGCACGTCGCAATCGATGCAGAGCGTCCGCGGCCCGAGCGCCTCCAGGTCCACCACCGCGCGCA
>JANPHH010000388.1:0-3055 GCA_031424375.1 Chthoniobacter sp. | reverse complement strand
GAAAGGTTTCGCGATGCCCGCCTTGCCCGTCGCCATGATCTGGTCGGTTCCGTTCAGTTGCAGGGCGAGTTGTTCGATCGTCGCCTCGTTATTCGCCACGCCCATTTTCACGGCCAGACGCTCGGCGCTGAAGCCCCCGAGTTGAAACGCGCTGCCGTCGAGTTGCACGCCACCGGCGAGCGCTCCGTCGATGAGCTTCACACTCCCGCTTCCCTCGATCCGCCCGGAGAGCGTCTGGTCTTTGGCTGCAATGCCAAAGTCCGCCAGCCTCGGAATCGCAATCGTGAACTGCGCATCGACCGGCGTCTTTGCGAGCAGCTTCGGGTCTTCGGGAATCCGCGCGCTCCCCTCCGCGGCGATGCGGTTTTCGCCACGGTTCACCTCCAGCGTACTCAGCTTCACGAAGCGATTGCGCGCCTCCACATCCACGCGGGCGGTGTCGATCGCAAAGGTCTGCACGCGCAGGCCGGCGAGGTCGGCCGTGATCCGGCCATCGAGAGCGTCGAACGGCCCCGGCGGCGCGGGATCGATCTGCTTGATCGCCTGCACCGCGACATTTCCCGTCGGGAGCGCGATCGTCCGATTCGCCACATCCTTCGCCGCGAGTTTCACGTCCACGCGGAGCTGCCCTGCACGGAGGACGATCGTCCCTCCGCCGTTCACGGTGCCGGTGAGCGGATCGGGCATCGCCGCCGTCAGCACCGGCAGATCGGGCGCGTCGATCGCCAACCGCGCGTCGACCTCGCATTTCGCGAAATCATTGACCGAAGCCGGGAGAGTGACCGTGGCGTTGAGGCCCACCGTGTTCTTCCCAGCCGTCACATTGCCCGCGGTGATCTCGGCGCGTCCTTCGTGGAAGCGCGCGGTCAGTTCGGCGGCGTCGAGCTTCGTCGCCCCGGCGGCGATGGCCTCGACCCGCGCGGCGAGCACGCCCTCCCACGTCTGCGGCAGCTCGGGTTCGCCGGTGAAAGCGATGGCCAGCTTCGCCAGCCGCGTCACCGGCGGCACGGGGACTTGGAAATAGGCCGCAGCCCGGTCGAGCGCGATGTCCGCAATGTCGACCTTCAGATTGGTGTCGTAGCTCTTATCGAGATTCTTCCCCGCCTTTTTTAGTTCGGCTCCTGCGAGCTGAAGTCGCGCGGTCCCACCGAAGGCGTGCGCGTTCAGAATCACGCTGCCCTTGTTTTCCGCCCGTCGCGATGCGTCGAAATTGATCTCATCGAGCACCAGTTCCGGAGCGAGGCGCAGATCGCGAATGAAAAAATTCCGGCTCTCGTAGCTCGTCACCGCGCTCAGATTCTCCCACCGCGGCACGCCCGGGATCGCCAGCACGCCGATCTTCAGCCAGCCGGCGCGATCGGGCTCCAGCCGCAGGTGAAAGTTCTTCACCTCGGTCACGTTGCGCGGCGCCGTCACCGTGATGCTGAAGTCCTCGATCCACACGCGGTCGGAATACGCGGCCGGCTGACCGAGGATGTTGTTGAGCAGCTTGGCGATGCGGACTTTCTCCTTCCGCTCGCGCTCGGTCGCGCTGGGCAGCGCCACCAGCGCGAGACTCGCGTGGTGAATCTCGTAGCTGGAAATGAATTCACCCACGCCCTTTTTGATCAGCAGCGGGATGCTGTAGCGCACCTGCACACTCTCGATGTCGATCGTGCGGATCGGCGTCTTGCTCCCCTCGTTCGCCCGGGCGTGGACATTCTCGATGTTCAGCGTGGTGAAGATCGTGCCCGAGGTGTGCAGATCGAGATCGATGTGCATCCGCGCCGCCACCATCCGCAGCGCGGTGCGCACCGTGAGGTGAAACAGCGGCCGGTGGAAAATGATCGCGATCAGGAGCACGACGCCCAGCCAGCGGAGCGCGCGACGAAACCATCCGCGTTTCCTCGGGGTAGTGACTGGCGGCTCGGCGACTTCCGGCATGAAGTGGGTCAGGCTAGCCGCTCGAGGAACGGGTGCAAGGCGGCGCAGGGTTGGCAGCGGGAATTCTTCCCGCGTAGAGTCCGGGTCGTGAGCCGAACCTCCCAGAACCTACGCCGTGCCGGGCGGTGGCTTGCCCGCGAGATGAAGATGTCGGGCCGAGTGATTTGGCGGGCGCTCATTAAATATGATGAAACGGATGGCGAGCAGCGCGCGGCCTCATTTGCCTACTACGCATTCTTCGCGCTGTTCCCGCTCGTGGTCCTGTTGATCACGGTGTTCACCACCTTTCTGGGGAATCAGGAGGAAGCCACCCAGCGCATCAGCGAACGGGTGCAGGAGTACCTGCCCGACGCCACCGCGTCGGCGCAGATCATCCGGACCATCCAAGGCGTGGTGAAGTCGCGCGGCAGCGCCGGACTCATCGCCTTCGCCGTGCTCGCCTGGAGCGCCCTCCGGTTCTTTCAGGCGCTCGTGCGCGGCGTGAACCGCGCCTGGGGCACCAAGGAGTATTCCTGGTGGCGGTTGCCGATCAAAAACCTCTTCATGACCGCCATCCTCGCCAGCGCGATGCTGCTCGGCATCGTCTTCCCCGCGATCATCAACAATCTGGAATACCTCTACTGGAAGCATTCCTGGGAGGTGGGCCTCGACTTCAAATTCTTCAACAACCTCTTCGGCGTGCTCCGCTTTTTCGTCGCGCCGCTGGTGCTCTTTTACGGGTTTGCGATGTTTTACAAATTCGCTCCGCAGCGCCGCACCACCTTCCGCGAGATCTGGCTCGCCGCTCTTTTCGTCACCCTCGGACTCGGTGCGCTCAAGCAGGGCTTCGTGCTCTACACGGTGAACATCGGCAACTTCAACGCCCTCTACGGCACCCTCGGTTCCATCGTCGCACTCCTGATGTGGATCTACCTCAGCGGCTCGCTCATCATCCTCGGCGGATGTATTTGCGCCGCCCGCTACGAGATCACCATGAGCCTCACCGATCAGAGCGAAAGCCACCGGGCGCGCTAGCCGCGGATTGCCTTTGCCATGCCCCAACGCCATCGTCCTCGCCAAATGAAATTCGGCATCTGCAACGAAATCTTCCAGGGCTGGTCGCTCGACGACACCTTCGCCTACGCCGCCAAAG
>JANPHH010000387.1:0-1707 GCA_031424375.1 Chthoniobacter sp. | reverse complement strand
GTCTGCTCGGGGTTGTCGGCGTTGGTGCGGACTTCCATGCGGGTCGCTTGCGCGCACCACTTCATGAGCTGGTTGAAGGCGGCGAATTTCTCGGTCTTCTGCGCGCGCTTATCGCCGTGGAGCATGCCGGTGATGATCTCGCTCGGTTGGGTGGCGAGCTGGCCACCATAGACGACGCCGCTGGTGCCATCGATCGAGAGGAAGTCGCCTTCCTTGAACGTCTGGCCGGCGACCGTGACGGTCTTCGCCTTGTAGTCGATCTGCAGCTTGCTCGCGCCGCAGATACAGACCTTGCCCATCTGGCGGGCGACGAGCGCGGCGTGCGAAGAGACGCCGCCTTTCGCGGTCAGGATGCCTTCCGCCGCGATCATGCCGCGGAGATCTTCCGGGCTGGTTTCGTTGCGGACGAGCAAGACTTTCTCACCCTTCTCGGCAGCCGCGGCGGCGCGGTCAGCATTGAGATAGATCTTGCCGGACGCGGCGCCTGGACCGGCCTGGAGACCCGTCGCGAGAGCCTTGGCCTTCTTCACGTCCGCCACGTCGAAGATCGGCGCGAGGAGCTGGTCGAGCTGGTCGGCGGGGTTGCGGAGCACCGCGGTCTCCCAGTCGATGAGCTCCTCCTTGTACATATCCATGGAGAACTTCAGCGCGGCGGCGGCGGTGCGCTTGCCGTTGCGGGTCTGGAGCATGAAGAGCTTCCCTTCCTGCACGGTGAACTCCACGTCCTGCACGTCCTTGAAGTGCTTCTCGAGCGTCGCACGGACCTTCATCAGTTCCGCATACGATTTCGGCATCGCTTTCTTCAGCGCCGACACGGGCTCCGGCGTGCGCACGCCGGCGACGACATCTTCGCCCTGCGCGTTGATCAGAAATTCGCCGTAGAACTCATTCTCGCCATTCGCCGGATTGCGGGTGAAAGCCACGCCGCTGCCGGAGGTCTCGCCGGTGTTGCCATAGACCATCGCCTGGACATTGACCGCCGTGCCCCACTCCTGCGGGATGTTGTATTTGCGGCGATACACGATCGCGCGGTCATTCATCCACGAACCGAACACCGCGCCCGCGGCGCCGCGGAGCTGGTCCCACGGATCGTTCGGGAACGCTTTGCCGGTGCGGTCCTTCACGAGCTTCTTAAAGCGCGCGACGAGTTCCTTGTAGTCCGCCGCGTCGAGCTTCGAGTCGTCGATGTCGTGCTGGCCATGCTTCTCGTCCTTGTAGTGCTCGATCACGGATTCAAACGGATCGTGATCTTCACCCTCGCGCTTCTGCACACCCATGACCACATCGCCATACATCTGGATGAAGCGGCGGTAGCAGTCCCACGCGAAGCGTTCGTTCTGCGTAGCGCGGACGAGCGACTGCACGGTCTCGTCGTTCAGCCCTAGGTTGAGGATGGTGTCCATCATGCCCGGCATGGAGTCGCGCGCGCCGGAGCGCACCGCGACGAGGAGCGGGAAGCCCTTCGAGTCGCCGAACTTGTAGCCCATGATCTTCTCCATGTTGGCCACGCCCTTTTCCATCTCGGCCTGCAAGGTCGGCGGATAGGTCTTCTTGTGCGCGTAGAAATAGGTGCAGACTTCGGTGGTGATCGTGAAGCCGGGAGGCACGGGCAGACCGATGCGGGTCATCTCGGCGAGGTTCGCGCCCTTGCCGCCGAGGAGCGGTTTCATCGAGCCGTCGCCGTCGGCTTTGTTATTGCCCCAGGTG
>JANPHH010000386.1:0-3873 GCA_031424375.1 Chthoniobacter sp. | reverse complement strand
CCAAGGATCCCTTCATCGTTTATACCTCGAACGTCTTCGCGATCCTCGGCCTACGATCGCTCTACTTCGCCCTCGCGGGAGTGATGGATAAATTCCACTACCTCAAGATCGGCCTGGGCGTCGTGCTGACCTTCGTCGGCGTGAAGATGCTGCTCGGACATACGGCCTACAAAATCGACACGCTCGTTTCGCTCGGCGTCATCGTCACTGTGCTCGCCCTGTCGATCATCGTGTCGCTCATGCGTCCAAAGAAGGCTGAGTTGCAGATCGGCCATGCTCCGGGGACGACTCCTGAGCACCCTTGATGACTATCGTCCTCGTCGAGATCCTCATCGTGCTTGCGCTATTCATCGCGAATGGAGTCTTTGCCATGAGCGAGATGGCCGTCGTGTCGTCGCGGAAATCGCGACTCAAGCAGATGGCGGCGGACGGTGATGCCGGTGCGGCCGCGGCGCTTCGGCTGGCGGAGGCTCCGAATCGCTTCCTGCCGACCGTCCAGATCGGCATCACCATGATCGGCCTGCTCGCGGGCGCGTTCAGCGGCGCCACCCTCGCCGCGGTGCTGGCCGAACAGTTGAAAATCTTGTCGGGGTTCGCGCCGTATGCCGATGCGATGAGCGTGGGGCTTGTCGTCGTCGCGCTCGGCTTTATGTCGGTCATCGTCGGTGAACTTGCGCCGAAGCGCATCGCGCTGGCCGCACCGGAAAAGATCGCCAGCCGTCTCGCGCGACCCATCGAGTGGCTCAGTCGCGTCGCGCAACCGGTCGTCCATGTGCTCAGCGCCGCGACCGATGTGCTCCTTCGCCTGCTGCGGATCAGGCCCGGCAAGCCCGAGACCGTTTCGGAAGACGAGGTGCGTTTGCTTTTGCGTGAAGGCCGCGAGAGTGGCGTCTTTCTCAAGGAAGAGCCACGCATGGTCGAATCAGTGCTCTCCTTTGACCGTCGGCCGGTGCGGGAAATCATGACGCCACGGCCCAAGCTGGTCTTCGTAAGCCTCACGGATACGCAGGAAACGCTGTGGCATAAGATCGTCGTGTCCGGCCATTCGAGCTACCCGGTCTGCGCGGAGGATCGCGATCACATCGTCGGCGTGGTTACGGTAAAATCCGTCTATGCCAACCTCGCAGCGGGAACGCCGGTGCGCGTGGTCGATCTTCTCACCACGCCGCTCTTCGTCGCGCCGGATGAGGCGGTGCTGGATGTCTTGAACGAGTTCAAAAGCACCGGCGTGCATCTCGCCGTGGTGCGCGAAACCGACGGTCGCGCGGTCGGACTCGTCACGCTCGTGGACGTGCTCGAAGCCATCGTCGGTGACATCCCTTCGCTCGAAGACCGTCTGCGACCGGAAGCCCGGCAGAGGCCGGATGGTTCGTGGCTCGTCGATGGCCAATACGACCTCGCGAAGCTTCCCTTGCAACTCGGCGTCGCCTTCGCCCCGCCGACCTCCGATGCGGGCACGACCCTCGCCGCGTTTGTCGGCGATCAACTCGCAGGTCACCCACGGGAGGGCGATTGCTTCACCTGCGCCGGCCTGCGCTTCGAGATCATCGACATGGATCGCACCTCCGTGGACAAGGTCCTGATCGAGGCCAAACCCGCGACGACCGCACCGCAAACCAGGGAATCCTCACCCACAGGCGCATGACCCTCCTCGCGAAACGCATCGTCGATTCGAAGCTGTTCCGCGGAACGATCATCGCGGTGATTCTCCTCGCGGGCGTGCTTGCCGGCGTGGAAACCAGCCCCGCGATGCTCGCGCAGCACGGCCCATTGCTGCACGCGCTCGATGCCGCCGTGCTCGCCATCTTCATCATCGAGATCGTGCTGAAGCTCGCTTCCCACGGACGCCGCCCGCTCGATTACTTCCGCGATGGCTGGAACGTCTTCGACTTCACGATCGTCGCGCTCTGCGTGCTGCCGGTTGGCGGACCATTCGCCGCAGTGCTGCGACTCGTCCGCACGCTGCGACTGCTCCGACTGGTCACCGCGCTGCCGAAGCTGCAACTCCTCGTGGGCGCGCTCATCAAAAGCCTGAGTTCCATGGGCTACGTCGGACTGCTCCTCGGTCTGATTTTCTACATCTACGCCGTCACCGGGGTTCACCTTTTCGGACAGGCGTCGCCCGAGTATTTCGGGAATCTCCGGGCCGCACTTCTCGCGCTCTTCCAGATGATCACTCTCGACGACTGGAGGACCATGTATGACAGCGCGCAAGCGGCCGCGCCCTTCGCCGCCACACCTTACTTCGTCAGCTTCATCCTGCTCGGCACGATGATCATGTTGAACCTCTTCATCGGCATCGTCATGAACAGCATGTCCGAGATGCACGACGAACTCGAGGAGCTGAAGCAGGCGGCTCATCCGGTCCCCGCGCTCGATCAGTTGTCGGCGATCGAACGGCAACTCGCCGAACTCCGGACCACGCTGAGCGTGGACCACGCGAGCCGAACTCCGCCCGCCTTAGCCGCGCGCCCGGAAACCCCAATGAATGCACCTTTTGCAGTAACCAACACCCAACCCACCAACACATGAAAACCCGATCCCTCATCCTCATCCTCGCAGCCTTCGGCACTTCCGCCTGCAGCACGCTATCGCCGTATTCCGCGACCATGACCAAGCAGTCGCAGTCCGCCACCACACCCGCTGACGCCTTGCAAAAGCTCAAAGACGGCAATGCCCGCTTTGCTTCGGGAAGATCGACGAACCACGATTATCTCCGGCAGGTTAAGCAGACCGCTTCGGGACAGTATCCCTACGCGAGCGTGGTCAGTTGCCTCGACTCGCGGACCAGCACCGAGCTGATCTTCGATCAAGGGATCGGCGATGTCTTCAATGCGCGCGTGGCGGGCAACATCGCGAACCCCGACATCATCGGCAGTCTGGAGTTTGCCTCGAAGGTGGCGGGTTCCAAACTCATCGCCGTGGTCGGTCACACCAAGTGCGGCGCGGTGCCGGGCGCCTGCGACCATGTCGAACTCGGCAACCTGACTGGACTGCTGAATCGGATTGAGCCCGCGGTGGCCGCGACGCCATCCACTGGTGGCGCAGATCGTTCGTCCAAGAACGCGGTATTTGTGGACAAGGTCGCGGAGCAAAACGTGCGGCGGGTGATGGCAACCATTCGCAAGCAAAGCCCCATCCTTCGCCAGATGGAAAATGCGGGGCAGATCAAGATCGTCGGCGCGATGCAAGACATCGACACCGGCAAGGTGACCTTCCTCAACTAAGTCCCGCTTCCCGGCATCATCCCTGATGAAAACGAAACACTGGATGCTCGCGCTCTGGGTGCTGATCGTCTTCGCGCTCCATCAGGATGTATGGAACTGGACGAAAGCCGGCCCGCTGCTCTTCGGGCTGTTGCCGCCAGGGCTGACTTATCACCTCGGTTACTCAGTTCTCGCCGCGATCACCATGGCGCTGCTCGTGCGCTTCGCCTGGCCCGCGCATCTCGAAGATGAAGCGCCCGGCGACCAACGGCCTCCCACGAAGAAGCCATGATTCCCGCGATCGTCCCCATTCGCACCGGAGGCGCAGTGGAAATTAGCCGGTGGTGGAGCGAGGAACGAGCGGAACCACCGGACACGTCACAAAACGCGCCTCAGCCCCGGAGGGGCGCTGGAAACACTCGCGACCGTTGCACCGCCCCTCCGGGGCGAGTTCGCTCGGCGTGCGGTTCCGTTGGCGTGACAGACTGTGTGAGAACGCAGCCGCTGAGCTTTGCAGATGGCGACTTGATTGCTAAAAGGGCGCATGAGTTACCTTCGTGGTGTCGCGCGCCAGCAGATGATGCTCCTGCCAGAGTCGGTCGAGGATTACGTGGGAGCCGACAACCCGGTGCGCGTCATCGACGCGTTCGTCGAGGGACTTGATCTG
>JANPHH010000385.1:0-19091 GCA_031424375.1 Chthoniobacter sp. | reverse complement strand
GGCGCGAAGCAGAAATCGGCGAACTGGAGTTCACCGCTCCTTGGGCAGACCGCTCCCGCAAACCGTCCGGATATTTTCGAGAGATGGTATCAGTCGGGAGCAAGGCGGATTCGGGGGCGAGAAGTCGATGCAGCATTGATATCGTTGCCTCTCCGCCCGAAGGGCGGCGTGGCGGCATTCCATTTCCGCTTCCATTCCCATAGGCATTGGAGACGGAAGATGAACTCGATTCGACACTGCGCTGTGCTCGAACGCTGCGCAGCGGGCATCGAATCGGCGGATATGTCGCCCGCTACATCTAGGGCCGGCGCGGTATCACGCGGCTTCGGCCGGCAGTGCGGTCGGCAGACGCGTGCTCGCGGCGAGGTGGGGCGCGGCGATTACTTCGCCGGCTGGGCGGCGATCGGCGTGGGCTTGGTGATCATTTCGAAGTCGTCCGTGCGGAAGGGCGTCACCGGCAGGCCGTCGTTGCTGAAGAGATTGCACACCGGGTTGTCCGCCCAGGCGTAGCGGACGGCGATCGGGTTTTTCACCTCGTCGCAGGTGACTTCCACGCGGTCCTTGCCGAGAATCTTTCCTTTCGCGGGGTGCCACACCTTGTCTTCCCCGCAGACGGTGAAGCCGACGGCCTCGAGCAGATCGAAGGGCCGCAGGAAACTGCCGAAGCAGTCGATCGTCACCGTGGCCTTTGCGCCGTCGAATTGGACCGTCTTGAACTCCGGACTGCGATACGGGAACTGCATCCCGTAGTCCTTCACCAGCGCCCACCGGACGAGGCGTGCGGCCACGTCGTGTTTGTTGCGCGGGTGGATGTCTTTCGCTTCGCCGAGGTCGATGATCACGGCCTGTCCGGTGTTCGGGAGCTTCATGGTCTTGGTCTGCGATTCGCGGAGTTCGGCCCAAGTCGAGCCCACGGGCGCTGCGTCCTGCGGGCGGAAGTCGGCGAGCTGCACCCAATAAAATGGGAAGTCGCCCTGCGCCCAGACCTTGCGCCACTGCTCGATCATGAAAGGGACGAGGTCCGCGTATTCGTAGGCGCGGCTGGCGTTGCTTTCGCCCTGATACCAGACCACGCCCTTGATGCCGTAACCGAGGGTGGGGAAGAGTTTGCCGTTGAAAATATTGCCTGGTCGCGCGTTGCCGGTGAGCCAGGCTTCGGGCGATTGCGGAGCGCGGGGCGCGGGCCGGCCTTCGGCTTTTGCTTTCTCCGCGGCTTGCTTCCATTTCTCGGTCGCGGCGGCGAAGTCGGCCTTCGCTTTCTCGGATTGATTCTGCGCCTCGCGCTGCGCGGTTCCCTCCATCAGCAGCTTGAAGCGCGCGTCTTTCTCCAGCTCCGCGCGCGGCACCCACGCCTCGGCGGCGGAGCCTCCCCAGGAGTTATCGATCAGCCCCACGGGCACGCCGACGATTTCGTGAATGTAGCGGCCGAAGAGGAATCCGACGGCGCTGAACGGCTTCGCGCTTTCCGCGGAGGAAATCTGCCAAGCGCCTTTGAAATCCTTTTGCGGTTCCTGCGTGCCGACGCTCGGCACCTTGATCAGGCGGAGATTTTTCAGTTTGGAAGCAGCGGCTTCGATGTCGCCGTTCCAGTCGCTCTGCAGGGTGAAACCCATGTTCGACTGGCCGGAGCACATCCAGACCTCGCCCACGAGCACGTCCTGAATTTCCTTCTTCGTGGTGCCCGAGATCGCCAGGACCTGCGGCTCGGCGTTCACCGGGAGGGCGTCCAGCTTCACCGTCCACCTGCCGTCCTCGCGAGCCTCGGCGGTCTTGGTCTGCCCGGCAAAGGTGACGGTGACTTTCGTGCCCGGCGTGTCCCAGCCCCAGATCGGGTTGGCCTGCTTTTGCTGGAGCACCATGTGGTCGCCGATGATGGCGGGGAGCTTCAGTTCGGCGTGAAGCCAAGGGATGAGGGTGACGGAAAGAGCGAGGACGTGGAGGGGGAGTTTCATGCGATGGGGTGGAAGCGTGTAGCTACTACCCGCCGGCTGGCGCAACCGCAGGGTTTTTTTGGCGGGCCGATTCCCCGCGGTCATGGGCGCACCCAGATTTGATCCCGCTTCTTTGCCGGGAGGAGCCGGTAGCCGTGTTCGCGGGCGTAGGTGGCGAAGAGCGTTTCGCCTTTGTCCTCCACGCCGAGGAGGAGCGCGGCTGGGGGATGCTCCTCCAGCAGCATGGGCAGCGTCTTCGGCGTGGAAATCCGCAGCCGGCCAGCTTTGGCGGCCTCGATGTAAGGAGCGATGCGCCACGCGAAGGGGCCGGTGGAGAATTCCGGATAGATGCGCCGGCCGACTTCGAGGACGGAGAGGGGTTGAAGGGTCAGCACTCGCGATCCGACGGGCAGGGATTGCAGGACCGAGGCGGCGGTGTGCATCTCGATCGGCGTCCAGTCGGATGGGTGCAGCACGTCGGCGAAGCCGCGATAATCCTCAACGCCGCGTCCGAGCGAAATGAGGACGCCGAGCACGGCGCAGCCCGCGGCTGGCCTCAGCCAGCGGGCGGTGAGCGGCAGACTGCCGAGCGACCACGCGCCACCGAGCACGAGGAAAAAGACGAACGGATAGAAGTATTGCTCGAAGAGGGGTGAAGGGGCGAACGATCCGAGCAACAGGAATGGGAGACTCCAGCCGAGCAGCACCAGCTCGAGCGGCAGCGGATGGCGAGTGGAGCGGCGGGAGTGCAGCGCGGCGGCGAGCGGGATGAGGCTGGCGAGGAGGATTCCGAGGTCGGGGCGGGCGATGTTTTTGAAAAGGTAACGCGTCTTCGTGGCCAGCGTCATGGTGCGTGGTTCGCCGGTGGCGAAGCGGTAGGTGACGTTGACCTTCGCAAACTCGAAATTCCCAAACCACGCCTGCTCCGGCGCGAGCGCGGCGAGCCAGGCGACACCGCTCAGCGCGAGCACCACGCCCGCCGAAAACCACGCCGCCAGCACCAGTCGCCTCCCGTCCCCACGCAGCAGCACCGCGAGCCCGAATGGCGCGATGAGCGGCGCGTAGGTCAGCCGCAGCCCGATCGCCAGCCCGAGCAGCAGTCCCGCGCCGAGGACGCGCGGCGCATTCGCCCGGCGGATGCCCGAGGCGAGGAGCAGAAACGAGCCGAGCGCGCAGAGCAGCGGCGGTTCGTGATTCCAGGCATGGCCGGTGGTGTGGGTGAAGACCTGCGCGCTGAGCACGAGGATCACCGCGCCCGCCATCGCCAGACGCACATTCCGCGGAGCGTGACCACCAAACGCCTGCGCCGTCGCCGCCGCGACCAAACCCACTGCTGCCGTGGCGCATGCCGCCGAAAAGAGCCGCGCGTCGAGCAGCAGATGATCCGTGAGGCGAAACAATGCGCCGTAGACGAACGCAAGATACGGCGTGTGAAAGTGCGCGAAGTCGCGATAGGGCAGCAGTCCCTCGCGGGCGACGAGTGCGCCCGCGGCGACGTGCTGATTCTCATCGTGGCTGAGCCCATCCGTCATGCTCAGGATGAAGATGAACGGCAGCGCCAGCGCCGCGCCGGCGAGGAAACTTCGGCCCCAATGTGCAGCCCCTGAAGCAGGGGCCGAGTTCAAGTCGCGACTTTCTGTGGAACGTGGCGCATCCCGCTCGCGCCGCGGTTGCCGGATTCGTGATACTCAGCGTCTTCGTTCACCTCCCAGAGATCGTAGACGGTGCTCCCGGCGAGGATGTTTTCCACGCAGAGCATCGCGGTCATCATCGAGTGGTCCTGATTGTTGTATTTGTGCATCCCATTGCGGCCGATGAGGTGCAGCGAGGGGAAGAGTGCGGCGATCTCGCGGCGGATGGTGAGGACGTGTTCGGCATAAGCGTCGTCGTAGACCGGATACGCCTTGCGTTGCCGGACGACGCAGGCGTCGAGGAGGTCGTCCTCCCGGGCGAGGCCGAGCTGGATGATCTCGCGTTGCGCGAGCGCGATGAGTTCGGCGTCGGATGAGGTCCAGAGGCCGTCGCCTTCAAAGCAGAAATACTCCATCCCGTAGCACGTCGTGGTGGGATCGGGCACCATCTCGGGCGACCAGGATTTGAAGTTCTGGATGCGGCCCACCTGCACGCCAGGATCGTGGATGTAGATCCAGTTATCCGCGAAGACTTCGCGTTCGCGGACGATGAGCGCGATGGTGAGGAAGTCGCGATATTTGAGCGCCTCGGCGGAGCGCCCAGCGAGTGGGGCGACCCGCGGTGAAAGCATCGGGGCCAGTTCGCGCACGGGCGCGCTGGAGACGACGTCGCTGGCCACATGCGACTGCTCCGAGCCGTCGGCGCCGGTGCTCACAACCGTCCAGAGCGCGGTCGCGTCGCTATACGCACATCCCGACACCCGCTGGCCCATGATGATCGTCCCGCCCATTTGCGTGATCCGCTCGGCGCATTTCTCCCACATCATTCCCGGCCCGCGCCGCGGGTAGCGAAAGGAGTCGATGAGCGTCTTCACCACGGCGCCGCGGGCCTTCGGTTTCCGCCGGGGTAGCAGGGCATTGAGGATCGCCGTGCTGAGCGACAGTCCCTTGATCCGCTGCGCCGCCCAGTCCGCGGAAATCTCCGTGCAGGGCGTGCCCCAGACCTTTTCCGTGTAGGTCTTGAAGAAGATCCGGAAAAGGCGGGCACCGAATTGGTTCGTCACCCATTCCTCGAAATTCCGCGGGGTCTTGATCGGAAACAGCCGCGCCCACAGATAGGACAGCATGCAACGCGCGGACTCGATGATGCCGAGATTCAGCAATGCCTCCACCGCGCGCAGCGGGTAGGAGAAGAAGCGGCCGCGATACAGGATGCGCGACGACCGCGGACGGACCAGCATGTCGTCCGGAAGAATTTCGGTCCACAGATCCTCGACTTCCTTCGACTTTGAGAAAAAGCGGTGCCCGCCGATGTCGAACGAGTAGCCCTTGTAGTGAACGGTCTTCGAGATGCCGCCCACGTATTCAGGGTCGGCTTCGAGCACGGTGACAGTGACTCCTTTCTTCGCGAGGAGATACGCGGCGGTGAGGCCGGCGGGACCGGCTCCAATGATAACGACGGGGCCGGTCGGCATGGGAGCGGGGAGGGTAATCCGCGAACCCGGATGTGCAAGGCCGATCCATGAGCACTCGGTGCCCGGGTGTAATTAATTGTGGTTCAAAGATGCGCGCGATGTCCCGGAGGGACGATGGAAATTAGCCGGTGGCGTCAGCCACCGGAACCGCCCGCCGAGCGAACCCGCCCTGAAGGGGCGGTGGAGTCGCGGCGGTGGAATTCCAACGCCCCTGCCGGGGCGGATTCATTTTTTTCGCGATCCGGTGGCTGACGCCACCGGCTAATTTCCGCTGTCCCTCCGGGACTACAGACTTCGCTGCACCACATTTAATCACACCCCCCGAAATGCCGGCAAAGGATTGCTGGTCGCGTGCCGGACGGCGACGTGTCACGCTACGGGCGATGAAACCCCTCCCGCTGCGCGACCGAATCCTCGCGCTCCTCAAGTCGCCCGGATACCAGCCCTCCGACAAAGTCGAACTCTCCAAAGCACTCGCGATCCACAGCAACGATCGCCGCAAGCTGCGCGACGTGCTGCGCGAACTCGAGGATGAGGGTGCGATCGTTCGCACGAGCAAGGAACGCTACATCCTGCCCGGCGTCGCCGACGTGGCCACCGGCGTGCTCCAGGTCCACGGAGGCGGCAATGCGCATCTGCTCTGCGAAACGGAAGGGGTGAAGGATCTTTTCGTTCCCGCAGCGCATCTCGGTACAGCGATGAATGGCGACAAGGTGGTGGTCCGCATCGAACGCTCGCGGCGCGGTGAAGCCGAGGGCCGCGTGATCCGCGTGCTGGAACGTGTGAACGACACCGTGGTCGGCACGCTTCAGCGCGGAAAAAACTTCTTCTACGTCGCCCCCGACGACTCGCGGCTCCCGCGTGATGTGAATGTCCCTTCGCCCAGCACCGGCCGGATCGGCGACAAGGTGGTGGTGAAGCTCGACCCGTGGGACGACGCGCGCCTCAATCCCGAGGGCCGGATCATCGAAGTGCTCGGCCCGGCCAGCGCGCCGGGCGTGGACATGCTCTCGATCATTCGGAAGCACAATCTGCCGCTCGAGTTTCCCGACGATGTGTTGCGCGAGGCGGATCTCATTCCGGAGATCGTGCCCGAGGCGGAATGTGCGCGGCGTGAGGACTGCCGGCGGCAGTTCGTAATCACGATCGATCCGGACGACGCCAAGGATTTCGACGACGCGATCCTCGTCGAGCGCACCGCGAATGGCTGGAGTCTCGCCGTGCACATCGCCGACGTCTCGCACTACGTCCGGCCCGGCACCGCGCTGGACCGCGAAGCGCGCGCCCGCGGCAACTCGACCTATCTTGCCGACCGCGTGATCCCGATGCTGCCCGAGCGGCTGAGCAATGGCGTGTGCTCGCTCAAGCCGCGCGTCGATCGGTTGACCACCTGCGCGTTCATCGACTTCGATCGGAGCGGCGCGATCAAGGGCGCCCGCTTCGCCCGCGCCGTGATCCACAGCGCGGCGCGGCTCACTTACCGGCAGGCGTTCGCCATCCTGCAAAACGCGCCCGTTCCCCCCACCCCGAACTACGAGCGCGGCGGCCAGGTGCATCTCGACTCGAAGCCCGTGCCGCTCGACGTCACGCCGGAACTGCGCGAACGCGTGAACGTCGCCTGGGAACTCGCCTCCGTGCTGCGCAAGCGGCGGTTCGAACACGGCTCGCTCGACCTTGATTTCCCCGAGGTGAAAGTGTGGCTCGATGACGAAGGCCGCGCCTCCCGAATGGAGCGGATCGAGAACGACATCTCCCACCAGCTCATCGAGGAATGCATGCTCGCCGCGAATGAAGTGGTGGCCCGAGAAATCAAACATCGCAACGCACCGTGCATCTACCGCATTCACGAAAACCCGGACGCCGACCGGCTCCAGGAATATCGCGAATTCGCCGCGAGCTACGGCTTCAAGGCGGGTGACCTCACCCAGCGGCGCGAAGTGCAAAAGCTGCTCGCCTCGATCAAGGGCACGCCCGAGGAATACGCGATCAAGCTCGGCTTTCTCAAGAGCCTGAAGCGCGCCGTTTACGACATCAACCCGGTGGGCCACTACGGCCTCGCGAAGGTGAACTACACCCACTTCACCAGCCCCATCCGGCGCTACGCGGATCTCGTGGTGCATCGCGTCATCGCGCGGCAAAAGGCCGGCGATGTGAAGTCGCTCGGAGAAGCCGCCGTGCACATTTCGCGCACTGAACGCGCATCCGCGGACGCGGAGAAGGACTCGACGCAACTGAAGAAGATGGAGTTCTTCCAGCGCCAGCTCGAAGCGAAGAAGCCGCAGGAATTTCCTGCCATCGTCGTCGATGTGCGCGCCATGGGCGTCTTCGTGGAATTGCCGGATATCCAGATCAGCGGGCTCATCCACGTCAGCTCGCTCGGCCAGGATTTCTTCGAGTTCGACGCGACGCGGCAGCGCTTCATCGGGCGGAAGAGCCGGGCCACTTATCAACTCGGCTCGAAGCTCACCGTGGTGGTCGCCCGCGTGGATGCCTACCGGCGGCAGATCGATTTCGCGCCGGTGGGAGCGCCGGAGCCGATGGCAGCGGGACGGCGCGAGGAAGCGAGGCCCGCTGCTCACCCGCGCGGCGCGGCTAAGCCGGAGCGCCCTCGCTCGCGGGGCCGGGGCGGTCGGTCTCGGTCTCGATGACCCGCGCGAGGGTCTGAAAGTCGAGCGGCTTGGTGAGATGCTGCCGGAATCCCGCGGCAATGCTGCGCCTCAGGTCCTCCTCCATCCCGAGTCCGCTGAAGGCGATGCCGGGCGGGCCACCCGCCGCGGCGAGTTCCCGCATCAGCATGCAGCCGTCGCCGTCGGGGAGATCGAGGTCGGAAAGCAGGAGATCGTAGCGACGGGCGAGCGCAAACTGGCGGGCGGCGGCGAGATCGCCCGCCGCCGTCACACGGTGGCCCCGGCGCTCGAGCAGCCGACTGAGCGTGTTCCGGGTCGCTTCGTGATCTTCGACCAGGAGGATTTCGAGGACGCGGCGCGGCGGCGCGGCGCCTCCCGCGTCAACGGCGATTTCCCCAGCCGCCTTCGCGACGAGCGGCAGTTCCACGTGAAAGCTCGAGCCCTGCCCGCGACCGGCGCTCGCCGCGGAAATCCGGCCGCCATGCAGTTCGACCAAGGTGCGGCTGATCGCGAGCCCGAGGCCGAGGCCGCCAAACTGCCGACCCAATTCGCCCTGCTCGAATTTCGCGAAGATGCGCTGCAACTCTTCGGGGATGATTCCCACGCCGGTGTCGGCAAATTCGATGAACATTCGATCGGCGGACTGAACGGACGTACGAATCGTGATCCGGCCACCCGCCGGCGTGAATTTCATCGCATTGGTGAGCAGATTCCGAAACACCTGCTGGAGGCGAATGGGATCTCCGCGGATCGTCGGCTGAGCTGCGGCCCATTCCACGGAGAGCTGCAGCGACTTCTCCTCGAGTTCGGTCTGGACGCCCTCGAGAATCCGCTGGATCAGCGGGTGAAGGTCCACTTCCTCCCATGCGAGGTCCACGTGGCCGCGGACGATGCGGGTGAGATCGAGGAGGTCATCGATGAGCCGGGCCTCGAGCATCACATTGCGCTGGATCATCGCGAAATCATCGCGGACCGCCGGCGGGAGTTCCCGGTTGCGTTGCGCCGCGCTGGCGACCAGGAGCACCGGCGTGAGCGGGGTGCGCAGTTCGTGACTGAGGGCGGCGAGGAAGTCGTCCTTGGCACTGCTCGCCGACTCGGCGGTGTCCTTGGCGGTGCGCAGGGCCTCGTTGGCCGCGGTGAGTGCCGCGGTGCGCTCCGCGACCCGCTGCTCGAGCAGCACGTTCGTTCCCGAGAGCTTTTCCATGACCTCATACCGCTCGTGGAGCACGGCCGCGATCATGTGAAAGATCAGGAACCAAACGCCGAGATAAATGAGCAGTCGCAACACGGCTTCGTCGGGGCTGCGTGTTGCCGCGACGAATGCGCCGACGGTGAGTGCCGTCCCACGCGCCGCGGAGACTGCGACAATAAACATTCCAATTCCTACTCCGGCGGAACCAAACCGAAGCGCGGCCCAGAGGACCCAGAGCACCGGGAGGATCGGGATCGAAAACCAGCCCAACCGGTAGAAGTAGACTCCGTAACTGACAGCCGCGAGGCTGACGAAGAGCAGCACGGCTTCGAGGATGCGGAGCGAACTTTCCAACTCCGCCAGTCGACTCGGCTTCCGGACGGCGACGAGCACCAGCGGCGCGGTGAGCCAGATGCCGCCCACATCGGCGAGCCACCAGCGGGACCAGGTCAGCCAGAACGCCTTGCCATATTTCCACTCGACGAGCGCCGCTCCGAGGGGTGCGCTGAGGACGATCTCCACCGCCAGGGACAGGATCGCGAAGGCGAACACTCCGCGGATCGTCTCCATCTGAGAGAACCCGGAGCTGAAGCGTTGCAACAGCGCGGCGATGGTCGCGGCGGAGAGCGTATTCACGGCGCAGAAGCCGAGGCTCAAGGAAATGTCCTGCCCGTGGAGAACGGTATCGGAGGCGAGATTCGCAGCGACGGCGGCGCCGATCATGAGCGGCCACTGCTTCCGCGGCGTGAGCAGTAGTGCCGCGAGATACACGCCCGCGGGCGGCCAGATCGTGGCGAACGCCCCGCCTTGCACGGAGAGCCAGTGACCGAGCTCCGCCGCCGCCATGTAGGCAACGCCGAACAGAATGGTCTGGAGCATCGCCGAAACACTGGCGGATTTCTCGCCGGCGGCCGGGAGCGCATCGGTTTGGAGCCGGAGATTCATCGAAGGGGGACGATCCAAAGGTGACGAGGGAGTGGGTGCCCGGCAATGACGAAGCATGGACAAGCAGAATTCGCAGGCACGCCCCGCCGCGCGCGTGATCCCGCCCCCGTCGCAGCAGCCGCGTCACTCCGGCGATCGCTGCCGACAGCGTCCGACCATCATTGCGCGTCGACGCCCGCAGCCCAGAGCACGCCGCGTGGAATGAGATGCTCGAGACCGGGCGTGTTTTCTGGATGCGGGCTGGAGATGAAAACGCGGCCTTTGCCGAAGGCGCCGAGAGCTTGTGCGGGCGAGTTCATCATGACGCCCACGGGCGATCCGTATTCGGCGATCTCGGAGCGAAAGAGCGCGACAGGCGTGTAGGGCGGCACGTCCGCGCGGTCGGCGGGTTTGATGATCGGGCCATTGTGATAGCGGACCTTGAACGTGCCGGAGACGTCTCCGAGGAGTTTGCGCCCCTCTTGCGTCACCTCGAGATCCATGAAGCCCTGTCCGCGCTGCCACTTACTGGAGACGGTGCCGGCATTGAGAATGCCGAGGCCCCACTTGAAGTTCGAGCAGGCGAGGTAGGCGCCGGCGCAGATCCCGACATAGCCGCCGCCGCCGCGGACGTATTCCCGGACATTGTTCCGCCCCGCTTCCCCGATCGCCTCCGCCTGCGCGCTCCCGGAGCCACCGGTAAAAACCACGACATCGAACGGCTGCAAATCGATCGCCGCCCAATCCGCGGCTTTCACCCGCGTGACGCTGGCCTGCGGGATCGACCTGATCCGGTCCTCCGTACTGTCGATGCCACCACCCGAGGCACCCTTGCCATCGAAGATCGCGACCTTGAGCGGCTTCGTTTTCACCGGCGGCGCGATGATCGTCTTCAGACCGTTGATGTCTGGCGGGATGACGAAGGGCGTCGCGGGCGCCTTGGGTTTGGCTTCGATCGTCTGGGCGTGAAGCGTGAACGCGCCGCCCAGCAGCACGGCCGCGAAGGTCAGGTGGAATAGTGGATGGGATTTCATGAGGTGCGAGTGGAGCCTGGGGCAATCCACGAACGCATGCCCGCGGAAAAGGTTGCGGACTCTCGCTCGCGTCGCGGCCGGTTTATTTCTGCGTGCCTCCCCGGTCATTACGGGTTCCACTCACGGCATGCGCTGGCATATTTTTGCAATCGGGAAACCGCGGCTCGAGTTCGCCCGACTCGGCATTGACGAATATGCGGCGCGGCTGAAGCCGTTCGTCCCGAGTGAAGTGCACTTTGTGAAAGCTGGCGGGTCGACCGGCGAAAGCGCGGCGCTGCTGGAAAAGAGCAAGGGAATGTTCCGGGTCGTGCTGGATGAGCGCGGCGAACACGCGACGAGCCGTGAACTCGCGCACAAGCTCGGCGCCTGGGAGATGAGCGGGCCGCGCGATTTCGCGCTGATCATCGGCGGAGCGGATGGGCACACGGACGAGCTGCGCAAAGGGGCGGGGTGGCAGTGGTCGCTGAGCCGGCTCACGCTCCAGCACGAACTCGCGCTGGTCGTCGCCCTCGAGCAGCTCTACCGCGCGTACACCATCAAGGCGGGAATGCCTTACCACCGCGATTGAACCGCGAACCCCGCTCGTCAAAAAAAACGCCTGTCATCCCGAGCGGAGTGTAACGCAGCCGAGGGACCTCGGCCTCCGAAGGATCATGGATCTTTCCGCACTCCGAGGTCCCTCGACTTCACTCCGGTCGCTCAGCCTCCTTCCATTCCGCTCGGGATGACAACACGGAGGGCAAGTTGGCTTCTCGCCCTCGCTCTGTTTCATAACCCGTCCCGCATAAAAAAAACGCCTGTCATCCCGAGCGGAGTGTAACGCAGCCGAGGGACCTCGGCCTTCGAAGGGTCATGGATCTTTCCGCACTCCGAGGTCCCTCGACTTCACTCCGGTCGCTAAGGCTCCCTCCATTCCGCTCGGGATGACAGGTTTGTAAAACGGAACGACAGGCTCTCGGAACTTTCACCACACCCCCTAAGTCGCACGGGCGCGGGTTGGTTGAAAGGACACCCCCCATGATCCACCGCCTCCTCGTCGTCGCATTCCTCGCCACCCGCCTCACCGCACACGCCGCGCCGCAAGCCTTCGAGGTCGGGCCGACGCAAAAAGATCAACTCCCCGGCGGCAAGGAAGCCGATGGCATCATCGGCGATTTCATTCTCCGCAACGACAAGGTCGAAGCCGTGATCTCCGGCAATCTGCCGCTGCGCCGCGCGAACATGAGCACTTTCTACGGTGCGACCGGCATCACGCCGGGCTGCCTGTATGACCTCACACTGCGCGGTGCGGCGAACGATCAGATCACCATCTTCGGCCCCGCGCAGCAGCAGGGCCCGGTGTCGTGGGTGCGCGTCTCGAAGCCCGGTGCGGATGGCGTGGCCACGATCGAGACCGCGGTGACGGCGGCGACCAATGAAGGCGTCGCGCGCTACCACCACTACGAACTGCGCGATGGCTGGCAGGGCGTGCGCATCATCACCACGCTGGTGAATGAGAGCGCCGAAGTGAAGAAGGTGAGCCTGCTCGACAAGTGGACGAACTTCACCCGCACCGGCACCGCGCTCGGAATCCTCTGGGCCGATGCGATCGATCCCGCCGACCGCGCCGGCTACGCCTACGGTCTGCTCGACAACGCGGCGAATCTCTCCCCCGCGAAACCCTACGACCTCGCGCCCGGCGCGAGCGTCTCGGTCACGCGCTTCCTCGCGGTGGGGAAATCGCCCGCCGAGGCACTCGGCGTCGTCGCAGCGCAGCGCGGTCCGGTGGGAGAAATCGGCGGGACATTGCGCGATGCAAGCGGCGCGGCGATCGGCACCGCTGAGATCATCGTGCGGACGACGGGAGAATTCGATGCGAACGCCGGCGTGCTCCATCCCGATGCGGAGGGACGCTTCGCGGCCACGCTGCCCGAAGGCAAATACCGCCTCGCGTTCACCGACCTCGGGCGGGCCGAAGTGATTCAAAACGTCGAGCTGAAAGCCGGCGCGCCGGTTTCGCTCGATGCGCGGATGGCCGTGGCGGCGGCAGTCGCATTCGACATCACCGACCCGGCCGGCGCGGGCCTTCCGTGCAAGGCGCAGTTCCTCGCGCTCGGCGACACCGAACCGGCGAACCTCGGCCCAAAAAACCGCGCGCACGGCTGCCTCGATCAATACCACTCGGAGCGCGGCAAGTTCCGCGTGCAGCTCCCGCCGGGAAAATATCGCGTCATCGTCACGCGCGGCATCGAGTTCAGCCATCTGGATAAAGAAGTCACGCTCGCCGCGGGGCAGACGTTCGCTTTCAGCGGAAAGCTCACGCGCCTCGTGGACACGCGCGGCTGGGTCAGCGCGGACTATCACAACCACTCCACGCCGAGCGGCGACAACACCTGCGGTACCGCCGATCGCATCATCAATCTCGCCGCCGAGCAGGTCGAATTCGCACCGACGACCGAGCACAACCGGCTCTACGACTGGCGCGCGACGATCGACCGCCTCGGCCTCGCCGCCGAGGTGCAGACCGTGCCCGGCATGGAACTCACCGGCCGCTACGCACACTTCAACTCGTTCCCGTTTCAGCCCGTCCCCTTGACCCAGGACAATGGCGCGCCGGTCTGGAACGACGACCCGCGGATCACCGCGATCACGCTCCGCGACTGGCAGGGCGCCGAGCCGGATCGCTGGGTGCAGATCAATCACCCCGACATGGTGAAGAACTTCATCGACGCCGACAGCGATGGCCGCGCGGATGGCGGCTTCCGCGGTCTCGCGCAGCTCATCGATGGGATCGAGACGGAGAACGGCGGCGGCAGCGAAATCCTCAGCGGCCGACCGTTCACGATCGGCAAAAACAAGGAAGGCAAGGAAGCCGTGAGCACGCTGCGGGAATTTATCTGGCTGCAAATGCTGAACCGCGGCCATCGCTACGCGGCGATGGCGGTGTGCGACGCGCACGCCGTCCACGGCAACGGCGTCGGCGGCTGGCGCATGTATCTGCCGAGCAAAAGCGACGAACCGGCGAAGATCGACTGGCGCGAAAATAGCCGTCACGCCAAGGCCGGCCACAGCTACCTGACGACGGGCCCATTCCTCCAGGTCACCACCGACGGCGGCGCCGGCCCCGGCGAGACGGTGCGCACGATCGGCGGCGCGGTGAAGCTGCACGTCCGCGTGCAATGCACCGACTGGATCGACATCGATCGCGTGCAGGTGCTGGTCAATGGGCGCGCCCTGCCGCAGTTCAATCTCACCCGCGCGGCGAGTCCGAAGATGTTCAAGGACGGTGTGGTGAAGTTCGACGCAACGATCGAGGTGCCGCTCGCCGAGGATGCACACCTCATCGTGGTCGCTACCGGTGAACACAGCGATCTCTCGATCGGCTACGGCACCAGCGACCAGGCGAAGATGCACCCGCTCGCTTATCACAACCCCATCTTCGTCGACGTGGACGGCCACGGCTTCACCCCGAATGGCGACACCCTGGGCTTCCCGCTGCCTACGGCGAAAATGAGCGTCGAAGAAGCGCGCCGCCAACTCGAAGCCGCGGCGCGCAAGTAGCGCGCTGGAGCGGGAATTCAAAAAGGGCTGTCATCCCGAGCGGAGTGTAACGAAGCCGAGGGACCTCGGCCGTTCGAGAATCGTGCAATCTTCGGGAATCCGAGGTCCCTCGACTACATTCCGGTCGCTGAGGCTCCGTGCATTCCGCTCGGGATGACCGGCCGTTTTGAATTCCGGCGCGCACCCTAATTTCCGCCAGCCCCATGACCCGGCTTGCCACCGCGGCAGCGCTGCGATTTCCTCCCGCCCATGGCCGACGCACCTGAACTCCCTGAAGCAAAAGATTCCTATGAACGCCTCATCGCGCTGTCCATCGCCATCCTGGCGGTGATCCTCGCCTTCGTGGACAACACGGGCGACAACGCCAAGACGGACGGCATCTTGAAGACGACCGAAGCCGCGAACAAGTGGGCCTATTTCCAATCGAAAAGCATCAAGGGCAACCTCGCCGAAAACAGCGCCACGCTGCTCGGGCTGCTCACCCCCGTGGATCCGGCCGCCACCAAGGCCAAACTCGAGGAGATGACCAGGGAAGTCGCCCGCTACGACACCGAGAAAAAGGAAATCATGGCCGAAGCGCAGGCCCTCGAAAAACAGGTCGCCCATTCCATGGCCATCGACGACCGCGCCGACGAAGCCGCGCTGCTGCTCCAGGTCGCCGTGGTCATCTGCTCCATCGCCATCCTTGTGCGCTGGAAGGCGATCTTCTTCGGCGGTCTCGCGATCGGCGCGTTCGGGATCGCGGCCGCGTTCCGGGCGTTCCTCGGCTGAGCCCGCTCACGACCGGCGGCGCGTGCAGCCACGTTTCTGTCTGGGATGAAATTGCTCACCAACCTTCTCGCGGTCGCCTTCATTTTCACCGGTTGTGCTCACCCCACGCGGCCCCTTCCCACGGCCGCAAAGGTGGATCTCTCTCGCTACGCCGGCCGCTGGTTTGAAGTTGCGAGGCTAACCAATCCCTTCCAGCGCGCAGATGCCCGCGCCACCGCGGAGTACACCGTGCAGCCCGACGGCAGCGTGAAAGTGCGCAACATCGAACTGCGTCCCGACGGCCGCGCCAAGAGCATCGAAGGCCGCGCCACAGCCGTTCCCGGCAGTGGGAATGCGCGGCTCCGCGTGAAGTTCGGCGGTCTCGCCGCGCTCGCGCCCCTTCCCACCGAAGGCAACTACTGGATCATCCAACTCGAGCCCGACTACTCCGCCGCCCTCGTCGGCACCCCCGATCGCAAGTACCTCTGGCTCCTCGCCCGCTCCGCAGACCTCCCGGTCAAAACCCAAACGCGCCTGATTCAGCGCGCGACGGAACTCGGCTTCCCGACCGACAAACTCATTTTCGCCAAGTCCAACGCCGCGCGCTGATCCAACGCACGCTAGTGGTTCGGCAGCACCCTGCCCTTCACCCCACTCAGCGGATGGCTCTCCACCGCGTCCCACGTGAGCGTTTCCCCTTCGTTCCGCGATGGAATCGCGGAACGAGGGACACCTTATTTCGCTGCGCACACACGGGCTTAGCTGCTAATCCTGCCTCCATGCAAAATTTCGCAAACCGGCTGCGATATCTTTTGAAGCGGATCGTGATGATCACGCTTGCGGCAGTGGCTCTGCTCCTCGCGGGGTGCGGTCCAGAGCATTCCGTGTCTCCCGCGACCACGGCTGATCCCGCGCCTACCGAACCCGACGCCACGCTTCGCGAAGCCCAGGACAGCCTCAAAACCAAGACCGAGCAACTGGCCGCGACCGCCGCCTCCCTCCAGGCTGCCAACGTCGAACTGGCGGAAAAGGAACAGGTCTTGGGGCAGCGCGAACATCAGTTTAAAAACCTCTCCGCCGAATTGGAGGTGCTCAAGAAACGCGACGCTCTGGTCTTCGCAGAAGTCGCCACCCTCCAGCAGCAAGGTCGGAACTCCGCGGCACTGGATCGCTACAAACAGTTCTTGCGTGACTACCCGCAAAGCCCGCTCGCGATCCACGCGGAGCGCGCGATTGCCGACCTCACCGAAGAAGTCGCGATCGAGGATCTCGAGCGCACCGCACGGCTCGATCCCACGAGCAAGGCGCGCGAAACGAAACGGCTGCTCGATGAAGGATTGCTGACCACCCGGGAACTGGCGCCGATCCTCAAGCGTAGGACCCGCAACCAAGTGATCTCGCTCCTCGGCAAACCAAATCGCGTTTTCCCCGACGGCACCGAGATCGGCTACATCGACCGGGTCACCAACGCCACCGGTGGAGGTAAAGGGATGCTCATCATCACCTTCGAAGACTCCGTCGTCTCCGCCTTCCGGATGGACTACGCCGGGCCAAAGGTCATCCCCTGAGTCAGGGTCCCAGTCTAAGGAGAACATCGGCTTCAATGAAACTCGCCACATGGAATCTCGCCCTGCCCGCGTCGGCTTCTCGATGTGCTGCGCTGCACAGTTGGACCGATCGTATTGCCGCTGATGTCTGGGTCCTGACGGAGACGCACGACGACTTCAACCCCGGGTTGCCGCACTCCTGCAGCTCCGCCGCGGGCCGCGACGGGACGGACTCCCCCGAACAACGCTGGGTCAGCATCTGGTCACGTCATCGGCTTACACCGCTTGCGACAACCGACAAACAGCGCACTACCGCCGCGCGAGTCTCGCCCGCGAAGGGCAAGCCGTTCATCGTCTTTGGCACGGTCCTCCCCTGGCTTGGCAGCCCTTGGCGCGAACACCCCGCCGCCCGCGGAATTGCGTTTGCCGAGGCGCTCGAACTACAGCGATACGACTGGAACACCCTGCGCCGCAGATTTCCCGCCGGCGAATTCTTCGTCATGGGCGATTTCAACCAGGACTTGGTCAGCTCGCACTACTATGGATCGCATCTCAACCGTGACGGCCTGCGGGATGTCTTGAACGTCAGCGGCCTGATCGCCCTCACCGGCGCCGACCGAGATCCCGTCCGCCGCGACTCGCCACCCTGCGCCTGCATCGACCACATCTGCGCCCGCCGCGACTCCCGCTGGCACCCGCGCCCCGCCGAACGCTGGCCTGACACCCCGGAGCCAGACCGACGTCTATCCGATCACTTCGGAGTCGCGGTGAAGTTCGACCATTGCGCGTGACCAAGTTGCACTTGGAAGCCAGCGAAAACTCCTCGGGGCCGCAGAGGATCAAGTCCCCAAACGCCAGCGACTTCACCGGCGAGAGATCACCCTTCGCCGTACATCTCAGAAATTGTCCGGCGGAGTTCGGCGGCGGCTTTGGCGGAGATTTTGTCGAGGCGGCGGACGATCCGGCGTTGGCTCACGGTTCGGATCTGGTCCACGGCGATCTCGGCGCGTTTGCCGCCGGTGGTAATCGGGACGCGACTCCGCCATCGCGGGTGGAGTTTGGTGGTCAGCGGGCAGACGACGACCGTTTCGAGGGCGGCGTTCATTTCATCGGCGCTCACCACTACGGCGGGCCGCGTCTTCGCCATCTCGCTGCCGATGACCGGATCGAGCCCCACCAGCACGATATCGTAGCGCTTAGGCGTCATGCAGTCCGTCCGCAGCGGTCGTTTCCCACTCCGACCAATCCTCCTTTTCCGCTGCCATCTCGACGTAGGTTTCCTGCCATGAAAGTTTGGCCTGCTTACTCGGGCGCAGCGCCAACTCGTCGGCGCGTTCTTCCAGAATCACGGTCTTCTCCAACTTGTAGCGCCGGAGGATGTCGGCCGGGATGCGGATGCCCCGGGAATTCCCGATGCGGGTGATGGCCAGCTCGACGGTCTTCATGTGGGCACCGTAATTACATCCCGGTTTTCGGCAAATCAAAAAGCCGCCCCGGTCTCCCCGGGGCGGCTTGGTGATTTAGCGAACTAAGCTAGTCGGCTTACTTCTTCTTCGCACCGGCGGCGCGCTTTTCCTCGATCGCAGCCTGCGCCGCGGCGAGGCGGGCGACGGGGACGCGGAAGGGCGAGCAGCTCACGTAGTTCAGGCCGAGCTTGTGGCAGAACTTCACGCTGTCGGGATCGCCGCCGTGTTCGCCGCAGATGCCGAGCTTGATGCCCGGACGGCTGCTGCGGCCTTTCTTCACGGCGATCTCCATGAGCTGACCGACGCCGACGGTGTCGAGGGTGGCGAAGGGGTTCTTCTTGAACACTTCGTTCTCGATGTAGGGCATCATGAAGTTGCCCATGTCGTCGCGGCTGATGCCGAGCGCGGTCTGCGTGAGGTCGTTGGTGCCGAAGCTGAAGAACTCGGCGGTCTGCGCGATCTCGTCGGCGGTGAGGGCGCCGCGCGGGACTTCGATCATGGTGCCGACGAGGTAGTCGAACTTCACTTTCTTCTCGGCCATGACCTGCTTGGCGACGCGGTGGACGATCTCAGTCTGGAGATCGAGTTCCTTCTTGAACCCGACGAGCGGGATCATGATTTCGGGCTTCACCTTGATCTTCAGCTTCGCCACATCCGCGGCGGCCTCGAAGACGGCGCGGGCCTGCATCTCGGTGATCTCGGGATAGGCGATGCCGAGGCGGCAGCCGCGATGGCCGAGCATGGGGTTGAATTCATGCAGGTCCTTGACGCGCTGGGCGATTTTCTCGGAGCTGATGCCGATCTTTTCCGCGAGCGACTGCTGCGACGCGTGGTCGTGCGGCAGGAACTCGTGGAGCGGCGGATCGAGGAAGCGGATGGTCGCCGGGTAGCCCTTGAGCGCCTTGAAGATGCCGGTGAAATCCTTGCGCTGATAGGGCAGGAGTTTCTTGAGCGCGGCGATGCGATCCTCGGTC
>JANPHH010000384.1:0-3587 GCA_031424375.1 Chthoniobacter sp. | reverse complement strand
TTGTGGTAGATGCTTTTCTCGGTGGTGGTCTGCTCGACGCGCACGAGTTCGCGCAGCGGGATGAGCGGCGCGGTGCCGGCGGCACCGGGCTCGGGCAGGGCGTTGGCGTCGCCGGAGCGGACGCGCAGGGCGAGCAATTCGTCGGGCGTGGTGCGCGCGCTGCGCGGCAGCTCCAGCATGATGTTCACGTCCTCCTTCTCGCGCGGCAGGTGCATGAGATCGACGGACTGGCCGCCGACGGCGATGCGCAGTGTCTGCGAAATCGTCTCGGCGCTGATGCCGTGGAGCGCGGCCTTTTCCTTGTCGATGACGAAGCGCGCCTTGGGCTGGTCCGCTTCGACATACCAGTCCACATCGACGACGCCCGGTGTGCTTTTGAAGATGTCGCGCACCTTGCGGGCGAGTGCGTGGCGGTCGGGCTCGGTCGGACCGTAGATTTCGGCGACGAGCGTTTGCAGCACGGGCGGCCCGGGCGGGACTTCGGCGACGGCGACGCGCGCGTCGTAGCGGGCGGCGATCTCCGCGATGCGCGGGCGCACGCGTTTCGCGATGTCGTGGCTCTGCGCGCTGCGCTCGCCTTTCGCGACGAGGTTCACCTGGATGTCCGCGACATTCGCGCCACGGCGCAGGAAGTAGTGCCGCACGAGCCCGTTGAAATTATACGGCGAGGCGACGCCCGCGTAGATCTGGTAGTCGGTGACTTCCGGTTCGGTGCGCACGGCGGCGGCGATCTCGCGCGCGGCCTGCGTGGTGCGTTCGAGCGAGCTGCCCTCGGGCATGTTCAGGATAACCTGAAGCTCGCTCTTGTTGTCGAACGGCAGCATTTTCACCTTCACCCAGCCGAGCGCGACGGTGGCCATTGCGAGCAGCAGCAGCGCGGTGATCGAGCCGAGGAAAAGCCAGCGCCAGAACGGCGTCGCAATCATCGGCCCCATGAGGCGGCGATACAGCCGCGTGAAGAAATCCTCCTCGTGCGCGAAGTGGCTCGCGGCCTGCGCGGGCGCGATGCCTTCGGTGAGTTTGGAGTATTTTTTTCCCCAGCGCAGGATGCGAATCGAGGCCCACGGCGTGACGATGAAGGCGATGGCCAGCGACCAGCCCATGGCGGCACTCGCGCCGATCGGGATCGGCCGCATGTAAGGCCCCATCAGCCCGCCGACGAAACCCATCGGCAGCACTGCGGCGATGACGGCGAACGTCGCGAGGATGGTCGGGTTGCCGACTTCACTCACCGCTTCGACGGCGATGGTGGACCAGTTGCGGCCTTTGTTTTGAGGGAGGTGAAAATGTCGGACGATGTTTTCCACCACCACGATCGCGTCATCGACGAGGATGCCGATGCTGAAGATCAGCGCGAAGAGCGTGATGCGATTCAGCGTGAAGCGGAGCAGGTAGAAGACGAGCAGCGTGAGCGCTAGCGTGGCCGGGATGGCGATCGCGACGATGCCCGACTCGCGCCAGCCGAGCGTGAGCCAAATGAGCAGCGAGACGCCGATGATCGCGACGCCCATGTGCAGCAGCAGCTCGTTGGATTTGTCCGCGGCGGTCTCGCCGTAATGGCGCGTGATCGAGACGGAAACATCACGCGGGATGACCGTGCCCTTGAGCGTTTCGACCTTGCGCAGCACGTCCTCGGCGACGGAGATCGCGTTCGCACCGGGGCGTTTCGCGATGCTGAGCGTGACGGATGGTTCTTCGTCCGCTGCGGATGAGCGCGCCGCGCCGTGGCCGAAGAAGGTGTAGTTCGACGGTTCCTCGGCGCCGTCCGCGATTTCCGCGACTTCGCGCAGATACACCGGCCGTCCGCCGAAGACACCGACAACCACATTGCCCACGTCCTCCGCGCTGGTGAGGAACGCTCCGGTCTCGATGATGACCTCCTGGTTGTTCGTCGTGAGGCCGCCGGACCGGTATTGGCGGTTGCCCTGCTGGAGCATCGGCACGAGGCCCGCGGCGCTGAGATTGCGCGAAGCGAGCCGCACGGGATCGAGGAGCACGCGCACCTGGCGCCGCGCGCCGCCGATGATGTTCGTTTCCGCCACGAGCGGCACGGCTTTCACCGCGTCGTCCACTTCCGCCACGAGTCGGCGCAGCGTGAGGTGATCGTAGCGCGCGCTGTGAAAGGTGAGCGCGAGGATCGGCACGTCGTCGATGGACTTCGGCTTCACCAGCGGCGCGCCGACGCCGTGCGGGACGCGGTCGTAGTTCGAGCGCAGTTTTTCCGTGAGGCGCACGAGGCTCTCGTCCGGATCAGAGCCGACCTTAAACCGCACGATGACGAGGCTCTCGCTGTCGCGCGACGTGGAGTAGATGTATTCCACACCGGGAATTTCCCAGAGCAGCTTTTCCATCGGTCGGGTCGCGCGCTCCTCGACTTCCTTCGCGGTGAAACCGGCCATGTTCACCATCACATCGACCATCGGCACCTTGATCTGCGGCTCCTCTTCGCGCGGCAGCAGCACGATCGCCGCGATGCCGAGCAGCACCGCGGTGATGACAATCAGCGGCGTGAGCTTCGAGTCGATGAACGCGTGCGCGATTTTCCCGGCGATGCCAGTGGGCGGTGATGGTTGGTTCGCGTCGCTCATCTTCCCGAAAGCCCGAAGAGCAGGCCCATCACGCCGCCGTAGATGGCGCCGCGCCACCACGTGGAGGTGAGCGGGCAGGTGCCGGTGGAGCACTGGCCGAAGTAGCCAAGCGCCGAGCCCAGCGCGACGCCGATAATAACTGCGATGACGACGCGGCTCATTGCCGCGCCTCCGATTGATTCGCCGCGCGCAGGGCAAACATGCGGAGCTGCGCGGCGGGCATGGCGCCGGAGGTGCGTTCGACTTCGCGGCCAGAGGCGAAGACGGCGAAGGTGGGAATTGAGCGGATACCCATGCTCGCGCCGATGCCAGGCTGCGCTTCGGTGTTCACTTTCACGACGAGCAACTCACCGGTGGCCAGAGCGGCGAGCTTCGCGACTTCCGGGGCGACCATCTGGCACGGGCCGCACCACGGCGCCCAGAAGTCCACAAGCACGGGAAGTGAGGCGGCGCGGATGAGCGCGGTGAAGCTGGCGGCGGAGTCGATGTCCACCGGCAGCGCGGGATGAGGGAGCGCGGCTTTGCAGCTTCCGCACTGGCCGCTCTGGTGCAGTCGCGCGAACGGGATGCGGTTCGCGCGGTGGCACCGCGGGCAGGAAATCAGGATGCCGCGGTCGTCGGCGTTGAGATGGGCGGTGGTGGTCATGGGTTGATCGTGATGGGTTGCCCGTCGCGCAATTGCCCCGCGCCTTCGATGACGACCCGCTCGCCAGGGTTGATACCGGAGAGCAGTTCGATTTCGCCGTCGGTGCTTTTGCCCGTGCGGACGATGCGGAGTTGGGCGTGGTCCTTTGCGGCGACGAAGACGGTTTCCATCTGCCCGCGGGCAACGATGGCCGCGGCAGGAACGCGGATCGTCTGGCTCTCACCAGTCGCGACCCACACGCGGCCGAATTGCCCGCTGCGCGCAGCTTCGGTGGGCGGCAGGTCGAGCTTCACGAGGAAAGTGCGGGTCGCAGCGTCGGCGACGGGCGCCATTTCAACGACGGTGCCTTCGAT
>JANPHH010000383.1:0-3352 GCA_031424375.1 Chthoniobacter sp. | reverse complement strand
AGGGACTGCGCGGGTTTCGCGGAGGATGGGGATCTGGAAGCGGCGGCCTGGCAGCTCGCGGCCACGTTCCTGCCCGGCGACGATTTCGCGCGGCAGCGGGGATTTCTCGACGCATGGGCGGCGGAGGTGTCCCGCCGATTCTCTAAAGCGGACAGCGACGTGGAGCAGGTGGAGACGCTGGTGGAATATCTCGGCGACGAGGTCGGGCTGCGCGGGAACGAGGACGATTATTACAACGTGAACAATTCCCTCCTGCCCGAGGTGATCGATACCCGCATGGGCATCCCGATCACCCTCTCGCTGGTCTACCTGCTGGTTGCCCGGCGGGTGGGGTTGGAAGCGGCAGGAGTGGGATTTCCAGGACACTTCTTCGTGCGCTTCGGGCCGCACTTTTTCGACCCTTT
The DNA here is from genome assembly GCA_031424375.1 of Chthoniobacter sp. GTDB lineage: Bacteria > Verrucomicrobiota > Verrucomicrobiia > Chthoniobacterales > Chthoniobacteraceae > Chthoniobacter. Next base: position 2,948 of record JANPHH010000383.1, on the reverse strand, counting down.
CCATGGCGGACGCCGGCTCAGCGTGGAGGCCTGCCGGGCGTTGGCGGAGAAGCAGGGATTCGCGTTGCGGCCCGAGCATTTCGCCGCCGCCTCGTCGCGGCAGATTCTGACCCGCATGCTCGGAAACATCCTCGCGCTCGCCCGCGAATCCGATCCTCCGCTCGCCGCGAAGGTCACGGGCTGGATCGATCGGTTGCACGGGAGCGACAAGGCAAACTGATTCCTGGTTCAGCGCGGGTGTGCCGGGATTTCAAAGCAGCCTGTCATCCCGAGCGGAATGGAGGGAGCCTGAGCGACCAGAATGCAGTCGAGGGAAATCGGGGTGCAGAATGATCGATGATCTGCGAAGGGCCGAGGTCCCTCGGCTCCGATACACTCCGCTCGGGATGACAGGGTTTTTGAGGGTGCGTAGAGCGCTTCCCACGATTTGACCGCGCGCCCTTCCTCTCCGGGGACTTTGCTGAAACACCGTTCTTTTCTTGAACCGGCAGCCGGGACGGCGGAGCTTGGGTAGCCCGATGAGTGTCGACCCCACCGTCCTCCAGGCCGCCCCTTTGGCGACCATCGCGCCACCGCGCGAACTGACCGAACACTCCAAGCTCGCGCTCGACGCGGCCGGGGTGGGGACCTGGAGCTGGGAGATCGGCGCGGACGAGATCATCTGGGATCAGCTCACTCATGAACTCTACGGCGTCGAACTCGGAAAATTTTCGGGACGCCGCCACGAGATGATGGCGCTCATTCACCCCGAAGATCGCGACCGGGTGCGAGCGGAGATCGGCAAAATTCTGGACGTGGAGCACGAATACGATACCGAATACCGGGTGGTCTGGCCGCGCGATGGCTCGACGCACAATCTTCGCGCGCGGGGCAAAGTCTTCCGCAATCCTGCCGGTCGGCCGGTGCGGCTCGCCGGAGCTTTCTGGGACGTGACGGACCGCAAAGTGATGGAGCGGGAACTCACGCGGGAACGTTTCTTTCTCCAAACGCTGGCCGAGCACATCCCGGACAAGATCTACTTCAAGGACGTGCAGAGCCGTTTCGTCTGGGCCAGCCATGAGACGGTGATTCGCTTCGGCGTCACGGAACTGAGCGCGGTGCTCGGCAAGACGGACTTCGATTTTTTCAGCGAAGAGCACGCCCGCCGCGCCTACGAGGACGAACAGGAAATCATCCGCACCGGCCGGCCGCTCGTGAATCTCGAAGAACGGGAAACTTGGGCGGATGGCCGCGAGACGTGGGTGTCGACCACCAAGATGCCGCTGCGCGATGCCGCCGGACAGATCATCGGAACCTTCGGCCTCTCGCGCGAGATCACGGAACAAAAACGGGCGGCGGCCCAACTCGCCAAGTATGCGGAGGAACTCCGACGGCGGAACGAGGAACTCGAGCAGGATCTCGGCATGGCGCGCGAGTTGCAAAATGCACTAATGCCGCGTCGCTACCCATGCTTCCCGCACGGCGCCGCACCGTCGGAAAGTGCGCTGCATTTCTCGCATTTCTTCAATCCTTCATCCGCCGTGAGCGGCGACTTTTTCGACATCCTCGAACTCTCGGACACCCGCGCGGGCATTTTCATCTGCGACGTGATGGGCCACGGCGTGCGCGCGGCGCTGGTCGCGGCGATCATTCGCGCGCTCGTCGGCGAGCTCAAGGTCATCGGCGACCAGCCTGGGGAGTTTCTCGCGCAGTTGAATGCAAAGCTCTCCGGCATCCTCAAGCAGACGGAAATTCCGATGTTTGCCTCGGCATTTTACGTGGTTGCGGATCTCGCGAGTGGCGAATTGCTTTACGCCAATGCGGGGCATCCCGATCCGCTCTGCATCCGTCACACAAATGGCTCCGCGCACGCCGAGGCGCTCAATCACTGCAAGCGCGGTCCGGTGCTGGGGATGTTTGCCGGGGCGGAATACGGTGTCTCAAATCTTCCGATCGTGCCGCATGATGTGGTGCTGCTTTTTACGGATGGGCTGTTCGAGGTGGAAGGGGCCGACGGCGAACTTTACGACCAGCAATCGCTGATGCAGGCGGTGGACCGCCGCGCGAACCTTCGCGCCGACGCGATCTGCGGCGAGGTGCTCGCGGAGATTCGCGAGTTTTCGGCGAAGCACGGGTTCGACGACGACGTGTGTCTGGTCGCGTTGGAAGTGGAACGGGTGGGGGTGTGAGAGGACATACAGACGATCGAAAACGCCTGTCATCCCGAGCGGAATGGAGGGAGCCTAAGCGACCAGAATGAAGTCGAGGGACCTCGGAGTGCAGAATGATCCATGATCTTCCGGAGGCCGGGGTCCCTCGGCTTCGTTACACTCCGCTCGGGATGACAGGCGTTTTTTGGTGCAGGGAGGTTAGCCCAAGTTCCGCAGCTCGCGGGCCATTCTGACGCCGTCATCAGAGGAGCCGCGTCGTTCAGGCGTCGGTTTTCTGCACTACATTTTCCTGCGCGGGGGTGGGGAGGTCTTCGATGATCCGGCTGCGGGTGGGCAGGTCCAGGCCCAGGCGCACGAGGAGTTCGGCCACCCGGCGTTCGGGGCGGGCGACGCAGCGCAGGCGCAGTTGGGCGAGTTGTGCGCCGCGGCGCACGGGGAGCAGCACGTCCATGCTTTTGATGGTGGCCACTTCCTCGACGAGGCGGCGCGCGCAGGTGCCGAGGCCTTTGCCGTGCATCCACATCTCCAGGGTACGCCACATGGCCAGCGCCAAAAAGCAGACGAGGATGTGGGCTTCGACGCGCGCGGTGGTCTGGTGGTAGATGGGACGCAGGCCGAGGTCGCTTTTGGCGGTGCGGAAGGCGGCTTCGGCCTGGGTGAGCTGGATATACCAGCGCCAGAGTTGGGCGGGATCGCGCTCGGGGCAGTTGGTGCGTAAAAGGTAGGCGCCCTGGGTGTGCGCGGCCCACTGGCCGGGGGCGAGCGGGCAGCTCAGGGTGAGGCCGCAGGCGCGGCCTT
>JANPHH010000382.1:0-4169 GCA_031424375.1 Chthoniobacter sp. | reverse complement strand
GATTACCTCCTCATCAACAAAACCGACCTCGTGGACGAAGCGAAACTCGTGGAGGTGGAAACCAACGCGCGGAAACTGAACCCGCACGCCCAGATGTTCCGCACCAATCAGTCGCAGGTGAACCTCAAGGAGTTGCTCGATATGCACGCCTTCGACCTCGACAAAAAAATCGAGATCGATCCGGAGTTCCTCAACGAACTGAAGAACCGGCATCATCACGACATCGAGTCGTTCAGCTTCGAGTTCGACAAGCCGTTCAACGTCGAGAAGTTCGAGCTGTTCGTGCAGGAGCTTTCGGAAAAGGAGAAGGTCTTCCGCTCGAAAGGTTTCATCGCCATCGCCGGAAATCCGCGCCGCGCGATCTTCCACGGCGTGAACAACCGCTTCACGATCATGTGGGATCGGCTCTGGGAAAAAGAAGAGGTGCGAAAGAGCCAGCTCGTCTTCATCGGCAAGGAACTCAACGAAGCGCGCATCCGTGGTGAGTTGACGAAGTGCCTCGCCTGACCCACCGCTCGAGGAGAAGATCACGCCCGATGCCAACATCAGCCTGCTCGGAACTTTGCGGCCCACCTTTCACGGTGGAGCCAAGCGCGCCAAGGACGTGAAGCCCGAACAGCTCGCCGGATTCGAATCGCCCATTCTCCCCGAATAGACACCATGCACCCCCAGACCCGCCGCCAGTTTCTTACCACCGCCGCGCTCGCCGCCGCGGCCGCCGCCACGCCCAGCGCCTTCGCGGCCAGCGCGAACGAGCGTTTCAAGATCATCGCGTTCAGCAAACCCTTTGCGGATCTCAACTACGACGACACCGCCGACCTCGTGGCGGACATCGGCTGGGATGGCATCGAGTGCGCCGTGCGCGCCAAGGCGGGGCATATCGCGCCGGCGAAGGTGGAAGAGGAACTGCCCAAGATGGTCGAGGCGCTGAAGAAGCGGGGCAAGGAAGTGACGATCGTCACGACCGAGATCACGAAGCGCGATCCGCTTGCGGAGAAAATCCTGCGCACCGCGGCAAAGCTCGGGATCAAAAAATACCGGTTCGGCTTTGAGAAATATACCGCGGACAAACCGGTCGCCGACACGGTGCGCGATGTGGGCGCGCAACTGAAAGATCTCGCCGCGCTGAACCTTGAGCTAGGTATCCAAGGAGGTTGGCAGAATCACTCCGGCGCGGACTATGTCGGCGCGCCGATCTGGGACGTGTGGACGATGATCAAGGATCTCGACCCGCAGGCCATCGGGATCTGCTTCGATATCGGCCACGCGACGCTCGAAGGCGGACTTTCCTGGCCCATCCAGGCGCGGCTGATGCAACCGCGTTACGTCGCCGTTTACCTGAAGGATTTCTACTGGGAAAAAGGCGCGAAAGGCTGGGCGCCGCTGTGGTGCAACTTCGGCGAAGGGAGTGTGCACAAGAGCTTCCTCACCGAACTGAAAAAGTCCGCATTCGCCGGACCGCTTAGCCAGCACCACGAATACAAATCGCTCGGCGCCGGCAAGGAGATGGTCGCCAACATGAAGAAAGACCTAGCGACGCTGCGCGAGTGGCTGGCGTAGGTGCGCTCGCGCGTCCAAGCCAAAGCCCTGTCATCCTGAGCGAAGTTCCTCGTGGGCCGAGGCGGCGGCGTGCGGGACAAGTGGAGGCCGGTCCGTGGGCGAGCAGGTGGGGAGGAACGCAGTCGAAGGACCTCTAACTGCTCCCCAATTCCACGTGCGAGGAGGCGCTCCGCACCGCCGGCAGTCGAAGAAAAAGTAGTGGGCCTTCGACTGCGCTGCGCCCGCCTTTCCTCCTCCGCTCTGCTCAGGATGACAAGGTTGTTTGGATGGGGCGCTGCGCGCCAGGAGACTTCCTAACCCACCCGCTACGGTGTTGCGATTGATGCCGAACGGGCGCCTTTGGCGGTTTCGTATTCGGCGCGGGTTTTCTCGGCCTGCGCTTTGGCGGTGGCGAATTCCTTCTCGGCGATCGGGAGGGCGCGTTCGGCCTCGCTCTTCGCGGCCTCGGCGGCTTTGATTACTTCGGGTTGTTTTGCTTGCAGGTCGGCGAGTTGCTTCGTGGCCTGCTCGGCCGCGCCTTTCGCTTTCTTCAGCTCACGCTCCGCCACACTCACCTTGTCGGTTGCCTCGCGCGCGCCGGCGCGGGTTTTGTCGAGAGTTTCGCGGGCTTTGGTCAGCTCGGCGAGCGCGGCTTTCGCGGGCTCGGACTCGGCGGGTTTCGGCGCTTTCTTCGCCGCTTCGAGCGCGGCAGTCGTTGCGGCGATCTCGGCTTTCTTGTCCTGCACCAGTTTGTCGGCTTCGGCGTATTCCGGTGTTCCCTCCTTTTTCGTCCCACGCGCCTCGCGGGCCTTGGCGACTTCAGCTTCCTGAGCCGCGAGTTGTTTGCGGAGTTGGTCGGGCTTGGCGGCTGTTTCCTGCGTTACCGTATCAATCGTGGTTTTCAGCGCCTTCTCCCGTTCGGCCACCGCAGCTTCGGCGGCGCCCACGGCTTGATTGGCGGGTGTCGCGGCAGCTTGGGCCTCGGCGTAGAGCTTCTCTTTCTCCGGCAGCTTGGCGGCATTTTCGGTCGCGGCTTTTTCCGCGGCGGCGATGTCCGCTTTGATGCGCTCGATCGGCTGAAGCGCGTCTTTCAACGTGGCGACGAGGTCTTCGAAAGCCGTCTTTTTCTGTGCGAGCGACTGCTTCGAGACGTGCACGACCTGGAAAAGCTGGGCGAGTTTCCATCGGCCGAGTTGCGTGCGGGCGTCGCCGAGTTGCTTGCTCGTGTCGTCGAGAGCGGCCTTTGTTTTCGCGAGAGCGTCCTCGGCGTCGGAGGGCAACTGGCCCGCCTGCTTGCGCGCGGCGGTCAGCGCAGTTTGGGTTTGCGTCACTTCCGCTGCGCGGGTGGTGACCTTTGCGTTCACTTCGTTGAAAGCGGGCGTGCCGGCTTTCTGCTGGCCGAGCGCCTGCTGGAGGCGCTGCAGTTCCGCGTTGTGCGCTTCGAGTTTCTTGGTCAGTTCTGCGATCTGCGCGGTGAGTTTCGACCCCGCGTCTTTGGCGGCGTCGGTCTCGGCGAGTTTCTTCTTCAGGCCTTCCGCCGCTTTGGTCACTTCGGTCTGCGCCGCCGCGATGACCCCCTGCTGCGCCTCAAGCCTCTGCTGCGCGGCCGGGCGACCGGACTCGTCCGCGGCGTCTCGCTCTTTGGTCAGCTTCTCAAGTTCGGCCTTTGCTTCCGCGAGTTTCGTCTCCGCCGCGGGCGTGGCAGCTTTGGCCGCGGCCAATCCGTCGGCGTCTGCTTTCTTCCTAGCTTCCGCGGCGGCTCTCTCGGCGTTCACCTTCTCGGTGCCGGCGGCAAATTGTTGCTGCAACGAGGAAAGTGCGGATTGCTGGTCGGCGATGCGTTTGTTGGTCTCGGCGATGCGGTCGGCGAGCACGGGCGGATTGAGGGAAAGCTGCGCGAGTTCCTTCCCGGCGAAATTTGTCACCCGGACCATCCCGGTCCAGTCGCCGGCGATCACGCGGTCGTTGCTGAGCCCGGCGCGGAGGGCGATGTCGGCGAAAGGTTCGGTTTTGCCAAGCGCGTTGCCGGTTTGATCCCACGCTTTGGCAATCTTGTCCCGGCCTGCCGAGGCGAGCTTGCCGTCGGGCGTGAAGTCCACCCACGCAGCGCCCCCGGCGTGCGCTGCCCAGCTCCGGATTTCCTTTGCCTCCTTCACGTCCCACAGCGCGATCTTTCCATCCTCGCTCGATGAAGCGAGCACGCCGGGCATGAACGCAAGACCGGTGACCGGCGCCTTGTGACCGGGCAGCGAGTTGAACTCCTTGCCGGTCGAACCTTCCCACACCTGGATGCCGCCGCTGCGGTCGGCGCTCGCGAGGTATTTGCCGTCGGGCGAATAGGCGATTGCGGTCACCCAGTCGGTGTGCTTTTTGATCGAAGCAACGAGCTTGCCGTTCTTGGTGGCGTAGATTTTCACCAGCTTGTTCGGCCCGCCGAGGGCAACGAACTGCTGATCGGCGCTGAGATCGGCGGCGAGAACCTGGTCGACCTCATTACCGAGAGTGGCGATGCGGTCCCCCGTCTTGATGTCCCAAAGCACGACCTTCCCGGATTTTCCACCGAGACCGCCGCCGGTGAGCAGGAGCTGGCCGTTGCGGCTAAAGCGAATGATCGCCGGGAAGCCTTCGGG
>JANPHH010000381.1:0-2076 GCA_031424375.1 Chthoniobacter sp. | reverse complement strand
ACCTGCTGGATGCGTCCGCTCCAAGTGTAGCGCCAGATTTGTCCGCCGCCATACTGCGACTCGAAGGTCTGCGGCAGTGGCACATCTACGGTGACCCAGTTTCCGTCGATGCGCGTGATGACGCGGTCGAATGAGAGATCCTTCGAGCCCGCCGTCCACGGATATACCGGAGCGGGACCGAGTTGATCCATGTCGATGTCCGCGATCCAGTTGGCCGTGCTCGGGCGTTTGACCATGACGGTATGCCCCACGGCGAGGCCGCTGGTGCTGTCCACTTCAAAGGTCCGCGTGCCCGCTGGCACGAGCTTCTGCGTGAGGCTGTGCGTCGTGCCACTCACCGTGCTGCGACTGCCGGGGCCACTCACCGAGATGAGCGTGTATTGCCGCGCATCCGTCGCCCGCAGCCGCGTGCCGCTCGTGGAGGAATCCCCCGCACCTTTCAGCACCACGCCGCTGGCCTGGATGGTGAGTGTGGTGGCGAGCTGATACTCACCCGCATTCAGATAGACCACCCCGCGCCAGCCCTTCGCATCCGGCGTCATCGCCTCCACGGAATCAATCGCCGCCTGGATCAGCGCCGTGTCATCGCCGGTGCCCGGGCTGACATACACCCAGCGACTCTGCGGGATGAGCGCCGTGACATTGGGCAATGGCTCCGTGCCGCCGCGATAGCCGCACTGGGAAAAATCCGCGATGCGCTGCCCCCGGGAGTCGAGCTGATAGAGCAGATTCCCCGTCGCCGAGGGATACACCCACGCGCCATTCGGAGCCTGCGCCACGCTCCGCCCGGCACTCCACGCAAAGAGGAGCGCGCAAAGCACATGGGAATAGCGGCGAGGGGAAAGCATTCGTCTCGGGGGAGGCGGCAGGATAGCCGAGACCGGCAGCCTCGCGACCAAACATTTCCCCGCGGGTGCGCACCCCATGCCGCCGCCCGCCACGCGGAGCCACGGGGCGGAGGGCGACGCTCCGTCGTCACCCAGACCGGCGGGCGCGGACCCTACCGCCGCAGCGCGTTGATCAGCGCATCGTCTCCTTGTCTCTCAGTCTCCCCCTCTCGCCTCCGGGGGCAGCACTCCGCAAAATGGTGGCTCCACCGGACGCGCCGGGGGCTCCGCCGGACAAAATGGGGGCCGCCCCCGAGCGTCGGACCGCTGCCCCCGCGCCGTCCACCGCTGCCCCCGCCCGCGGGAACTCCGCCCCCGCGCCGAATGGGGGAACCCCCGCACCGCAGAGCGCCGCCCCCGCGACAGCCATCGCCGCCCCCGGCAGCCGGACCGCCGCCCCCGCCGCGTCCAGCGCTGCCCCCGCGGCAAATGGGGGCGTCCTTCGCAGGGAGAAGAGCCCCGTTCTGGACCAGAAAGCGACCCCCGGAGGCAAAATCACGACTCCCGCAGGCAGGCGCGATGCCGCTGGGAGCGGGAGGCTGGCTGGATTGGCGACGGGGAGGTGCATCGTGGGGGTCGGGAGTGACGCCCGCGACTCCACCACAAAACCCGCCACCCCCGTTAGTCGGACATCTCCGACGTTCCCCGCCCGTTCACGCTTCGCGGTCTTCCTCCAGTCTCCTCACCAGTTCCCACGCCTTCATCCGCAGCCCATACGCCAGCCGCGCCGCGAGGTGCAGCGTGGGGATCGAGTCCCCATTTTCGATATCCCCGATCATGTCGCGCGACACCGCCGATTTCTTCTCCAGCGAATACCGGCTCACCCCCTCCGTCTCACGCCCTTCCTGCAAAGCGCGCGGCAGCCGGGCACAAAGACGGTCCGTGTAGTTGTAGGCTCCATTGTCCGGGGTTGAGGGCATGGAGAGGCACGCTTCCCGCGACGGCTAAGGCGCTGCTTGCAACCGGATGAGTCGCCGGACCCCGGTCGTCAGTGCGCGCTTTGCTTTCACGGCGGTGGAGAGGTCGCGGCTTGGGTGGCTCAATGCGCTTTCCCCAGGATTGGCCTGAGTCCGAAATACCCGCCGTCGGCATCATACAGGTAATCGTAGAGCGCGAGCGCCCGCAGGCCGGTGTTCACGAGCGGACCGGTGGTTCGGATGACCCAGCTCACTTTCCGCGGCGCTGCGGG
>JANPHH010000380.1:0-18769 GCA_031424375.1 Chthoniobacter sp. | reverse complement strand
CGGTCGTCGTGCCCGACCCGGCGCCCGCTCCGGCCGCCGCGGAACCCGTCGGCGAAGGCGAAGTGACGAACGAAAAGATCGTCCACCTCAAGCCGCCGTTCACGGTCAAGGATCTCGCGACCGCGATGGCCATCAAGCCGTTCCAACTCATCGGCGACTTGATGGAGATGAACATTTTCGCCTCGATCAACCAGACGATCGAGGCGGATGTGGCCGCCAAGGCATGCACGAAGCACGGATTCGTTTTCGAAAAGGAAAAGCGCAAGGAAGGCGGCGGCGTCCACAAGCCGGTCGTCGTCATCGAACCTCCGAAAGTGCCCGAGAAACCGAAGGCGGACGAACTCAAGCATCGCGCGCCGATCGTGACTTTCATGGGCCACGTCGATCACGGCAAGACAACGCTGATGGATGCGATCCGCAAGGCGCGCGTCGCGGCGGGCGAAGCCGGCGGCATCACCCAGCACATCGGCGCCTACTCGGTCATCCACAATGGGCACCGCATCACTTTCCTCGACACCCCCGGCCATGCCGCCTTCACGGCGATGCGTGCGCGCGGTGCGAACGTCACCGACATCGTCGTGCTCATTGTCGCTGCCGACGACGGCATCATGCCGCAGACCCTCGAGGCGCTGAACCACGCCAAGGCGGCGAAGGTGAAAATCCTCGTGGCGATCACCAAGATCGATCTGCCCGGCGCGAACGTGGACAAGGTCAAGGGCCAGCTTCAGGAGAAGGGCCTCCAGCCCGAGGATTGGGGCGGCGCAACGATCGTCTGCCCGGTTTCCGCGGTGAAGGGGCAAGGCGTGGACAAACTGCTGGAGGCGATCACGCTCGAGGCGGAAATGCTCGAGTTGAAAGCGAGCCAGGAGCAGATTCCGCGCGGAACGGTGATCGAGGCGCAGGTCGAACAGGGCCGCGGCCCGACCGCGACGATCATCGTGAAGATGGGCACGCTGAAACCCGGCCAGTCCTTCATCTGCGGAAAATTCTCCGGCAAGGTGAAGTCGCTCATCGACGACACCGGCAAGCCGATCAAGGAGGCCGGACCTTCCACACCGTGCAAGGTGCTCGGCTTTTCCGGCTTGCCGTATGCCGGCGACGACTTCGTGGGCATGGAGAGCGATCGCGCCTCGCAGCGCCTCAGCGAGGAGCGCCTCGAGGAAGGGCGCGTCGGAAAGCTCACCACACCGCAGCGCGCCACGCTCGAGACGCTGATGGACAACATCGCCGAGGGGCAGCGCAAGAAGCTCAAGGTCATTCTCAAGAGCGACGTGCAAGGCTCGCTGGAAGCGCTCGAAACATCGCTCGGCGAAATCAACAGCAAGAAGATCGACCTCGAAATCGTTCACGCCGCGGTCGGCCCGATCAGCGAGAGCGACATCCAACTTGCCGGGGCCAGCGACTGCGTCGTGATCGGTTTCGGGACGAAAGTTGAATCCAATGCCGCAGTCACGGCTAGGCGCCTGGGCGTGCAGATCAAGCTCTTCTCGATCATCTACGAACTCATCGATCAGGTGAAGGAAGCGATGGCGGGACTGCTCGATCCGGAGAGCCGCGAAACCGTCATCGGCCACGCCGAGGTAAAGAAGGTATTCGAATTGTCCAAGGGACTCGTCGCTGGTTGTGCGGTCACCGATGGCCGCCTCGCGCGGACCGGACGAGCTCGCGTGCTCCGCGGTCGCCAGCCGATCTACGATGGTGGCTTCGCCACGCTGCGCCGTTTCCAGGACGACGTGAAGGAAGTCCGCAACGGGCTGGAGTGCGGTATCAAGCTCGGCGATTTCAACGACTACGAAGTCGGCGACATCATCGAGTGCTACACCCTCGAAAAAGTCGCGCAGAAGCTCTGAAGCTGGGCGAGTTGAGAGTTGAGGGCTGAGAGTTGAGAGGCGCTCCACTCAAGGCTTTCGACGCCTCTCAACTCTCAACAATCAACTCTCAACTTCTCGATGAAACACCGTCTCCAGAGGGTCAATGAACTCATCCGGCGCGAGCTGGGCGAACTGGTCACCCGCGAGATCAGCTTTCCGGCGAAGCTGGTCACGATTCAGCAAGTGGACGTCACGCCCGATCTGAAGCATGCGCACGTTTTCGTGAGCGTCATCGGCACCGATGATGAGGCAAAGCAATCCATGGCGAAGCTCCACGATGCGCGGCCGCATCTTCAGCATGCGCTGTCGCGGCGGGTCGTCCTGAAATACACGCCCCATCTCCACTTCAAACTCGACGTGGCGGCGGAGCGCGGCGATCGCGTGCTGAATCTTTTAAGCGAACTCGATGTCCCGGACGACGAGGCGAAGACGGATGATGAAGGGTAACTGCGACCTCGAAGAAATCGCGGAGGTGTTGCGAACCAAGCGCCACTTCGTCGTCATCTCCCACGCGCGGCCCGATGGCGATGCGCTCGGATGCACGCTGGCCATGACGCTCTGCCTGCAACAACTCGGCCGGGATGTCACCGCATGGAATGATGACGGGATGACGGACAAGCTCCGCTTTCTCCCCCACTCCGACCTCGTGACCAAACCGCCTGCGGAGCCGCGGGAATTCGAAGTCGCAATCGTGCTCGATAACGCCGTGAAATCCCGCGCCGGTCGCAGCATCGACGCCGTCGCGCCGGGCGCGCTGTGGATCAACATCGATCATCACATTACCAACGAAGGCTACGGCGACCTCGTGTATGTGGATCCGGCGGCACCGGCGACCGGACAGATTCTCTACGAGCTGATCCACCTGTGCGAACTCCCGCTGACCTACGCGATCGCCGACAATCTTTTCGCGGCGATCAGCACGGATACCGGTTCCTTCCAATATCCGAGCACGACCGCGCGGACTTACGAAATCGGAGCGGCGCTGGTGAAGGCCGGAGTCAACGTCGGCGACCTCTCGCAGAAGCTCTACGAAAGCCATCCACGCCGCCGCATCGAGCTGCTGCGGGAGATGTTGAACGTGCTGCAATTCAGCGGCGAAGACCGCATCGCGAGCATCGCCCTTACCGTCGCCACGACACAACGGCTCGGCGTGCAACCGGAAGACACGGAGGGACTCATCGACCACATCCGCTCGGTGCAGGGAGTTATCGTAGCCGCATTTTTCGAAGAACTCGGCGACGGCCGCATCCGCGTGAGCCTGCGTTCGAAGTCGCCGAAAGCCGATGTCAGCAAGATCTGCGGACAGTTCGGCGGCGGCGGCCACACTCTCGCGGCCGGTGCCCGCGTCACCGGCACGCTGGCGGATGTGCAACAACAAGTCCTCGCTTCGATCGACCGCGAACTCGCATCGGCCTGAAGCCCCTCCCCTTTCCCCTTACCCTGTGAATCAAGACAACCTCGACGGCGTCCTGCTCGTGGACAAAGCATCCGGAATGACCTCGCACGACGTGGTCGCGATCGTGCGGCGCCGGCTCAATACCAAAAAGGTCGGCCACTGCGGCACGCTCGACCCGCTCGCCACCGGCCTGCTTATCATCGTCCTCGGACGCGGCACGAAGATTCAGGATCTCCTCATGGCCGAGGATAAGGAATACGTCGGCACGATGTCGCTCGGCGTAATGACCGACAGCCAGGACGCCGATGGCAAGATCACCGAAACCCGCGAAGTCCCCGCCTACCCGCGGGAGCAAATCGATGCTGCCTTCGCGAAATTTCACGGCGATTTCTACCAGATGCCGCCCATGGTTTCCGCGATTAAGAAGGACGGCGTGCCGCTCTACAAGCTGGCGCGACAGGGCAAGGTCGTAGAACGCGAACCGCGCTTCGTGCATGTCTACGGCCACGAGATCAAGGAAGTGCGCCTGCCGGAAATCGACTTCCGCGTGGTGTGTTCGAAAGGTTTTTACGTCCGGACTTACGCCTTCGACATCGGCAACGAACTGGGCTGCGGAGCGCACTTGAAACAACTGCGCCGGACGAAGAGCGGTAAGTTCACCCTCGATCACGCGGTGACGGTGAACGACATCCAGACCCTCGACGCTGCGACCATTCGCCAGAGCATCCTGAACCTCCCAACGGTGTCGCGGATGCGCGGGGCCTGAATTTGAAACGCCGAGCGGCGCCAGCGATGACCGAAGTCCTCCATTCGATCGCCGAACTCGCGACGCTTCCAGGCCCGCTGTTTCTCGCCATCGGTGTGTTCGACGGCGTGCATCTCGGGCATCGTGCGGTCATCGACCGGGCGCTCAGTGATGCGGAAAAAGCCGGCGGCACCGCAGTGGTCGTCACATTCGATCCCCATCCGATCCGGCTTTTGCGGCCGGAGCACGCGCCGCGGCTCCTCACGTCGACGCCGCACAAAATTCGGCTGATCCGATCACTCGGCGTCCGGCACCTTTTGATCATCCCGTTCGATCATTCGTTCGCCGCCACGCCGCCCGCGGAGTTCATCCGCAGTCTGGCCCGCGCCGCACGTCCGCTGCGGGAAATTTGCGTGGGCTACGAGTGGTCATTCGGAAAAAATCGCGCCGGCAATCTCGCCTTGCTTGACGAACTCGGACGTGAGCTCGGATTTGACGAAGTGGGCGTGCCCGCCGTGGAAGTGGACGCCACGGTAGTGAGCAGCACGCTCATTCGCAGCGCGGTCGAACACGGCGATCTCGCCACCGCGGCCCGGTTGCTCGGCCGCGAGTACACCATTCTCGGCACGGTAACCAAAGGCGCTCAACTCGGCCGGACGCTGGGTTTTCCCACCGCAAATCTGAGCGCGCACAACGAGCAGTTTCCCCCGAATGGCGTCTACGCAGTGCACGTCGCCCACGGGTCCCGGGCACTGAAAGGCGTGGCCAATATCGGCATTCGCCCCACCATTTCGAACGCGACCGGCGAGCGACTGATCGAGGTGCATCTCTTCGACTGCCATGACGATCTCTACGGCGAGGATCTCGAAGTCACGTTCCGGCACTTTCTCCGCCCGGAGCAGAAGTTTTCCGGTCTCGATGCGCTCCGAGCACAGGTCGAAAGCGACGAGGCGGCGGCACGCGCGTTCCTCGCGAAAGAGATGGTTTAAGCCGGGCGGACGATCGCGGTGATCGAGGGCTGGTCGGCGAAGTATTTGCGGGAGACGCGGCGGACGTCCTCGGTGCTTACGGCTTCGATCTCGCTTCGGAGTTGACGGTAGTGGGCGAAGCCGAGGCCGTAGAGTTCATCGAGGGCGCAACTGAACGCGAAGCTGTCGTTCGATTGATTCCGAATGTCCTGCGCGCCGAGAAATTTTTCCTTGGCGCGGGTGATTTCGATGTCGGTCAGGCCATGTTCGGCGAGCTTGCGGATTTCGTCGTGGAGCGCCGCCTTGACCTCATCGACCTTCGCCGGATCGGTGCCGCAGTAGAAGACGAACGGGCCGCGGGCGAGACCGATCATTTGCGAACTTCCGACAAAGTAGGCGAGGCCCATCTCTTCGCGAATGCGGAGGAAAAAGCGGGAGCCGAGGTCGCTGGACGCTTCGTCGATCAGCTCGAGCGCGGCACGGTCGGGGCTGAAAAGGTCGGCGCAATGATAGCCGGTCATCAGCACCGCTTGCTGCTTGTCCTTGACGAGAAATACCTCGCGACTGGCCGGCAGAGCGACGGGTTGCGGGACGTCGATGAAAGCCGGCTCACCGGCGGGCAGGCTGCCCAGCGCCGCCTCGACGAGGTCGCGCACTTCCGCCGCTTGGACATTGCCGAAGACGGCGATCACGCCATTGCGGGCGACGACGTGGCGGTCTCGGAAGGCGGCGAGGTCATCTCGCGTAAGGCGCGTCACGGCTTCCGGTGAACCGAGCTGGCGCAGTCCGTAAGGATGGTTCGGATAAAGTTCGCCACGCAGGAGGTTGCGGGCGACGACGGTCATTTCCTCTTCCTCGGCTTTGATGCCGGCGAGCTGGATTTCTTTCTCGCGAGTGATCGCTTTCTCGGGGAGTGAAGCTTCGAGGATGGTGTCGGCAAGAACGTCGAGACCGAGACGGAAGTCGGGCTGCATGACCCGGACAAAGAGGTTGAGCGAGTTGTTACCGGCATCGCTGGACACGCTGCCGCCCACGGCTTCGATCTCATCGGCGAGTTGCTCGGCGGTGCGACGGCGGGTTCCTTTGAGCAGGACTTTGGAAAGCAGTCGCGTGATGCCATTGTTTTCGGGAGTCTCGGCGAGGAGGCCCGCTTTGAAGGAACACGAAAGCGAGACCAGCGGGAGGCGCGGATCCTCCCGCACGAGAAGCCGCAAGCCGTTGGAAAGCTCGAACTTCTGAATCTCCCCGGCGGTGTTGACCGGGGCGACGGAATCCGTCCTGGCCAATGCGCCCGTGGGATTCAGCGAAGTGACGGTCAGGTTCGCGTCGGTGCAATATTTCCCCAGAACCTGAATGATGTCGTCGACGGTGACGCGCTGGATCGCTTCGAGGTAGGTGCGGGAGAAGTCGAGGTTGCGAGTGAGCAGCCAGTTTGAGCCGAGGTCGCTGGCTTTGCCGCGCATGGTAGTGACGGCGCCGAGTTGGTGACTAAGGGCCATGCGCTTGGCTTTCTCGAGTTCGGCTGAGGTCACGCCACCGACCCGGATTCCGGCAAGCATGGCAAGAATCTCGCGTTCGACAGCGGCACGGTTTTCCGGATCGAGCACCGCATCGACGCCGAACAAACCGGCCTGCCCCGGCGCGTAGCACCAGGAATCGACGGAATGGACGAGGCCTGCATCTTCGCGGAGGCGCTTGTAGAAGCGCGAACTGCGACCGCTACCTAGAACCACGGCGAGAACGTCGAGCGCGGGGACGTCGGGATGGGTGAGTTCGGGAATGTGCCAGGCGAGGTTGAGCCGGGTGAGTTCGGTCGCGAACTCCACATGCGACTCCCGCCGACCGAGTTGGGCTGGCTCTTTCGGGATGAAAATAGGCGTGACGCTCCGGCGCGGATGCTCGGCGAAAAGCGTGGTGAGTTGGGCGTGGACGGCGTTGGGATCCACGTCGCCGGCGACGACGAAGAACATGTTATTCGGAACGTAGCGCGCCTTGTAGTAGGCCATGACATCGTCGCGATGCAGCCCGTTGAAAACATCGAGGTGGCCAATGATCGGGTGCTGATAGGGATGTTCCCGATAGGCTTGAGCAAAGAGCTGCTGGCCGCTCATGCGGTCGGGATCATCATGGCCCATCGCGAATTCGCGGCGGATGACCTCCTGCTCCTTCACGTATTCCTCGGGCGGGAGCGTGGAATTCATGACCGCATCGGTGAGGAGTTCGAGCGCGGTCGGCACGCCTTTCGCGGGGATGTCGATCCAGTAGACCGTGCGGTCGAAGGACGTGTAGGCGTTGATGTAACCGCCGGCGTCCTGGATTCGCTCGGCAAACTCGCTGGCGCCGCGAGTCTTTGTGCCCTTGAAAAGCATGTGCTCGAGAATGTGCGAGAGCCCTGCGCCGAGGTGGCGATCTTCGTGAATGCTGCCGGTTTCCACCCAGATCTGCACGCTGGCGACCGGGGCGCTGTGGTCCTCCTGCACGATGACGCCGAGGCCATTGGCGAGGGTCCAGGTGCGGGCGTCGGTGGCGGGAAACTGGAGTGCATTTCCGGGGTCGGCAGGCACGGCGGAATGAGAGACGGGGTCCATAAGCAAAAATCAAACGAGCGGCCGGCGCCGCGGGAATTACCGGAGTTCGCGCGCTGGCGAACCTGTCTGGAGCCGAGGGTGTGTCGGCGCTGCCATCGGAAGAAAGGGGGCGACGAACGCCTCGTGGAAATTGTAGCCGCCTTTAAAATCCTCGGGTGAATCGGTCTCTGTTTTGCCGAAAATGTTCACGCGGATGAGATTGAAGACCATCTCGCCGAAGTCGTCGCAGCGGGTGATTCCCCAGTAAGCGAGAACGGTCGTGACCATGGGGCCGAACTGCTTCAGGGCATACTGCCGAATGCCCTCGAGCAGTTGCGGTCCGTTCACATGACCGGTGCCTTCCTTCGCTTTTTTGCGCAGCTTGATCGTGAAATCGAGGGCGTCGCGGAGAAAGTGGTAAGCGTCCCGATCATAGCGAGGGTCCTGGCTATGGATGAGGTCGAGCGCTTCACCGAAATCGAGTTTCTGCATAGGGAATAACAGTCGAAGGGCGAGGTAGAAACGCGGTGGCGCTCTCTCCAGCGGTAGCTACCGTGCCGTGGCACCGCAGCGGGGATACTTCGAGACTGCGCACCGACATTATGCGTGATGCGAAATACCGTCAACTGATCGCTCTGACCATCGGACTCCTCACGGCGCTGCCGCTCTGCGCGCAGCCACCCGGCCCCCCGCCTGGGGATGCGCGGCTCGAGGCGCTGAAACTCAGCGAAGCAACTCTGACGGATGCCGACCAGCGAAGGAAACTCGGCGCCGCCTACGACCAACTCGTCGCCGAGAACGCGGCGAGTGCCGCAGTGCTTGCGGCGCGGGGCGACTTTCGTTGGGAGTGCGACGAGCACCGCGGAGCGGTCGAGGATTGGCAGGCCGCGCTGCTCCTCGAACCGACCAATGCCGGCGCACTCATCGGGCTCGGTGGCGCAGCCGTGGCCGCGGGCGAGATCACGAAGGCTGCCGCCCTGCACCGGCAGGCGGTGATGGCGCAGCCACAGCACGCACTCGCTCACTTCGCCCTGGCAAACGTGCTCTACCTTTTCCGCCATCAATTGCGCGATGAAACTCATCCCGACGAGCAAAGCGTTCTTCAGGATGCGCTCAACCATTTCGCCGAAGCCGCACGCCTTTCACCTTCGAATGTGGAATACGCGCGCGCCTTCGCGGAGACGTTTTACGGCCTTCCCGCCCCGGACTGGGGGCAGGCGCGAAAGGCATGGGAAAAGGTGCACGACCTCTCTCCGGTAAAGGATTTCGCCTTGATCAACCTCGCCCGAGTCGACTTATACTTGGGACATTTTGACGCTTCTCGCCGCTGCCTGAATCAAGTGCAAAGCCCTGATTATCAGCGGATAAAGATCCGCCTGGAGGCGCAGCTTCCCCGGAGAGACGAGACTTCGGCACCCCCTCCCTAAATCGGATGCCTCGCTCGAGGCGGTCGAGATCTCGAAAATTCGTCGAATCCCGCCATTGACGGTCCCTTCGTCCCCCCCTAGCATGCCGCTCTCAATTTCAACGGAATCAACCTTCAACAACTATCCAAGCGAATTAATATGCCTGAAGTCATCGTGCGCAAAGGAGAGCCAATCGACCGGGCTCTGAAACGCCTCAAGAGCAAACTCGACGCGGAGGGGATCATGGATGAAGTGCGCCGACTGCGCGCTTTTGAAACCCCCACCCAGCGCTCCAAACGCAAGGCCAAGGCCAACGCGAAGCGCGCGAAAGCGAAGTTCCGCTTCACTCCTCAGTAGCCGTCGGCAGCATCCGCTGCTGCTCGATTTTCAAACAGCCAGTTCGCCATCGCGAACTGGCTGTTTTTATTTGGCAGGCGTCGGTTGCTACCGCGGCGCCTCGACCGGTTGCGCTTGTGCTGGGTCGCATTCGCAGATCACGCGGAACCCCACATCGTTGGAAGAAAAGTCCGGCAAGTTGAAAGCGCGGGCGGTGGCGCGCAGACTGGCAGGCCGCGACTTCCAGCTCCCGCCACGGTAATTGCGCTTCGTGCCGCCGATCTGACCGCGTGGGTTGACGCGCTCCTTGCCCTTGTATGGCTCGAGGCAGTCGAGACACCACTCGAAGACGTTGCCTGCCATGTCTTCGACGCCGAAAGGGCTTGCCCCTTTGGGATACGAGCCCACCGGAGATGTCTCGGGGAAGCCATCATCGATCACCGGATCGCGCCATGCGAAGGTGGTCCGTTTGTCGGCGAAGTTGGCGAAGTGCCCGGCGTCGAAGCAGTCTCCCCACGGATAACTCCGGCCATCGACTCCGCGGGCGGCGTATTCCCACTCCGCCTCGGTCGGCAGCCGATACTTGCGCCCCTCCTTGGTGCTCATCCAGCGGCAGAATGCTTCGGCTTCCTTGCTCGTGACGTAAATGACCGGGTGCCGATCATCCGCCCAGGGCGCGCGTTTCATCCGATGCGCGGGATCGAATTCCTCGAACTGCGCATTCGTGACCGGGAAGCGCGCACAGTAGAAGCCCGCCTGCGTCACTGTCGTGAGCGGCTGTTCGTTCTGCTGCGCGCTACTGCCGGCGCTGCCCATGACGAACTGACCCGAAGTCACGAGCAGCATCTCCATCCCGACGAGGTTCGCAAAATTCGGGTACTGCTGGCGTTCGATCGATCTCCCGAGCGGCGTGACATTGATTTCGCGGGCCACCGGGACCGGTTTTGCGGCCGGCTCCGGCTTCGGGGGAGCAGACGCAATCGTTTGGCTCGTCGCGGGCCGCGACGCCACCGCCACGGCCGCAGCCTTACGCACGGGCGGCGCAGCGGTGCGTGCGCCCGAAGCCGCCGCGGGTGGCGCCGGCGCCATGCTCATCTCTTCGAGATACTCGTCGATCAAATCCTCGGCCTGCCCGCCAGTGAGGCCCAGGCTTTCGCCGAGATTGCACATCGCATCCCGCTGATCGTCACTCATTTCTTCGCCTTCGAGACAGAGGCGGGACATTTTCAGGATGCGGCGAAATTCGTCAGCCGGGTTTCCCTCTCCCGGCCCGCGCGCAGCCGTCGCCGAAGCGTTGCTGAAGGCAGGCGGCGGAGGTAGCGGGGGCGGTGCCACCGGAGTGCTGACCCGCGCCGCACCGACGCGTTTGAGTTCGGCTTCGATCGCGCCGATCACGTCGGCCGGAGAGAGACCGAGACTGCGTCCGCGTTCGTTCAGCCGCTCCTCGTCCTGCTCGGTGAGTTGACAGTCGGAAATCGCAAAGGTCAGCAGCTTGCGAAACTCCTCCAGCGCAGCGTCGATCGCCCGCTGATGAAGTTTCGCGTCGATGCGCGCCCGCGCTTCCGCGTCGAGCAGGATGGTCTTGGCCTCGGCGAGATACTTCGGCGCCTCATCCAGACCACCGCGGAGCATTTGCGCCACCGGATTGCTCGGCTGATTTTTGAGCGGAAGCTTCTTCTGCCACCAGATGAGCAGTTGCCGGCAGTTGTCTTCGATCTGCTCCTGGCTCGGATTGGAATCGAAACGCAGGCAGAGCCGCTCGTAAGGATCGTTCGAGTTGTAGTTCTTCCAACCGTCCCAGCGGTGCGGATTGTCGGGCAGCGGGTTCGGCAGCGACACGGTGGGGAGCTAACAGGCAACCGAAGCGCTAAACAACTTTGATTTGCAGAAGATCCGCCGTCGCCGCCTCGATCTCGCTTTCCGAGAGGCCGGTGTTTCGCGCGATCTGCACACGATTCTGACGCCCGTAGGCGTCGACAATGACCTCAAGCACTTGGTTCTCGTTGTAAGTGTAAGTCAGTTCCACCGGCGATCCTTTCGGCAAAAAGGGCGGTAACTCGATGTCGCAGATTCCGAGCGGGGTGCATTC
The DNA here is from genome assembly GCA_031424375.1 of Chthoniobacter sp. Classification (GTDB taxonomy): domain Bacteria; phylum Verrucomicrobiota; class Verrucomicrobiia; order Chthoniobacterales; family Chthoniobacteraceae; genus Chthoniobacter. The sequence goes on along the minus strand of JANPHH010000380.1, from coordinate 7,391 downwards.
GCTGGGCACGGTACTCTCGCCCTCGACCACCCGCACGATCGCGTTCTTCATATTCGCTTTCGCCGTGCCGAATGAATTCTTCATCTCAACCGGCATGGCGCTCATCTTTTTGATCATCGGGAAGACGTATTCCTCCACCTTCAAGTCGTCCCACAGCACCACGCCGAGCGTGTGGGTGGTGATATTCGTCACCCGAATCAGCGAACCGTCGTCGCTGGAAAACTGATCGCGAACCTCCTGTGACACCACGCGCACGCCGCCGCGGTCCTCTTCACCGAGAATCGAAAGCACCCCCTGAATCGCCGCACCGATCGCCACCGCTTCGTCGGGACTGACATCGTCCGCCACCGGGACATTCGACATCGTTCGGATCATGTCACGCACGCTGGGCATCCGCGTCATGCCGCCGGTGAGGAGGATGCGATCGACCCGCGACCAATCGAGCTGCGCCTCGGCCATCACGATTTCGCAGATCGATTTGCACTTCTCGAGCAGGTGACGCGACCGATTTTCAAAGTCTTCGCGAGTGATATCCAGCTTCACGCTCTTGCCGTTGAAGCTATGGACGATCGTGGTGCGGGAGCGGCTCGAGAGCTGAATCTTCGCGGTCAGCGCGCGGTTGTAGAGATCCTGATAGCTCTGCAGATCGAGCAGCGGGTTTTCCCCGTGGATGCGGTCAAATTCATCAGCGACCCAGTTCACGATGATGTCGTCCCAATCCTTTCCGCCGAGGCGATGGTCGCCGCTGCTCGCCAGCATCCGGATGTGGTGATCTTCGATGCGCATGATCGTCACGTCGAAGGTGCCGCCCCCGAGATCGAACACGAAAACGGTCTGATTGCTCTCCAGCTTGTCGAGGCCGTAGGCCAGCGCGGCGGCGGTCGGCTCATTGACGATCTGGAGCACATTCAAACCGGCGAGCTGGCCCGCATGCAGCGTCGCCGTCCGTTCCGCGTCGTTGAAGTAGGCGGGAACCGTGATCACGGCGTCGGACACCGGCTCACCCAGATATTTCTCCGCGTCATTCTTCAGCTTGCGAATGATCACCGCCGAGAGTTCTTCCGCGGCGTAGATCTTCCCGTTGAACTCGCGATGGAACTCCGCCTTGCTCTTGCCCATCTCGCGCTTCACGAAGTCCACGATCTTCTCCGGCTCGGCAACGGCGTTCTGTTTCGCCATCGTCCCGACCAGTGCATTCAGACCGTCGAAGAGAATCACCGAAGGCGTGATCCGCTCGCTTTCCGAGTTGGGAATGATCTGCGGTTTCCCGTAGGCATCGATGTGGGCGATCGCGCAGAACGTCGTTCCGAGATCGATCCCCACGGCTTTGCGGGCTGGCTTGGCGGGTTCCACGTTCATGGCTTTTGAAACTGGGCGCGTCCGGCCATCGGCGCGGTTGCGGTGGGATTTCCGGCGATCATACAGGGGTGGCGGCGGGTGCCTGCTTGTATTTGTTCATCACTACCTCCTCAGCGCGCAATACTCTTTCCTTCCAAATGAAGCCGCGCTTCACGGTGCGCACCACCGTCATGTCCAGCTCCGGGTCGTCCACCAGTTCGAGCGCCACGGCCCGCTGTGCCTGCTTGTCCAGCCGCCCGGTGCCGATCGGCATGAGCGAGACATCCAGCCGCGCGAGGATCTCCAGCACGAATTCGCAATGGTGCGCCACATTCGTCTCCATCTGCCGGAGACGCATCGTGATCGGACTGTCCGGAGCGGTCTCGCATTCCGAGGCACTCACCGTTGCCTCCGTCTGCCGATGGATCAGCTTGAGATCGTCGTAGAGCGAAATCAGATCGCGAATGACCGGTTTGAGAATCTTTTCCAGCAGGAAGCCATCCTTGTAATCCTTCAGCTCCTCGTGGAGCGCGTCGAACATCCGCTGCGTCACGCCGTTCTTCTGTTCGAGCAGGGCCTCGAGCCCGGCGATGAGCTGCGGCCATTCACGATTCGCTTCGATGGCGTCTCCATGCGCCTTGTCGAGCCGCTGCAAAATCTGCGCATTCTCCCCGGTCGCTCGCGAGATCGCCTCCATCCCCAGCACCATCGGCCGCAGCATCTGCGGCAGACTGGTGTAAGCCTTCATGACGCGCTCTTCCTCACACCGAAGCGCATCTCTGTCGACTTCGGGTTTCTGCGGATTACGCCCCTGGATCTTTTGCTCAGCCTCTTGGAAGAGGCCGCGCAATTGAGTGTCCAGGTCGGCGTCAGGGAGCTCAGCGGGTTCTGACATAGCAGGGATGCAATTAGCGAATTCCACGCCAACCCCGCGGCAATTTCCGAGGAATGTCGCCTCAGTCTCGGGTCGGATACTAAACGCGGCCCGCGAGGAAAAACTCCCGGATGGCCGCGGTCAGTCCGGGGATGTCATAGCGTTTCGCCTCCACATCTACTTTCAGGCCCAGCTCGCGCATGGTTTTCGAGGTGATGGGGCCGATCGATGCGGTCTTTAGATCGGGCGGAAGCGGCAGCTTCAAGGCCATGAAATTCTCCACCGTGGAGCTGCTCGTGAAGGTGATCAAATCCGCGCCCTCATCGCGGAAGCGGGCGATACCGCCGCTCACGTCGTCGGTCTCGGGCACGGTGCGGTAAGCGATGGCTTCGTCGACGATGGCGCCGAGCTTCGCGAGTTCGACGGGGAGCACGTCGCGGGACTGTTCGGCGCGGGCGAGGAGGATGGTGACGTTGTCGAGCGATCCCTGTTTTACGAAGGCTTTGACGACGGCTTCGGCGACGAATTCGTCGGGCTGCAGGTCGACGGTGAGGTGGTATTCCTTCACCTTGGCCGCGGTGGCGGGCCCGATCGCGGCGAACTTCGCGCCGCCGATCGAGCGCACGTCGTCGTAAAGTTTGAAGAACATTTCGAAGAACGCGGTGACGCCGTTCGGCGAGGTGAAGACGATCCACTCGTAGGTGTGCGAGTCGCGGACGAGTTCGGCGAATTCGCGCAGGTCGGTCGGAGGTTCGATGCGAATCGTCGGCAGTTCGAAGACATCGGCCCCGAGCTGGCGCAAGCCGGTGCTGAGGCCGCCGGCTTGTTTGCGGGTGCGGGTGACGACGATGCGTTTGCCAAAAAGCGGGCGCGTCTCGAACCAGTTCAACTGATCGCGCAGCCCGACGACGCTGCCGATCACAGCGACGGCGGGCGCTTTGAATCCGCTCGCAGCGACTTTCTCCGCGATGTCGCCGAGGGTGCCGCGGAGCGTCTGCTGGCGGGCGGTCGTGCCCCACCGCACGAGCGCGAAGGGGGTCGTGGCGGCGGCACCATTCTCGATCAGGCGTTGGGTGAGGATCCCGATGCGCTCGACGCCCATGAGCATGACTTTGGTGCCCGGCGTCTTCGCGAGCTGGGCGAAGTCGAGCGAGCTCTCGGTTTTCGTGGGGTCTTCGTGCCCGGTGAAGATGGTGAGCTGCGTGCAGTGGTCGCGATGCGTGACGGGGATGCCGGCGTAAGCAGGCGCAGCGATGGCGGAGCTGATGCCGGGGATGATCTCGAACCGCTGTCCGGCGGCGGCAAGTGCCTCGGCTTCCTCCCCTCCCCGGCCGAAGACGAATGGATCGCCGCCTTTCAGCCGGAGCACGCTTTTGCCCGACTTGGTTTTCTTGACGAGCAGGGCGTCGATCTCCTCCTGCTTCATCGTGTGCTGGCCGGCTTTCTTGCCGGCGTAGATGATCTCGGCGGTGGCGGGCGCCCACTTGAGGATCTCCGGATTGCACAGGTAGTCGTAGACGATGACATCCGCGCTCTCGACTAGGTCGCGGACTTTCAGCGTGACGAGGCCGAGGTCGCCGGGGCCGGCGCCGGCGAGGTAGCAGATTCCTTTCTGACTCATAATGCAGGGGCTGGCACGAGGCGTCCGAATAGTTCGGCGGCGACGGCTTCGGGTGCGGTCCGCGGGCCTTCGGCAGTGGCGCGGGCGGGTGGGGCGATTTCGTCGGGGTGAAAGAGGATGCCATCGAGGCGCAGCCGGTCGCCGGTCAGCGTGCTGCGGACGCCCACGGGAAGGGCGCAGTCGCCGCTGAGCAGGCGCTGGAGTTCGCGTTCGGCGCGGATGGCCGCGTGCGTGGGTTCGTGGTCGATGCGGGCGAGGACGGCGGCGACTTCGGCGCGGTCGGCGCGGCTTTGCAGCGCGATCGCGCCCTGTCCGATCGCCGGGAAAAGATGGTCGCGCAGGCTGTGAATGGGAAAGCGCCAGTGGGTGAACTCGACGATGCCGCTGCGCGTGTCGTAGCCGAGACGATCGAGTCCGGCCTGGGCGAGGACGATGCCGGCGACGCGGTCACTCTCGCCGAGTTTGCGCAGGCGGGTTTGGACGTTGCCCCGCCATTCCACGATCTCGAGATCGGGGCGCAACCAGCGGAGCTGCCGGGCGCGGCGGACGCTGCTCGTGCCGAGGATCGCCCCATGCGGCAGCGAGTCGAAGCCGGTGTCGCGCTTCGTGATCAGCACGTCGGCGGTGGCGGCGCGCTCGAGGACGGCGGTCACGTTCAGCCCCGGCGGATTGTGGCCGGGCAGATCCTTCAAGCTGTGCACGGCGACGTCGATGGTGCCCGCGAGGAGCGCGTCTTCGAGTTCCTTGGTGAAGAGTCCCTTGCCTCCGGCTTCGCTGGCGCGGATGAGGCTGAGGTCGAGCTTTTGATCGCCGCGGGTGATGAAGGTTTTCACCTCCACGGACAGTTCGGGCAGTGCCTTTTGCAATGCGGCGCGGGTGAGTTCGACCTGCGCGACGGCCAGGGCGCTGCCGCGCGTGCCGAGGACAAATCGGGTCACGACTTCGCCCCTCCGGGAATGGGTGCGCGATACGGCGCGCGCGGTGCCGGCCAGCTCGCCGCGAGCCATTGGCCAAACTCCACCGCGTGCCGCTCGATCATCTGCTCGCAGATCGCGAGTTCCTGCCGGCGGGTGTTCATGGACTGCTCGGCGATGGCCTGAAGGGAATCGATGTCATAGAGATAGACGCCGTCGAGGTCATTCACGGCGGGATCGATGTCGCGCGGGACGGCGAGATCGATGCAAAAGAGCGGTCGGTCGGCGCGGGTGCGCATCACTGGGATGAGTTGCGCGGCGGTGAGGACGTGGTGGGGCGCGGCGGTCGAGCCGATGAGGATGTCCACGTCGTGAATCTCGCGCGGCCACTCATCGAAATGCACCGCCTTGCCGCCCATCTTCTCGGCGAGCGCGACCGCACGATCGTGGCTGCGATTGGAGACGAAGATCGTTTTCACCCCGCGCGCTTGCAGGGCGCCGGCCATGAGTTCGCTCATCTCGCCAGCGCCGAGGATCATCACGCGGCAGTGGGCGAGGCGGCCGAAGATCCGCTCGGAAAGCTCCACGGCGGCGCTGCCCACGGACACGCTGCCGCGGGTGATGTTGGTGTTCGTGCGCACGTCCTTGGCGACATTGAAGGCGCGCTGAAAGAGCTTGTTCAAATGCTTCGAGGTCGCGCCTGCGGCCTGGGCGGCGGCGTAGGCTTTTTTCACCTGTCCGAGGATCTCGGTCTCGCCGAGCACCATGGAGTCGAGCCCGCTCGCCACGCGGAAGAGATGCCGCACGCTCTGCGCGGTGTGGTGTTGAAAGAAGTGCTCGCGATCCGTGGAAGCAGTGCGGGTGGAGAGGAGCTGCTCCACCGCCGCGAGCGCCGCCGCCTGCTCCTCGGCGGCGAGGTAAAATTCGACCCGGTTGCAAGTCGAAATGATCACGGCTTCCCCCACCCCGGGCGCCGCCTTCAGCCGCGTGGCGAGTGCCGCCGCTTCGCTCTCTGCAATGGCAAAGCGCTCGCGCAGATCGACCGGTGCGGTGTGATGGCTGAGTCCGAAGCAGACGATCTCCACAGCTCAGAGGGACGGCGGGGCCGTGATGAAAGTGATGCCCGAGAGTGTGATCAGCACGGCGCTGAAGGCCGCGACCGAAAGCCAGGCGACGCGGCGCGCACTGAGACGATGCCCCTTGCTCAATGCGAGAATGATGCCGTAGACGAGCCAGACGCCGATGGACCACGCGATCTTCACCGCGTGGGTCTGCAGGCCGCCGATCATCAGCCCGGCAAAGATGCCGACCGTGAGCAGACCGAAGCCGGCGAGGATCAGCCGCCCATTCGCCACGGCGAGATCCTGAATCGGGGGCAGCCGAAAAAAGATCGAATGGATGTTGTGGGTCTTCAATTGCCGCTCCTGAGTGAGGTACATTACGCCGGAAACGCACGCGAGGGCGAAGGCTCCGTAGGCGACGACCGAAATGGCGGCGTGGAGTTCCATCCAGCCATTCGGCACGCGCTCGATGCGGACCGGCGTGTCCTTGAGCGCGAGCAGCGCGATAAATTGAAAGATGAAGACGAGCGGCGAGGTGAATGCGCCGAGCAGCGACAGGCGGTAGGTGGGGCCGATCAGCAGGTAGAAAAGGACCATCGCCCAGGCAAGGAAGACAATCACTTCGAAGAGACTGGTCAGCGGGCAGCGACCGATTCTTTCCCCCCTTAGGTAGAGGAATCCGGTCTGGAGCAGAAAACCGAGCGCGATGACAATGAAGTTCGCCCGCGACGGCCGATACACCCGCGCCCCGAGGGAATGCATCGTGTAGGCGAAGCCAAACAAGTAACAAAACGTCGAGAGGATGAGGAAGAGGCGCTCCATTTTCGGACTGCGGGGGCGGGACATATATCGACGCGCGGTGGGTTTGGCAAACGGCGCGGCACCCGTCGATCGCCTTGCGCCCCCCGGCGGGGTCTGCGACAACCCTCCGCCATGTCTCCTGCCGATCTCCAGCGCCTCCGTGCCGCCGTTCGCGATGTTCCCGATTTTCCAAAGCCCGGGATCGTCTTCAAGGACATCACTCCGATCCTCGGCGACGGCGCCCTCTTCCATCTCGCCGTGGCCGGTCTCACCGAGGCGGCGCGAGCCCATCAGCCGCACAAGATCGCGGGCATCGATGCCCGCGGCTTCATCCTCGGTGGCGCGGTGGCGAATCAACTCGGGCTCGGTTTCGTGCCGATCCGAAAGAAGGGCAAACTGCCGTGGCACTGCGAATCCGCGGCCTACGCACTGGAGTATGGCGAAGCCGTGGTGGAAGTGCATCGCGACGCCGTGCAGAAGGGGGAAAGGGTGGTGATCATCGACGACCTGCTCGCCACGGGCGGCACGGCGGCGGCGGCGAGCCATCTCATTCGCCAGATTGGCGGGACGCTGTGCGACGTCCTGTTCCTGATCGAGTTGAGCTTTCTCGGCGGTCGCGCCCGCTTGGAAAACGTCCCGGTCGCCGCGCTGCTCACGTTTTAGGCGGTCGGTCGGCCGCCCGCGAAGCGCGCCGGCTTCTTAACTTCACAAAACGGATGCATCGCTCGGCATGATTATCGCTTTTATGGATATTACAGATCATGCCGCTCTCGGATCACTCC
>JANPHH010000379.1:0-13267 GCA_031424375.1 Chthoniobacter sp. | reverse complement strand
CCCCGAGAAGAGTGGCGCTGCGCGCGTGAGCGACGAGTCTTCGGCGGGGGCGCCGAAGACGACACGCGGGGCGCGTGCGCTCCCCGACGCCACCAAAGACGCGCCCTTCGTCAATACGCTCGGGATGCAGTTCGTCCCCGTGCCGATCGTGGGCGGGCCGACCGCCGGGCAGCGCGTTTTGTTCAGCGTGTGGGACACCCGCGTGCAGGATTACGACGTCTTCGCCAAGGAAACCAAGCGCGAGTGGCCGGAAGAAGACGTCGCGCAGGACGCCACGCATCCGGCGGTCAATGTAAGCTGGGAGGATGCGCAGGCGTTTTGCGCGTGGCTCACGGAGCGGGAGTGGAAGGCGGGCAGGCTGGGGGCGCAGGGGGTGTATCGGCTGCCGAGCGATCACGAGTGGAGCTGTGCGGCGGGGATTGGCGAGCCGGAGGATGCGGCGAAGCTGCCGAATCAGAAATCGCAAAAGCTCGCAAATGTCTTTCCGTGGGGCAGTGCGTGGCCGCCGCCGCGGAACGCGGGAAATTACGCTGGAGAGGAATTGCAGCCCGCGCTGACGGCGGGGAAATTCAGTAATTACATCAAGAGTGTGATGGCTGGCTACAACGATGGGTTCGAGACTACATCGCCGGTGGGCAGCTTCGCGCCGAATCGCTTTGGCCTCTACGACGTGGGCGGCAATGTGTGGCAATGGTGCGAGGATTGGTTTGACGCTTCGCAGAGAGAGCGGGTGTTGCGGGGTGCGTCGTGGGGCAGCTTCAACCGCGACGATCTGCTGTCGTCGAATCGCTATCACTACGCACCAAGCCGTCGCATCATCCGCTACGGCTTTCGTTGTGTGGTGGGTGAGTCTGCGCGCTAGGTTGGCCGCGGCGTTTCCCTTTTTTACTCAGCCGCGCAGCGGCGGTGCCGGGAAGCGGCGGTGCCGGGAAGCGGCTGCCGAAGCTCGAAGAGGCCCTGTCACCCCGCGCGCAGTGGCACAAAACCGAGGAACCTCGGCCCTTTGGAGGAAGATGCATTGCCCCGTTACTCCGGCGGGTCCCTCCCCTGCAAGATGGGCACTTTTGCCATCGGAAGGGGCAAAAAAGTAATGAATCGGCCGTGTCCGACAGGGAAAACGCACGCCGGGATGATCCGCACGCACGCCGGGACGATCCGCGCGCACGCCGGGATGATCCGCACGCACGTTCCGCTGACCGGGAGGCACGTCCCGCTGACCGGGACGCACGTTCCGATGACCGGGATGCACGTCCCGATGACCGGGGCGCACAAGCCCACGATGGCCCCAGGACCACTGACTGACAGGGCGCGCGGGGCGTGGTAGCGTGACGGCTGATGTCTTTCCAGCTTTCCAGCCACTACGAGCCGAAGGGTGATCAAGCGCAGGCGATCGAGAAGCTGGCAAAGTCGATCCTCGACGAGTTCCGAGCATCGCGCGACGGAGCACGAAGGGCACGGGGCCGATCTGCGTTACACGGCTGACACCCCCGGACAAAAGTCACGGCCCACAGTTTTAGAAAGAATCCCAACCCATTGATCACCCTCCGCAATCTCCAGCGCCGCGTGCGGCTCGACCTGCCGTGGCTGCGGCGTTTCGCCCCCGTGGCGCTGGAGGAATGCCTGCGCGTTTCCAGTGTCGGACGACCGACACTGCGCGAGATGGAAGAGATCAGCGTCGCGATCGTGTCGGATCGCCGCATCGCGCAGTTGCACGTCGAATTCATGGGCATCGCGGGACCCACCGACGTGCTCACCTTTGACCACGGCGACATCGTGATCAGCGCCGAGACTGCTCGGAGCTACGCCGCCGAGTACCAGCAGCCCGTCGATCACGAAATCGCGCGCTACATCATCCACGGGCTGCTTCATCTCAATGGCTTCGACGACCACGAACCCCGCGCCCGCCGCCGCATGCACAGCGTGCAGGAACGCGTCCTGCGAGCTTGCCTCCAGCGAATCGGCGGCGGTTAATCATTCATGCGCTCCCTCCGCCTCCTTCAAGTCACCGTCGCATCCCTGCTGATCGCGACTCCACTCTGTGCCCAGACCGGCGACGCTCCACCCGTCGATGCCGCGAGCCTGCTGAAAGAACTCCGCCGCATCCGCGACCAGCAGAGCGCCAGCTCGAAACAAACGCGCACGACCGCGCTCCAGCAGATCAATGCCGCCGCGAGCAGCGCCGAGCGCGCCCTCGCGCTGTGGGAGGAAGCCGTGCGCGCCGTGCAGTTCGACGGACAGGCGAAAGAGGGCGCGGCTTTTCGCGACTGGAAGGAAAAGGAAGGCGAAGCGCTCAGCGCGCCGCTCGCCCGCAATGCGGTGCGGCTTTTCTTCATCTACCTCGGCATCACCATCCAGCGCGATGCGGGCACGCCGGTGAAGGATCTGATGCCCCAGCTCCTCGCCTACGCGCGTGAACTGGCCGGCGACGAAGCCGCCGCCGAGGCGATGGAAGAGGCGATGAAACACGAGCGCGAACCGGCGGCCGGGAACAAAAAATTTGCGCCGCAGCGCACCAAGGTCACGGACGAGCAAATCCGCAAAGCCCACGACCATGTTCTCAAGCGCGGCCTCGGAAGCAGTCCTGTCGTGCAATGGATGAAACTCGGCGACTTCGTGAATCCCGAAAAGTGGGAGAAGCAGCCGGGCAATTTCGACGGCATCTATAACCAGATGATTCTGCCCGAAATGCGCGACCAAAGAGATCCCCGGGTGGTCGAATACTGGGACTACCGGCTGAAGCGCGAGGGTGAGGCGGCGATGCGGTCGAAGCTCGCGTTCGAGGTGGAAAAGTTCAACACCCAGCGGCGGCCCACGCTGCTCTGGAATCGCGCGCAGGATCTCCTCGCGATCGGTCAGAAGAACCGCGCGGTGGGCGAGATGTTCGGCATCATCCGCGGCAATCCCACCAACCCGGAACTCCCGACCTGGATCGCCGCGCTCGAGGCCGTGCTCGCTCCCGCCGCTCCGGCCGCCCCGCCATCCGCGGCCGATTCCACGGCCCTGCCCGGCAGCGAGCAAGCCGCGCCGCCTGTGGTAAAATAGCCGCCGATGCCGTTGCCGACCATTGAGCATGAGACCACCACCGAGGACGCTGTCGACGTTCCGTGGAATGTGGTCGTGCACAATGATCCGGTGAACTTGATGAGTTACGTCGCGCGCATTTTCCAAAAGGTGTTCGGCTTCTCGAAACAGAAGGCCGACCTGCACATGATGGAGGTGCACCAGAAGGGGCGGAGCATCGTGTGGACCGGGGCGCGGGAACGGGCCGAAGCCTACGTGCAGCAACTCCACGGGCATCTGCTCCTCGCCACGCTGGAGAAGAGTCAGTAGCCCCGATGAAAATTTCGCGCGTCGATGAACAGACGGTGGTCCTGGATGAAATCGATTCGGTCATCGCCGATCTCCTCCAGAAGATCCCCTCGAGTGCGGATCCTGCCGGCAGCGAAGCGGCATCCGCGCGGCTGTTTCCGCAGCCGACGGGAGGGCGGGAACGGCAGGCCGATGAAGACTGGCGCGAATACGTGGAACCCGACTTGCGCGAGTTGTTTCGCGACGCCGTGGGCGTGGTCGAGGACGACCTGAAAAATCTCGCCCCGCCCAATACCGTCCCGCGCGATTTGCTTCTCCCCGTGAAGCATCTCGAAGCCTGGATTCATGCGCTGAATCAGGCCCGGCTCACCCTCGCTGCCCGGCATGATTTCACCGAAGAAGAACTCGAGCGCGACCTCTCCTTCGAAGGCGGACCGCGTTCCTTCATTCTCTTCCAGATTCACTTCTACGGCCTGCTGCAGGAGTTTTTCCTGCGTCAGCTCGACTAGATTCAGCGCCCGGTCACCGTCTCGCGGATTTCGCGCTCCAGGTCCGCCGCCTTGGCCTGCGCTTCCGCGAGCGGCAGTCCCTTGGCGACTCCCGGTCGGAGGTGGCCCGTCTCGGTCAGCCAGGCCGCTTGCACGATGCGGCCACGCTGCCGGATTTTCGCCGCGTAGGATTTCCCTTCGGCGCCCGCCATCCATTCGCTCGCGAGGAGTTTTTCGAAGGCGGCGAGTTTGTCCGGGTTCAAGCCGGCGAGCAGCGCCGTGGCCATCACCGTCTGCCCGGCTTCATTGGGGTGCACGTGATCCTTCGAGAACGTAAAGAGCGGATCCCGCTTCCGCTGCGCCTCGGCCGCGGAGCCCATCGGGCCGTGGAGGTCGATCACGTTCCATCCGGCTTTCCGCTGCTCGAGCAGCCACTCGGAATAGCGCGCCAGCACCGCGTCGTAACTCATGGCGCGTGGCTCCGGTGGCGTGGGATCGAAGATCGGCGGGGTGAGATGGATGATCTTCGCGCCGCTCTTTAGCACCGCATCGCGCAGCCGCTGGATCCCGTCCCGATACTTCGCAAATCTTCCTTCTTCGAGCGGCAGGTAGATGCCGTCATTCATTCCGTAGCAGGCGAAGACCAGGTCCGGCTTCACCTTTTCCAGCACCCGGGCGAGGCGCTCGTGCAAATCGGGGCGCGGAAACTTTCCGCCGGCGTGACCTTCTTCGCTGAGTCCCGAGACCGTCTCGCTCGACAGACCGCAGTTGATTACTTCGAACTGCCGCTCGGGATACTGCGTGAAGAGCAACGTCTCGAAGCGATCCACGTATTGACCTCCATACGTGATGCTATCCCCGAGGAAGAGGATGCGTTTGGTGCCCGGCAGAAATTCGCCCGCATGGCCGGTGGCGGCAGCGAGCAGGAGTGCGCAGAGCAGCGCGAGCGAGGAACGAAACATGGCCGGTTATTTGACCGCCGGATTTGGCTCCGCGCTGCCGTCGGCGAGGCCGAGCGCCCACTTGATCCCGCCGAGAATGTGCGCCTGAAATTGTTTGCTGATCTCCGGTGGGTTCACGCGGTTCGGGAGATTCGGATCGGCATTCCAGAGATCTTCCCGGTGCCCGAGCGAGGTGTAAAAGACGCGGCCTTTCCCATCCTGCCGCACCCAGCTCACGGCGCTGTAGGCAGCGGTCGCGGGATCTTGCGGAGGATGCCGGAGAAACCACATCGCGCGCACCTTCTCCCGATCGTGGCTCCCATCCTTGAACTCGTACATTTCCTCCTGCTGCAAGTTCCAGGTGGCGCCGATGCCGCCATTCGCCGGATGCGCGGTGTCTCCCGCGATGAGGTCCGCCGGCACCTGCTTGCCGTGGGTCTTGAACTCCGCCTGAAGAAGCTGCTTGTAGCCGTCGAACTGATGAAACGTGTCGCTCGCCGAATGCATCCCCATGAAGGCGTGGCCGGCTTTGACCCAGCTGATAAATCCTTCCTTGTCCGGCAGCGGCAGTTCGCCCGTGGTGTTGGCGAAAATCACCCCGTCGACTTTTTCTGCTTCGAGATGTTTTGGGTCGAGCACGGTCAACGCGGTCTTGATTCCGGCATCGAGTTTTGCCTGCGCGTCCTTCGCGGCCCCTTCCACCTCGGGCGTCCATTTGGCCAGCGCCTCGTTGTATTTCTTCATGTCGTTCTCGAATCGCGCCTTCGCCTTGTCGTCGGCATCCTTCGCGAGATCCTTCGGCTTTTTCGGCTTCTTCGGCACCTGGATGTCGGGCTGGCGGACGAACTCGACGATGGCGAACGCTTTCGATTCGTCGGCGAGTTTTTGCAGGGTCTTTTCCGCGTCGCCGATCGAGCTGTGGCGGTATCCGGTGGTGACGGTGCAGACGACGACGCGTTTCGGGGCAGCAGCGGATGCGGAGAAAGCGGGCACGAGCAGTGCGGCCGCGAGGACGGTGGAGAGGAGATGTTTCATGAAGGGGAGGCAGCGACCGCTGCCGGGGCTGGGAGAAGACTCGCTACTCACAACCCTGAAGGCTGTCGATGAATTAACTGCGGCGGCGTGCAGTCGTGGAGTTCGGCCGTGAGTCAAACCAGCTCGCGGTAGAAGAACGCCATGAATCCTCCGAGCGCGATGACCCACGACGGCCAGAGAATTCCCGCGACGCGACCCGGGATGAGTCCGCGGAGTTGCAGAATGCGGGAGGCTCCCGCGAAGAGACCGCAGGCGCCCATGATCGCATGCTGCACGTTGATCAAATTCGTCAGTTCGTCGGGGATTCCGAGCGCCGAGTGCGCGTGTCCGAGGAGGAGCAGGCTGCCGGCGATCATGATCGCCGGCAGCGCGTATCCGAGCGGGTGCAGGTGCTCCGCGCGATGGCGGTCCCGCCACGCGAGCCAGGCGAGGAGAAAGACGAGCGCGGCGCCGAGTTGATGTTCGAGAAGCTGCGGATTCGTGATTGCCTCGCTGATCGGAACGGTGCGCAGCAGCCACAGCTCTGGATTGCTCGCCAGGGCGATGAAACAGCCGAACGGCACGAGCACGAACGGCGCGGCGCGTCCGGCCCACCAACCCAGTCGTCCTGTGCAATTCTGCGCAAGCCAGCAGAGCCCGAGGGCAAGGACGGTCACGCCGGACCAATTGTGGGTAAGCTCCGAGTAACGGAGGTCGTCGTCCGTGGGACCGAGTGGATCCTCCGGCGCGGTCCAGTCGTCGACGTGGCTGGTCGGAAGATCCGGCGAAAGCAGCGCCTGCATCTGGCGCGATGTGAGGGTGAGCGAGCCGTCGTCGCCGGGCGGTGAGAGCGAACCGAGAATTCCGGCGACCGCTACGACGAGCACTGCGGCGAATGTTTCCAGTTCGAGTTTGCCGGGAAATTCGGCGGGTCGATCGCGGGCGTGCCGAAAATTCCACCAGCCGGCGGCGAGCACAGGCAGGAGCAGCGTGAACTTGACGAGCAGCGTCCAGCCGTAGGCCGAACCGAACAGCGCGAACGGCGAGGGAATCGTGCGGAAGGCGGCGGCGATGCCAGTTGCGACCGCGACGGCGACCGCGACCAATGCCAGTGGCGTAAAGCGTCGGGTGAATGCGGCGACGTCTGCCGGGCGGTGCTCGAAAAGGTCACGCACCGCGCAGGCATGGAGCAACACCCCCAGCCACGCGGCGACGGCACCGATGTGGAGAAACTGCCCGGCCACCGCGAGCGCCCGGCCTCCCGGCTGCGCGGCGGCGTGACTGACGAAGCTGGTCAACAGGATCGCGGTGAACGCAGGGATCGCGATCAGCAGGCGGCGCGTCGGCTGCCATTTTGCGAGGGCACCAGCGAGCAGGAGGGCGCCTGCGCGGGCCAGTGTCAGCCGTCCGACATTTGTCGCGAAAGTGAACTCCCACACGGTGGCGGGATGGACCCCGCCAAAGATCGTCCGCCCTTCCACCTCCGCGACCTGCACGGCGAGATCGAAGAGCGTGCCGCCCGCGGCGACAAAGGCACCCCACGCAGTGACGCGAGCGATGCGCGACGCGGCTTGCGGCGGCAGCAGCCACATCGCGAGCGGTCCACCGAAGGCCAGAATCAGCCCGAGCAGGATCGCGGCGTGCAGCGCGGAGTGCTCCATGGCCGCGGATCAGCGGGGCAGAATGCGGAAGGTAAAACGCCCCGGCGCGCTGTGGCCATCGCGCGAGAGCACGCGCCACTCGACCACGTAATCGCCCGGCGGCAGCGGACCGAGCGGCGCATGGATCTGCGTCCGATCCCGCGGATTCACGATGGGTTTTTGAGTCGCGAGATTGCGGCGGGGTTTGCGATTCAGTTCCGAAGCGGGGAAGACCTCGATCGCGTGGAATCCTTCGTCGAGCAGTTCGTTGAACCAAAGTTCGATCGTCGCCGGAGCGGCCGACAAAGTGGCGTTGCGCTCGGGTGTGGAGCGCACCAACCGGGCATGGGCGAAGGCCGCAGGCGCGAGGAAGATGCAAACCGCGGTGCAGAGCAATGGACGAAACATGCGGCGATTCTGTGGGGCGCTCGCACGGCTGGCACGCGCGCATTTTTCTCACGCTGGAAATGTGTTCGATGATCTGCTTCCTTGCCCGCATGTTTTGCCGCCGAACTCTTCCCACCCTCCTCCTCGCGCTCGTGTCCACCTCACTCTTCGCTGCCGACTCGCCGCTCTTTTCCATCCCGCTCAAGGATATCGACGGCAAGGATACTTCCCTCAAGGCTTATGCCGGCAAGGCGCTGCTCGTCGTCAACGTCGCTTCGCAGTGTGGCAACACCCGGCAATACACCCCGCTCGAGAGCACCTGGCAGAAGTATAAGGATCGCGGCCTCGTGGTGCTCGGATTCCCGTGCAATGACTTCGGCGCGCAGGAGCCGGGGACGACCGAGGAGATCAAGCAGTTCTGCTCCTCGAAGTACAGCGTGACCTTCCCGCTCTTCGACAAGCTTCACGTCAAAGGCGCCGAGCAACATCCGCTCTACGCTGCGCTTTCCGGCAGCACCTCGCCGTTCCCTGGCGACGTGAAGTGGAACTTCGGCAAATTCCTCATCGGCCGCGACGGCAAGATCCTCGCGCGCTTTGAGCCGAAGACGCCGCCGGATGCCGAGGAAGTGACCAAGGCGATCGAGGCCGCACTCGCGGCGAAGTAGCCTGATTTCCGAAGCCCCCGAAAATCAACCGTTCGCGGGTGATCACGGCGTGATGGTCACGTTCAGGCGAATGAATTTCTGCGCGTCTGGTGCTTGGGGAATGCTGAGAGTCACGGTGTCGAATCCGGCCGGGACGCCCTTGAGCACCGTCACGCCAGCCGAGGAAGTAGCGGTGTCGGCTCCGACGATGTAGGTGCTCGGCCACGTGAGCAGATTGGCGCCGACTTGAATGCTCAATGTGGTGGTGGCGTTGATCGAGGCCTGAGCCCGCTGGAAGGTGAAGAGGATGTTTCCGCCGGAGGTCGAGACGTCGGGGAGCCTGGCCATGTCGTCCGCGAGGACGGTCCCACCGAGGACGTATTCCACGCCGTTGCTGACGCCATCGTGATCGTGGTCGTCGGTGGGTGTGGTGCCGGGAGCGTTGGTGGCAGCCCAGGAGGCATAACTGCTGGCCGGCGCATTGATGAGGAAGCCGCTCGCATTCAGGGCAACCGCTCCGCCGCCGGGCTTGGAGATGCGGGCGAGCTGGGTGGCGGTGAGGCCGCTGCTGCTGGTGCCGAAGCGGAGGGAGGAACCGGAGACGAAAGTGCCGGTGATGGTGAGCGTTCCGTCGGTCCAGTCGAGCGCGGTGCTGCTGGCGAAGGCGAGGGCGCCTCCGGCTCCGAGGTTGATCACGGCACTGCCGGCGATGTCCAGAGTCCCGAGGGTGTCGGTGAAGGTGGCCGCATTCAGCGTGGCGTTGCCGATCGAGACGGCCGTGGCAGGGAGCACATTGCTGGCACCCAAAGCCAGGACGCCGCCGCTCACGGTGGTGGTGCCGCTGAAGTTGTTCGGGCCGGAGAGGGTCAGGGTGCCCGTTCCGGTTTTCGCCAGGGACAGTTTCGCATCCACGCCATCATCCTGAAGCGTACCAGAGAAGCTGCTGGTCGCATTGCCGCCCCCCACGGTCAGGGTCCAGCTTTCCGTGGAAGCGTTGCCATTGTTCAGATCCTTCGCAGTCACCGTCCCGGAGCCGGAGAGACCGCCAATCGTTTCGCTCCTATCCAGTTCGCAGGCCCCGTTGACCGTCAGTCCGATGGAGTCCCCGATCAGACTGGCGTAGATTCCTTGCATCTGCAGAGTGGCCCCGGGGGCGATGGTGATGCCACTGCTGTTGAGAATCGCATTTGCGGCATTCAGGTTGAGTGTTCCCGCACTGACCAATGTCGCGCCGGTGTAGGTGTTGCCGGTGAAGGTGGTGCTGCCGCTGCCGAGCGTGAGGGTGCCGGTGCCGCTCTTGGTCAGCGCCAGCGTTCCGCCGACGCCGGAGTTGTTGGCAATGACACCGGCAAAGGTGCTGGTGCTGTCATTGCTGCCCACGGTCACGATCCTGGCGGTCGAGACCGCGTCGTTCACCACCCGGTTCGTCGTGGAGGTGGAGGCTTGGGTGAGGCCGTTGAGGGTCGTGTCAAAGCCGTTGAGGTCGAGGATGGTGATGTTGGCGGCGGTATTGAAGACGACGCTGCCTTTGCCCGTGCCGCTGGGAATCGCGCCAGTGGCTCCGAGTTTCAGCGTGCCGCGGGCGATGGTGGTGGTGCCGGTATAGGAGTTTGCTGCGGAGAGCGTCCAGGTGCTGGTGCTGCTCTTGGTGAGAGCGACGGTTTGAGCGCTGGCGCCATCGGAAATGGCGCCGCCGATGGAGTTCCCGGTGCTGGTCCCGCCCAGGTTGAGGATCTTGCCGGTCGCGCTGGTGGCCGTGACCCCGCCGACGATGATCAAATTTGCGGTGGTGGGGTTGAGAACGGTGGTGCCGCTGCCTCCGCCAGCGAGGTTCACGCTGGCAAGCGAGATTCCGCCCGTGCCACTCGTCACATTGGCGCCGCCCACGAAACTGAAGGTGTTGACCCCAAGATTCGCCGTCCCGAGCGCATGAGTGAGGCCCGCGCCAGCAGTCGCCCGGTCCGAAACAATGGTCCCTGGGGCACTGGAACCGGCGCCGACGATCGGGAATGCCGCGAATGCTGTATCGGTCGCGAGTTGCAGAGTGCCAGCGTTTGATCCGTTATTGATATTTACCTGGCTGGAGTCCTGCACGGCGGCCGGGTTGGCGAGCCGAAGTGTGCCGCCGTTGATGGTTGTCGCGCCGCTGTAGGTGTTGGCGGTGGAGAGCACCCAGGTGCCTGCGCCGGACTTGGTGAGGGAAGTCGCCCCGGTGTTGTCGCCGATGATGGCGGCGATGGTGTTGGCACCCGGGTTGGAGCCGGTCAGAGTGAGGGTCTTCGCCGCCGTGCCGCTATTGAAGCCCATGGTCCCGATATTGGTAAAGTTCACCTCACCGGACCCCGAGGCGTCGATGCTGCTGGAGGCTTGCAGGGAAAAGAGGCGGTTGGTGCTGACGGCCGCTCCCGTGTATTGCAGCGTGCCTCCATTCAGAATCAAGTTGGTCGCGGCGTTGGAGGAGGCGCCGATGCTGCAGGTGCTGCCACCATTCGCGAGGGTGGCGGCTTGGAGCGTGCCGGCGCTGATTCTAGTGACGCCGGTGTAGGTGTTAGTTCCCCTCAGGTTCAAGGTGCCCGCGCCAGTCTTGGCAAGGCCCGCGGTCCCGGCCACGACGTTGTCGAGTTGCGTCACGCTGTTGTTCACCTGGATGGTGGGCGTGGCGCCGGCGAGGATCATCGAGTTTCCGGCGCTGACCGTCCACGTCTCGGTGCCGGTCGTGTCGCCAAATTTCCACAAGCTGCCCGTGCGATTCGCTCCAAGGCTGAGCGTGGTATTCGCGGCGATGTCCACGGTGCTGAAGTCCACGGTCTCACCGGCGAGAGGGGTCGGCACGGTGCCGAGGATCCAGTTGGCGGCGGTGGTCCAGCTCTGCGCATTGCCCGCAGCCTGCACCCAGGTGCTGCCGGGAATGCTTTCTGCCAGGAACTCGACGGCGACCGCATTGATGCTGATACTACTCCCCGTCGCCGTAGTGAAGGTCGGCGTCACGGTGCTCGGGGTGGCGACCTGAATGTAGCCGGAGGCAAGGCCACCGTAGTTGCCGCCCCAGCTACCGCTGCTGACTTGGGTGAGGAGTGGAGCGTTTGCCGTGGGCGTGCCGCCGTTGGAGTTTTCCAGCGCCGCGATGACGAGGGACTTGTTTGCCGAGGTGGTGAGCGGCAGCGAGGTTATGAAGCCACCCTTTCTGCTGTTGAAGGCGCCAAAGCCGGGACGCGTGCCGGACAGCGCGTAGGCTGCGCCGAGCCCGCCGTTTGGGTTGTAGCTGGAAATGGAGATGCCGGTGCCGATCGGGCCGGGGTTATCGAGATAATAGATAGCCACGGCGCCATCCGCGGTGACGCCGGTTTGCTGCACCGCCTCGATCATCTGCACGCCATTGTAGCGCACGCCGACAATGGCGAAGTGGTCGTTGTTGGCGTTCTCGGCGCCTACCACCACCACCAGTTTGTCCGCGGTGGCGGCATTGAAGGTTCCCAGTCCCGTGACCGCTTTGTAACCGCTGCCACTTTGCAACGCGAACGACTGCGTGGCATCCACCGTGATGGTGCCGGCCAAGCTGGCCGATTGCGTAGTAGCCGAGGCGGGAGCGGAAGCCGAGGTGGCGAGCGTACCTGCACGAACGGAGACGGTGTAACTGTAGGCGGTGCCTGCCTGCAGGCCGACGTCCGTGTAGGAGCGCGAGGTCTGCCAGGCGCTGGAGGTACCACCCGGATTCCCGGAGGTCTCGGTGAACATGTATTCCACCGTGCCGCCGGTGAAGCCGAAGGCGACCTCACCCGGCAACGCGGTCATGGTGATGGCGGACGGGCTGTTGGCCGTGGGTGGTAATTCAAAGGTGCCCGGCTCCGGCATCAGCGGCGCCCAGGTGTAGAGCACGGTGGGATTGGCGGGCAGACCCACGTCCTCCGCATTCGGCGTGGAGAGCAGCTCGATCTTCGTCACCGCGCCATCGGCAGCGGGCAGGTTGATCGCCTCCGTGATGAGGCTGGCGCTATCAAACGGGCTTGCGGTCGATAGGTTTGAGGCTGCCAGCATGTAAGTTTTGGTCACACCGCCCTGGACCACCCGCACACAGTAGTCGGAGCCACTGGTGGGACTGAAGATCGACTGCGCCGCCGTGCGATCCGCCGCGACTGTGGGATCAAACAACCGGATCAACCCGGCGGTGTAAGGACCGATCGGCGGATAGACCATGTTCACGCTCGGATTGGAACCGGAGACAGAGGCCAGGATGCTGATCACCTGCACGTCCCGCTGAGTGGGATACTGCACGCCATTGTTCGTTACCGTGGAGGTGTAGTCTCCGGCAGTCTGGTTCCACGAGGCGTAGCTATTGAGCGCCTGATTCCACACCACGACATGGCCTTGAAGGTAGCTCCGCATTTGATCGACTGAGTAATCCGAGAAATGGTTCATCAGATAAGCCGGCTCCTGCCATCCGGTCCCGCCACCTTGCATCGGATCGACCTTATAAGTACCCACAGGCTTCCCGCCCACATTACCAGCCTGCACGGTGGGCGGGATAAAGGCCCGCGTGGGCAAATGAAACGCCCAGGCCGGCCCGGCATGAGTTTCGTTGTAATTGGTCGGCGCCTGGATGCCAAACATGTCCCCTTTGTAGGGATAGGCGGCGTTGTCGCCCCAGTGTGGGAGGGAAAGCGCATGACCCAGCTCGTGATGCAGAATGCCGATGCTCGTGCCGCTGCCCACGCCGGCAAATCCCCCCGCCTGACCACCTGCAAACGCGTTATAGACATTCAGGTAGTACAGACTCCAGCGTCCCGACCGACCCGCCGCACGCTTCAATGCGCCATTCCATGCCAAAGCAGCGGACTGTTCCCCAT
>JANPHH010000378.1:0-8342 GCA_031424375.1 Chthoniobacter sp. | reverse complement strand
TTGCCTGGGCCGCACGCTTCCGCCGCCTCGGTCGCGACTACGAGAGGTTATCCTCTTCCCTCGCCGGCCTCCATTGGCTGGCCTTCGTGACTCTTTCACTTAACTCACTCTTCCGCTAAAGTGCATGACACGCTCTAAGCGACCAGAATGAAGTCGAGGGACCTCGGATTGCAGAATGATCCGCGATCCTCCGGAGGCCGAGGTCCGTCGACTCCGTTACACTCCGCTCGGGATGACAGGCCTCTTCGAGTTTCGCCCGCACTCACATCCGCTGGTCCTGCTCCCCCGCCGCCCGCACGAAGTCCTCCACCATCGCCAGCTCCGCGCGCTGCCGACACACCGCCCCTACCACCACCGGCTCCGGCTCGGGCGTCACCGGCACCATCTGCAACCGCGAGCCTGCGAGGCACGCGACACATTCCGGGAGCAGCGCGACGCCGCGCCCGGCTTCCACCGCGGCGATCAGGCTCGTGACGCTGTCGTGCTCCTCGATGATCTGCGGTCCGTGCCCATTGAAAACCACGTCGAGTCGCTGCTGATACTCCGGGTAATCGGCGCGGCTGTACCCGATCAGCGGCTCGCCGGAAATCGCGGCGATCGGAACGGACCGTTTCCGGCTGAGTGGGTGCTTCGGCGCGGTCGCGAGGCGAATGGGATACCGCGCCAGCTCGCGAAAACGCAGGCCGCGGAGCTGCGCGGGCGACGGCTCCACCATCAGCGCCACGTGCAGCCGCCCCTCGCGGATCTGCGCCAGCATTTCCTCCGAAGACAAATCGTGAAGAAGCACGCGCACGAGCGGAAAGTCCGCCTGCATCCGCCGCAACGCCCGCGGCAGGATGCGCGAGGTGAGCGACGGCGCGTAGCCCACCTGCAATTCCCCACGCGCACGCTGACCCGCCGCGCGCACCTTTTCCACCGCCGCATCCGCCCGCTCGAGCACCGCCCGCGCTTCTTCCAAAAACAGCCGCCCCGCATCCGTCAGCCGCACCGACTTGGCCTGCCGCTCGAGCAGCGGCACGCCGAGTTCCTCCTCGAGATCGCGGATCTGCCGGCTCACCGCAGGCTGCGCGATGCGCAGCTTCGCCGCGGCGCGCGTCACATTTTCCGTCTCGGCCACGGCGACGAAGTAGCGGAGGTGGCGGAGTTCCATGCGACGGCGAGCATGCCCGCGAGGCATGGCGAGGCAAGGAACATCCTATTTCCGCCGCACCCACACCCGGCGTTAGCGTTCTCCCATGATCACGGAAAGAAAAGCCAACGACCGGGGCCACGCCGCACACGGCTGGCTCGACAGCTACCACACGTTCAGTTTTGCCGATTACTACGATCCGCAGTGGATGGGCTTCCGCAGTCTCCGCGCCATCAATGACGACATCGTGATGCCGCGCATGGGCTTCGGCAAACATCCGCACCGCGACATGGAGATTATTACCTACATCCTCAGCGGCCAACTCGCGCATGAGGATTCCATGGGCAATGGGCGGGTCATCACGCCGGGCGAGTTTCAATACATGAGCGCCGGCACCGGCGTGCAGCACAGCGAGCAAAACCCCAGCGGCGCTGAAGCCGTGCATCTTCTCCAAATCTGGATCATGCCCGACGAAAAAGGCGTGACCCCGCGCTACGCCGAGAAGTCGCTGAAAGACGCGGCAACGGGCACGCTTCATCTCGTGACGAGCAAGACCGGCCGCGAAGACTCCATCGCCATCCATCAGGATGCCGACCTCTTTCTCGCCAAGCTCGACGCCGGCCAGCAGCTCACCCACGCACTCGGCCCCGATCGCCACGCGTGGCTGCATGTGGCAGAAGGCGAGATTACGCTCAATGGCCGCACCTTCGCCGCCGGCGACGCCGCCGCGATCAGCCAGGAATCCGCGCTCAACCTCTCCGGCGTCAAACCCGCGCAAGTGCTCCTCTTCGATCTCAACTAAGGAGCAAATTGAGCCACGGATGAACACGGATATTCACGGATAGATGGCTGCCATCCGTGTTTCATCCGTGCCAATCCGTGGCTCAAACCCAACCCATTCAACGACCACAACCGAACCAAACCCAACACCATGCCCAAACTCCTCGTCCTCTACTACTCCATGTACGGCCACATCGAAACCATGGCCGGTGCCATCGCCGACGGTGCGCGCACCGTCCCCGGCCTCGACGTGATCATCAAGCGCGTCCCCGAAACCATGCCGCCCGAGGTGGCCGAAAAATACGGCGCCAAGCTCGACCAGGCCGCGCCCGTCGCCTCGCCGAAAGAACTCGGCGAATACGACGCGATCATCTTCGGCACGCCCACGCGCTTCGGCAACATGACCGCACAGATGCGCAACTTCCTCGATCAGACAGGCAGCCTCTGGATGAAGGGCGCGCTCGTCGGCAAGGTCGCGAGCGTCTTCACCAGCACCGGCACCGGCGGCGGCAATGAGAGCACCATCATCAGCTTCATGAGTAATCTGATGCATCACGGCATGGTCTACGTCGGCCTGCCCTACGCCTGCCCGGAACTCGCCGACATCAGCGAAGTGAAAGGCGGCTCGCCGTGGGGCGCTGCGTGCATCGCCGGTCCCGACGGCTCCCGTCAGCCTTCGGCGAAAGAACTCGCCCAGGCGCGGTTTCAGGGCGCTCATGTAGCGAAGATCGCGGCCAAACTGGCGAGCTGATCCTTCCCCCCTAAAAAACCAACTCACATGAAAACTGCCACCCTCATCGCCCGCATCCTCCTCGGCGCGATCTTCGTCGTCTTTGGCCTGAACTTCTGGCTGCGCTTCATCCCCATCCCGCCGCCGCCGGAAGGCACCCCCGCCGATGGCTTCATGGGCGTGCTCTTTGTCACCGGGTATCTCATGGTCGTGAAGGTGCTCGAAATCCTCGGCGGCCTGCTCGTCTGGAGCGGCCGCTTCACCGGCGCGGGCCTGCTCATCCTCGGGCCGATCATCGTGAACATCGTGATGTACGACGCCATCATCGCCAAGGCCTTCAACCCGGTGAGCACCCTCGCCGCGATCCTCGCGCTCTTCCTTCTCTGGACGAAACGTGATCGCTTCCTCGCATTCGCCACCACCTGAGCGGCACCGCCGAGCGCCGTCACGGCGCACTTCGCACGACACGAAGTGCGCCGCAGGCCATGACCGCTAGTTGCGCACCACGGAAACCAACTCCGTGCGCTTGCCGGTGTCGGGATTGGTGATGAGCACGTTGCCCACGCCGGGCGCGTAGAACTTCGACTCCGAGTTATCAGGATCAATCGGCGTGAAATCGTCGGTCTTCAGGCACCCGGTGTAGCTGCCAGCGGCCACGGTCACACTCTCGTTGAGCGCGATCACTTCCGCCGCATCCTCCGCTTCGCCGAGAAAGAGTTCCTGCCGGTAGAACTTTCCGACAACCGGAGTCGCCAACATGATGATGCCGGGTTTTGCACCGTCCACGCCCGCTTCCCATGAGCCGGCGGTGGTAGTGATGAGGCCATCCTCATACTCCGCGGTGTTCTCGCCGAAGTACCACACGTTGCCGCTGCGATCCTGCGCGAACCAATCCACGGTGTCTTCGATGACCGAACCGTTGAGCTTCACGGTGTCGCGCACCACGATCGTGGTAACGCCGAGGATCGTCCGCGTATTGCGGGTCACCGTGAATTCCACCGACTCCGTGCCCTCCGGCGTCACCGAGCGATAGTTGAAGGTGGTGCCCGGAACGAGCGGGAAGAACCGGTTCGGCGCCGCGGCGGTCTGCGCGGGCGTGAGGAAGTCGGCGGGATTGATCACAGGATTGTAGCGATCCTCGTCGAGTTCCGCGCAGAGTTCGCGTCGCTCGCGCAGTTGTTCGCGGGCGAGATCCACTGCTTCCTTGTAACCCTTCGCCGCATCCTGCCGCGCGTCGGACCGATCTTCGCTGGTCGCCTCGTTGTTCGCCTTGGCGAGCGCGACGTGGTAGTCCGCGAGCGCTTCGTAAACCGACGAGGTGTACATAAACCGCGCGGTGACCATGCACGGCTCGGCCTTCGGCGTCGGCTTGCGTTTGGTTTCCGCCTGCGCGACGCCGGTCAAGACGAACGCGGCAAGGGTGATGAACACGGCCGCCCGCGCTGCGCGCCGGAGCCGGATGATGGATGGGATGGCTTGATTTGTTTTCATGGTTTTGTGCGATCCGCCCGGTTCTCCCGGCACCCGTGCGAGCGCGATTTTCGCGCCGTTCGGGGCCATGGTGTGGGCGAATCTTCTGCCACTGAAAACCAACCGCCTTAACACCGGCTGAATGCGGGAAACATTTTTCGCGAGCCCAAGCAAAAGAACTCCCGAACCAAGTTCGACGCGCGATGCACCTCCACATCCTTCTGTCATTCTGAGCGGAGCGTAGCGGAGTCGAAGAACCTCTAATCTCCGCGGGCGGAGGCGGTGCGGAGCACTGCGCGCCCGCGGGCCTGCCACCGCGTGTCCAGAGCACACCATCTCGGCCGACGAGGAACTCGCTGGGCATTTCTAGTTCTTCAAAAGAGAGGATCACGGATCTTAACAGCGACCTGTCATCCCGAGCGGAGTGTAACGAAGTCGAGGGACCTCGGCGTACCGGAAGATCGACGATCTACCGCAGGCCGGGGTCCTTCGACTCCGTTACACTCCGCTCAGGATGACAGCGTTTTTTCTTTTCCTCCCGCCCCCCAACTCCCCACCGATCGCCCACGCCCACGCGAACACCGCCTCCCAAATCCCCCGCTCCTTGAACACGACGCCCTGCTCCAGTTTCAGGAACTTATTCACCCGCCACCCGAGACCCACCGTGGCCTCGCTCTCGCCGGAGCGCCCGCGCATCGGCATCACATGCGCCACCTCGGCGATCACATCCACGTAACGATTCACATGCCACTCCGCCGCGAGCGAAACTTCGACCGTGTCGTCGCGCTCGCGATCGCCGGCTGAGGTGTAGAGGACGTTCAAGTCCAGATCTACGAACACCAAATCCTTCGTCGCGATCAGACCGAGCGTGGAGTCGCGTCCACGCTCGCCGAGGTCGCGATCCGAAGCGGTCGGCCACTTGATTCTCCCCTCCACACTCACCGCGGGCCGATACCTCCGCTCGCGGAGAAATTCATACGCCAGCGACGTCTCAAGATCGCCAAAGCCCTTCACCGACCGCGCCTCCCGCGACCGCGCCACGATGCTCGTGTACTTCGGCTCGAGCGTGAGCTTCAGCTTCTCCGTCACGTTGTATTCAATGAGAAACGGGAAGCCGTATTCCGTCTGCTCGCGGCTCCGTTCAAACTCGAACCCACCGCCGAGGACGAAGGCGTAGAGCGGCGCCCACACCGACGGCGTCGCGCCCTCAAACGGCGCCACCGCAGCCGACGGACGCGACCGCGTGATCCTCGCCGAGGCCGGAAGCGCAGCGGCGAAAACGAGCAGGCCGCAGAGAATGTGTGGCCGAAAGGCGCGCTTCATTTTCGCGTCACCGAGATCAGCGTGGATACCTCGCCATCGGTGGATTCCGCGCGGACGAGCCCGACGCCTTTCGCATACCATTTCTTCGACGTGCCGGAATCCAGCATCGACCACTCGCGCGTCCGCACGCATCCGGCGAAGGTCCCGCCCGGCACGGTCACCGTCTCATCGAGCGCGGCGATCTGGCCGATGTCCTCGGCCACGTTCGCGAGATACTCCTGGCGGTAACGATCGCCGATCTTCGGATGGGCCGGCATCACGATCCCCGGCTGCGCGCCCGCGATCCCCGCTTCCCACGAACCTTCCGTACTCACCCCTCCGCCGATCTTCATCTCCCGCACGGCCTCGCCGAAGATCCACACCGCGCCCTGCCGGTCCTGCGCGTACCAGCCGACACTGTCTTCCACGAGAGCGCCGGAGAGCGTGAGCGTGTCGCGCACCACCACGCATCGCACGCCCATCACGTTCTTCGTTTCGCGGGTCACGGTGAGTTTGTTTTCGCGCGTCTCGCGTCCGTCATTTTCGAGGAAGGTGGCAGTGGTGCCGGGCACGAGCGGGAAGTAGGGATTCGTCACCGCGTGGGTGAAATTCGCCGGCTCGATCTTCGGCTGATACGGCTCGGCGACCGCGACCGCGCGTGACGCGAGGAGGACGACTGCGGCGAGTGTTCGGCGCCAGTTCACAATCCGGCATCGAAGCCACATCGCCCGTCTGCGGCAAGCCGACACGCTTCGGCGCTATTCCTTTTTCACCGAGATGAGCGTCGAGACTTCACCATCGCTCGACTCCGCGCGCACGCAGCCCACGCCCTTCGCATACCACTTGTGTTCGTGACCGGACTCGAGCATCGACCAGTCCTTCGTCTTCACGCAGTTCTTGAAGGTGCCGTGCGGAACCGTCGTCGTTTCATCGATCGCCACCACCTGCCCCATGTCCTCGGCGTTTCCCGGCGAGTATTCCTGGCGGTAAGGCGCGCCGGGCTTCGGATGGGCCGGCATGATGATTCCCGGCTGCCCATTGACTCCCGCCTCCCACGAACCGCCCGTGTTCACCTTCCCACTCTTCTTAAATTCCTTGGTGTCCTCGCCGAAGTACCAGACCGCGCCTTCGTTGTCCTGCGCGTACCAGTCGAAGGTATCCTCCTTCACCACCCCGCCGAGCAAGACGGTGTCATGCACGACCACGCACTTCACACCCATGACGGTTTTCGTGTCGTGTGTCACAGTCACGACGTTCTCCCGCGACTCGCTTCCTTCCTTCTCAATGAAGGTGGCGACGGTGCCGGGAACGAGCGGGAAGTAGGGATTGGTCACGACATGCGTGAAATTCGCGGGGTCGATTTTCGGCTGATACGGGGCAGCCGCTTTTTTTGGCTCGGCAAGGGCGCTCGCCGCAAGCAGTGCGACGAGGGTGACTGCGGTGCGGAGGGATGTTGAGGTCTGCATGTTTGGATGGGGTTGAATGTGTTTCGCGGGTTCGCTGCCGATCTCAGTCGGACAACCTTAAGGACTCCTTAATGCCGAAGCGGGACCGGGAAGTGGAGGCGTGCCTCGAAGCGCCGACCCTCGTGCAACTCCACGAGCAACCGCACTCCGAGCGCGTCGCACAAACTCCGCGCGATCGAAAGCCCGAGGCCCGCGTGGCGGCGATCCGTGCGCGATGCTTCCTTGCGCCAGAAGCGGTCGAAGATGTGATCGAGGTCGGCGCGCTCGAGGTCGCGTGCGGTGTTCACCAACCTCAGCGCCACGCCGTCGGACGTCTGTTCGGCGGAGCATTCCACGCGCGTCCCCGGCTCGCTGTGAGCGGCGGCGTTTTCCATCAGATTGCGCAGGATGAGCGCAAGTTGATCCGCGTCGCTCTCGACGATCAGTTCGGGTGAAATGTATTCCGCAAAGCCCAGGCGCTTTTCCTCCGCGGCCGCCGCCACGTGTCGCCAGCAGGCCTGCACCAGGGCCTGCACGTGAATGGGCGCGGTCTGCACCGGCGCGTGTCCTTCTTCGCAGCGCGAGAGGGCGAGCAGCGTGCCGACGATCTTCTCGAGTTGCAGCGCGATTGCCCGCGTGTCGTGGAAGAATTGTCGCGTGCTTTCCACATCCTCCGGCCAGCGTTCGCACACCTCGCAAGCGGTGCGCAGTTCGGCGATCGGCGTGCGCAGCTCGTGCGCGAGGTCGCTGGAGAAGCGCCGCTCCTTCTCAAACGCCAGCTCCACCCGTTCGAGCAGACGATTGACCGCCGTCTCGACCGCCGCCAATTCCACCGGCGGCGCCGCCACGTGCAGCCGCGTCGCCAGCGCGTCAGGCGCGATCGCGGAAATTTGCGCATTCATCGCATCGAGCGGACGCAGCCCGCGCGTGATCGCCCGGCGCACCAGCCACGCCACCGCGCACGACAGCAACACCGCCACCGCACCACCCGCGACGTAGAGCGAACGGAGCAGCGCATCGAGCGACTCGCGGCTGCGTCCCACTACGACCATGAGCTGGACGTTCGTCGGATCCAAACCCGCGGGAATGACGAATGTCTGCTCGCGCAAATCATCCGCCGACGGCTCCGTCTCCCGGGGATCCGGCGTGGGTGGGAACCGCATCTGCACCAGACGCCCGCGCTGCCCGTTCGGCAGACGTTCGTTCCAGACCGCGTGCGAAATGCCGCCGAGACATCTCAAATTGTCCGCGCCCAGCGTCTGCGAAACGCCCACCACCATTCCCCCATCGAGGAACAACTGGCAGTAATGCGGATCGACGTTTTGCCGCGATCCCGCGGAGTAGATATCCGGCAGATCCCAGAGGATGGTCCGCCCCTTGCGCTCGGCATTGCGCGCCAGCATCTCCGCCTCGGCGTCGAGCGCGCGGTCGAAGTCACCGACTAATCGGCGATGAAACACGCCGAGAAAAATCGCGCCGGCGATGA
>JANPHH010000377.1:0-4625 GCA_031424375.1 Chthoniobacter sp. | reverse complement strand
GCGCTGCGGAGACGGTTTTGGTAGACCTTACACGCGCTCTTCATCCGGGTGAGGATGTAGTAGACGGTCTGCGAGCGGATGCGGACGAGATTGCCGCCGACGATGCGCGGGACGAAGTCGGCGGGCAGATCCATGATCTCCTCGAGTGTCGAGCCATCAAGCCCGCGGCACAGGATCGAGGTCATCGCCTTCGTCAGCGTCTGCACTTGGGGTCCGAGCGTGACGCGGAAGTGGACCCGGCGCGCGGGATCGACGGTCATAAAGACGCCGACCGTGTCCGTGCATTCCTCGTCCTTGCGCACGTCTTCGAGTTGGAAGGTTTCGCCTTCCCGCGGTTCGTGCTTCTTCGACTGCTCGGAGTAGGCGATCAGGTTCTCGCGCTTCTCCTCTTCAGGCAGCGACTCGAAGAGATCGATGATCTGCTGGAGCGCCTTCGGGTAGGGCGAAGGCGCGGGATCGTCCGGCTTTTCCACGCAGCCTGTTCTCATGAGCGCTCGATGGGCGCGCGCACTTTGTTGCCCCACTCGGTCCATGAGCCGTCGTAATTGCGCACCTTTTCGTAGCCGAGCAGGTAGGTGAGCACGAACCACGTATGGCTCGAACGTTCGCCGATCCGGCAGTAGGCCACGATGTCGTCGCCCTTCTGCAATCCGGCCCCTTCGCCGTAAATCTTCTGCAGTTCGGTGGCGCTCTTGAAGGTCGCGTCTTCATTCACCGCGGTTTTCCACGGCACGCTCTTCGCGCCGGGGATGTGGCCGCCGCGGAGGACGCCCTCCTGCGGATACTCCGGCATATGGGTGATCTCGCCGCGGAATTCGCCCGGCGAGCGCACATCGATGAGCGGCTTCTTCGCTTCGAAATGGGCGCGGGTCTCCTCGTAGAATGCACGGATCTCGTCGTCGAATCGCTTCGCCGGCACCGGATAGCTCGCCGGCGCCGGCTTCAGCTTTTCCTTGGTCAAAGCGCGGCCTTCCTTCACCCATTTGTCGCGCCCGCCGTCGACGATCTTCACCTTCGTGTGGCCGAAAAGGCGAAAGGCCCACAGCGCGTAGGTCGCCCACCAGTTCGATTTGTCGCCGTAGAAAATCACGGTGGTGTCGGGCGTGATGCCGTTGCGGTTCGCGAGTGCGGCGAACGCGTCGGGCGAAATGTAATCGCGCACCAGCGGGTCCTGCAGATCCTCGCGCCAGTCGATGTGGACCGCGCCAGGAATGTGCCCGGTATCGTAGAGCAGCACGTCTTCGTTGCTCTCCACGATGCGCTGGTCGGGATCATTGAGGTGCGCGGCGAGCCACTCGGTGGTCACCAGCACTTCAGGGTGGGCGTATTGGGAAAGGGATTCGGTCATGGGAGGGATAGGCTATCGGTGGGCCTCAGTGTTTCAAGCGGGCTTTCGAGCCCTCACGGCGCCAAATCGAGTCCGACGATGCGAACTTCGCGAATCGGAAAATCCAGCCAGTACGTGACAACCCATCCGCCCGAACATTTGACCAGGCATTCCCTGCCTTCGAAGATTAAGCCATCCACGTCCGCCTCCTGATCCGGAGCATTCGCGATTTGTTGGAAGAGTTTCAGCAGACGGTCACGTTCGGATTTGCGGCTTTGATTGAAAGTCAGCAGCGCAGAATCAACGACCGAAAAATTGTATTTCACCGCTCGTCCTCACCGAGTCGCTGGTGGGATGAAAGCAGATCTGCTTCGGAGTGAAACGGTCCGTGCAGATTTGCCGAAATTTTTGCCCTCCAGGCGGGATCATCGCGCAAGGTGAGGAAGTGAAGATAGGCCCGCAGACTTTCGCGCTCGTCCCTCGTGAGGGCCTCGATGCGGGTGCGAAGTTCAGTGATTTCAGCCGCGCTCATTTCACCGAGATAATGGCAAACTCTCCCGATCTCAACCCCCGAACAGCCCCGCGATCTCGCGCTGCATCGCCGCGGCGGCGGCGCGCGGATCGGCTGCCTTGCGAATGGGGCGACCGACCACGATGTGATCCGCCCCGGCACGGAACGCTTCTTCCAGCGACATCGTGCGTTTCTGGTCATCCCCGCCGCGGTCGCTCGCCGCGCGGATGCCGGGGGTGACGAGCAGCGGAGCGGCGCCGAGTTCACTCCGCAGTCGCGCGGCCTCGAGCCCCGAGCAGATGAGTCCGTCGATGCCACATTCCACGGCCGTGCGCGCACGCCGCGAGACCAGGTCTTCGGTCGCGCCCGGCCAGCCCATTTCGGCCACATCTTCCGGGCCGCAACTCGTCAGCACAGTTACCGCGAGCAGCTTCATGGAGCCGCGCACTTTCACCGCCTCGGCGTAGACGCTGCTCGTGCCGTGCAGGGTGCAAAAGCTCGCGCCCGAGCCGGCGAGATTCGCCACGGCGCCCCGGACCGTGGCCGGCACGTCGGAAAACTTGAGGTCGGCGAAGACCTTTTTTCCCTGCGCCACCAGCCGCTCCAGCACCTCGAAGTATTGCCCGCTCATGCAGAACTCGAGCCCCAGTTTGTAGAACGTAACCGCGTCGCCGAGGCGCTCGATCCACTCCAGCGCAGCGGCTTTCGTCGGCACGTCGAGGGCGAAGATGAGGCGGTCGCGGGGATCGATGGATTTGGTGGAAAGTGTCGGGACGTCGGACATGGCGGCGGAGTTTGTGCGCCGGCGCGCGCTGCGGCTCAAGTGTGGAAGTGCGCCGCCGGGCTGGAATGCGGCCGAGGGAAGCACCATGTTCGCGGAATGACCGAGCGCCGCGCCGATCTGCCCGCTTCCCCGTTCCGTTTCGAAATGGGACTGCGCCGCGGCGGAGTCGGCTTTTTCACCAATCGCGGCGACGACTCCATTCTCAGCGAACGCGTCCACTGGCTGGACGCGCAACCGTCGCGCTTCGCCGCGGCGCTCGCCGGGGCCGAACCGCTGCTCGCCGATGCGTGCGAATTTGCCGCCGCGGCCAATCCCGGGCTGGCATGCGCGCCGGAAGCCGCAGCACTCGGCCGGCATTGGGAGCCGGATTTCCTCGTCCTCGCGACGGATGCGAGCGGCGCCTTCACGCTGCGCGCCGGCTGCGTCTGTTTCCCGTCGCACTGGGATCTCGGCGAAAAGCTCGGTCGTCCACTCGCCGCGATCCACGAGCCTGTGCCGACCCTGAATGCCGCGCTCGCCCGCCAGATCGATACGTTCCTCGCCGCGCTCCGTCCCGGCGCCGTCTGGGAACGGTGGAATTGGGGCCTCGCCGCCACGCCCGAACGCAACAATCACCCGGCGCTCGGACTGCCGCGGATCGCGCCACACACGGCGCTCGAGCAACTCTGGTTGCGGTCGGAGCATCAGGCGTTCGCCCGGCTCGACGCGACGGGCGCGATCCTCTTCGCCATTCGCATCCATCTGCAACCGCTCGCCGATTTAACCCGCGAACCTGGTGCCGCGGCCCACCTCGCGGATCTCCTCGCCACGATGCCCGACGACATCGCGCGTTACAAAGGCATCGGTCCTGCACGCGAACCCCTCGTCCAGCGTCTGCGCGCAGAACGCCAATAGAGTGCGCCCGCTCGCCAATGAATCTCACCTGCTGCCCGGTGCAACTGAGCGTGAGGGCGGACTGATCGGGGTCTTTATCGCGTCGAGCGGCGGCGCTGAACGATGAATAACAGACCGCAAGCGCTCAGCGCGAGCACGCCTGGCTCCGGAATCGCCGCGAGCGTTACCGCCTCGATGCCGACATGCCCGTTGACCGAGTCGGTAATGTTCGATGCGGAGAAGATGATCGAGAGCTTGTCGGTCAGGAGATCCGGTTTGAAACGGAAGGTGAAAATGGAGATTTCTTTCGGCGAGGTCGCTCCGAAAATCTCCGATCCGTTGGTGTATTGAGTGGCGTTGGGGAGGTCCACGATCAGGTTGCCCGTGGCTCCATAGCCGCCGAGATAGAGGGTCACGGTCCGCTCGAGGAGGGCGTCGCCGGTGATCTGAAGAATGAAGCCTTTACCGTCGGCATTCGTCCCGATGGTTGAATTGAAGACGAGGCCACCCACGCCCACGTTGGTCCCGCTGGCCGGGCCGGTTCCGTCGGTAAAGCTGTATCTCTCCACGGTCGGCTGCGCACCGCCTTGGAATGCCGTTCCTCCACCGACGAGCGCGAGGTTGCCGATGGCAGTGCCGCTGATCTTCGCATTCGTCGGCGCCAACGTGGTCGAGGCACTGCCGGCAGACCAATACGCCCAATCCGCGGAACCCTGGGTGGTGAGATTCACCGGCGTGGCGACAGTGCTCGGAACCCGAACGACCGAGTCGACGACCAACGTCGCGGCGTCTGAAGATGAGACCAAAGCGGACCCGGCAAAAACCAGCCCGGCGAAAGTTTGGAAGGCGTTCCGACTCATCATGTTTTTCGATTCCATAAAAGCGTTTGGTGTGAAAGGGCGCAGAAACACCAGGCGCGTCAATGGGAAAACCCCCGCGTCGCGGACGTGGGGTGTGATTAAATGAGGTGCAGCGAAGTCTGTAGTCCCGGAGGGACAGCGGAAATTAGCCGGTGGCGTCAGCCACCGGAACCGCCCGCCGGGCGCACCCGCCCCGGAGGGGCGGTGGAGCGGCCGCCGCGGTGGAATTCCCACGCCCCTGCCGGGGCGGATGCATTTTTTTCCGCGCTC
>JANPHH010000376.1:0-12853 GCA_031424375.1 Chthoniobacter sp. | reverse complement strand
GGAGCAACGCCGCCTGCAAACCAGTCGCTTTGTTCACCCCGCTGGGCAGGATCATCACCGCCCCTTTGTTGAAGACGACCTGAAGTTCCAATCCAAGGTCCTTGATTGCCTGAAGCACTTCGTTCTCGTGCGGTTCCCAAGTGGCCACGATGCACTTGCCAATTTGCAACGGCAGCCCGCGCTCGTGGAGGCGGGCGATAAATTCCGGAGGTGGTGACGCTGCAAGCGCCTCGACCTCGCCAGTCAGCGGATGGAAAAGGACCGCGCCGTTTTCCATCACGGCGACATCGAACATCGATACCTGCGGGAAGATGGATCCGAGTTCGTTCAACTCGCGACCCGTCACAAGGATCAGTCGGATGCGGGCTTCCTTGAGCCGGCCCAAGGCATTCAGCGTGTCTTGATTGACTGTGCCATTGTGGGCGAGCGTGCCGTCGAAATCAGTGGCGAGAGCGCGCATGGGCACGCCGCGGAGGTTCTTATTCATGCCACTTGTCCATCGCCGCAATCGACCGGTGCGGATGTATCGGCGCGCGAGATCTCGGCTTTACTCCGCGGCTTTAACCTCACCGCCGGAACTCAGGAAGGCACCTGAGCGGTGAGTCGGGACACCGCCTTTCGCAAAACCAGCAAGACCGGTCGCGGGGCATTCTGCGATGACTCTTCGCATAACCGCAAAACCAAACAAACCAATGAAACTCAATACCCTCGAAGACCTCCTGCATCATGAACTCAAGGACCTGCACAGCGCGGAAACGCAGCTCGTGAAGGCTCTGCCGAAGATGGCCAAAGCCGCCACGAATGAAGACCTGCGCGCAGGTTTCGAAGAGCACCTCGAACAGACCAAGGGCCATGTCCAGCGACTCGAAAAGATCGGCGAGATGCTCAGCAAGAAACTCACCGGTCACAAGTGCAAGGCCATGGAGGGCCTCGTCGAAGAAGGCGCGGACCTCATCAGCGAAGACGCTGAGCCCCATGTCCGCGACGCCGGGCTGATCGGAGCGGCGCAACGCGTCGAGCACTACGAGATGGCGGGCTACGGCACCGCGGCGGCACTGGCGCGCCTGCTCGGTCACGAGGATGTGGCCGAGCTTCTGGCGGAGACTCTCCAGGAGGAAAAGGACACCGATGCCAAGCTCACTGAGTTGGCAGAATCGGCGATCAACGCTGAAGCACCGCAAGCCGGCAAATAAACTTCGCCAACTTTCCCCAATCCACCGGGACTGCTGTCAGCAGTGGCAACGGGGTTGTCGCAACCATTCGACGCAACCCGTGGGCAGTCTTTATCCTGTCGCGTCGGATTAGGGAAACTTTCACAACAGCGGAACGCAGCGTCTTTAAGTAGACGTGCGCTTCACCCGAGAAACGCGAGATGTTTGTCTCCTTCGAGTCACCGATGAATGCGGCTCAGCGTGGTCGTTGCTGGTGCCAAGGCTCCGGCTGCGACCACGTTTGAACCGGTCCCGTAGTGCAAGTGGAGTCGCAGTCACGATCTGACGGGCTGGAAATCTGCACTCGTCGGGACGGCGTCGCGGCGCTATTTCGCTCGCTGTATGAAAGTTGCCTCCGCTGCGTTCTTCCTGGCGATATTTTTGGCGATCGTCCGGGCCGAATTGATCGATCAGCCGAACGGCGAACTCCTGCGCCTGCCGGATGGCAGCTTCGTGGGCACGAGCCGCGGCGGCGGCGGGAAGGAAAATTTCGGGACGATTTTCCGCGTTTCGGCAAATGCCGACATTACCGTGCTCGCGAGCTTCACCGGGGATTTTGGCGTGGCCAAGGGTGCGAATCCACGCGCAGGCCTGGCGCGCGACCCGGCGGGCGTGCTTTGGGGGACGACGGAGCGAGGCGGCGAGGTCGATCTCGGGACGATCTTCAAATTTACCCCGGAGGACCGCAAGCTAACCACCGTGGTGGAATTCGGCGGCGCGACCACCGGTGGTCTGCCCGGCTCCGCCCTTGTGCGCGATGCGGCGGGGAATTTCCTCGGCACCACGCGGCGCGGCGGCGCGAATGATTTCGGCACGCTCTTCAAGCTCGACCCGGTCACCGGGGCGCTGACGAAGTTGGTGGAGTTTACGGGCACGGGCGGAGCGTTCCGCGGGCGCGATCCGCGAGGCGGCTTGTACATCGACGCCGCCGGGGTGATTTGGGGGACGACCGGCGCGGGTGGCGCGCCCGACCTCGGGACGGTGTTCAAGCTCGACGGCACCACGTTCACCACTGTCGTGGAGTTCACGGGAACGGGCGGATCGAAGCCCGGCATTCTTCCTGACGCGACGCTCTTTGCGAGCGCGGGCAAGCTGTGGGGCACGACGACCGAGGGCGGGCCGGACAACGCCGGGACGGTTTTCTCGCTCGATCCGGCGACGTTCGCTTTCGCCTCCGTCGTTTCGTTTTCGGGCTCAAATGGCGCGAACCCCCGTGGCCCGCTCGTTGCGGGCGCCGCCGGCACTCTGCTCGGCACCACGGAGAACGGCGGCACCGCCGGCCTTGGCACGATCTTCTCGCTGAACGTGTCGACGGTCGCACTGACCACGATCACCCATTTCACCGGCAACGGGACGGACGCAATCGGCGCTCATCCTCGCGGCGGTCTCACCGTCGACAGCCCGCCCGGCTTCGTCGGCACCACCGCCGAGGGTGGCCGCCTTAATACCGGCGCGGTTTTCTTTCTCGATGCGACGACTCTGGTCGCCGCGATCGACTCGAATCCGCTGCGCGGTCCGAAAGCCGCGCGGATCGCCGTGCCGAGGAACGCCAGCGGCGCACCGGGCGTTCCCATGACGGTCACCGGCACGGTTTCGAAAGATCCGGGAATCGTCGTGCTGGTCTCGATCAATGGCGGCCCGTTCGTCGCCGCGACGATCGTGCCCGGCGGGAACTCTGCGACCTGGTCGGCGAACGTGACGCCGGAAAATGGAACGAACGTCATCGTCGTGAAAACGCGTGATGATGCGGGCGCCGTCTCGCTTCCGAAAACGGTCACGTTCGAATACACGACGGTGCGCCCCGAGCGGAGCGGCGCCTATGCCGGCATCGCCACGCCGGTGCGGGTCGCTTCACCGTTCGCTCGCAGCGGCGTGCTCAATTTGAACGTGCTTCCGACCGGACGCTTCACCGGCAAGTTGCTCCTCGGCGGACTGGCCGGGGCGGTCGTCATCCGGGGAAGTTTCACCGATGGCGGGGTCGCGCGCTTTGGCAAGACCGCCAGTCCCCTGCTCGCCATCCCGCGCAAAGACCAGAGCCCGCTGACGCTCGATCTCGCCTTGGATAATGCGGTTCCTTTCACCGGAATCCTCACCGGCACGATCAGCGAAAACAGCACGTCCGCCGCGACCATCGCCGCCGCGCAGGGCGTGTATTCCGCAAAGTCGAATCCGCCCCTGCCCTTCATCAATGTCCCGACGGCACTGCTCAATCCGCTGACGGACAAGGGCGCCTACACCGGTGTCTTCCGCGCGCTCGCCCCGACCGCGAATCGACCCGCCGAAAAATTTCCGCAGGGCGACGGCATCGCCTCGCTCAAGCTCGCACCCACCGGTCTGGTGAAGCTGGTCGCCCGACTCGCCGACGGCACCGCCGTCTCCGCGGGCGGTCCCCTCGTGGGCTCCGATCGGCTGCCGTTTTTCGCCACCGCGTATCTGAAAGGTGGCGGGCTCACCGGCGAAATCCGGCTTCGCGACGTGCCTGGCCAGAGCGATGCCGACGGGCCCGGAGTCCGCTGGATGCGACCCGCGAATCCCAAGGCACTCAACTACCGCGACGGCTGGAGCGATGGACTGCTGGTGGACTTCGCGGGTTCGAAGTTCGTCGTCTCGAAAACCGGTGCGCTCACTCCGCTCGGGAATCCGCCGGCGACCACTGCGAATGCACTGCTGACGCTCGCCTCCGCAGATTTTCCGACCTCGTTCGCCACCATGTATCCGCTCGCGATCAGCGCGCGCGGCCAGGCGCAGATCCTCGCTCCTGTTCTCGTCGCTACTCCGCTCGCGTCGCTCGCCGTGGCGCTTTCGCCGAGCGGCTTCCTCAGCGGCAGGTTCAGAGACCCGGTGACGAACGGTGCGACGAAGCTCATCGGCGTAGCTCTGCAAAAGCCGCAGGTGGCCGCGGGTTACTTCCTGACCGGCCCCGAAGGTGATCAGAAATCCGCGCACCTCGAGATCAGCACGCAGCCGTAGATACGCTAAACCGCGGCCGGCGGGCCGTTAGCTTGCCCACCCCGGCCGATTCCGTTAGCGACCTTCCCCACAACCGTGATGAAAACCCTGCTCACCTCCACCCTCGTCCTCCTGCTGGCCGCCATCGCACCCGCCCAGACGGTGACGCTGGGCGCATCGGCGGATGCCTTCGTGTCCGCCGCGAATCCGACCTCGAACTACGGAGGAGCGGGCGCACTCGCCGTGTCGGCCGCGGGACTTTCAAAGGGCGAATTCGATTCCCTGCTCCAGTTCAATTTCGCGCCAGCGAAGGCCAGCTTCGACGCTCTCTTCGGCGTGGGAAACTGGAGCCTTGTCAACGTCTCACTGAGCCTCACAGCCGCCGCGCCTGGCAATGCGCTCTTCAATGGAAACGGCGCCGGTCCATCAGGGACGAACGTCAATTCCGCCGGCCTGATCGCCTTCAAATGGATCCAGAATGACTCGTGGGCGGAGGGCACGGGAATTCCAACCACGCCGACCACGAACGGCATCACGTTTGCCAGTCTGCCCGGTATCCTCAGCGTGGTGGATGAAGCCTTGGGCAGTGTCTCATTCAATGGCGCGACGAGCGGGACCGTCGCCTATCCATTCGGGCTCACACCCGCTTTCGTCGCGGACGCGACGGCGGGGAATTTGGTCAGCTTCCTCGCGTTCCCCGGCGATTCGGGCGTCGCGGCACTCGTGAATTCACGCAGCGTGTCCAACACTGCTTTCCAGCCCATGCTGACGGTGATTGCGGTGCCCGAGCCGGGCAGCGGCGCACTCCTGCTGACCGGTCTGCTGATCGTCGTGATGCGCCGCCGCGAACCGCGCTCCGATGTGTAAGCCGGCCTTCGCACAGGTCGCGTGAGTCGTCGTAATGTCGGCGGCAAGACCGGTAACGTCGGGCTCATGCGCTTTTTCCATCGCCTGTCGCTCGGTCGGATCCTTTGCGTCGCAGCGATTCTTTTCCACACTCGCTCGATGGCGGCGGAACTCTCGGCGAACTATTTCAACGCAAAGCCAGGGGCGTTGCAAAAGGCCAGGCAACGGCTGGCGGCGGGCGATCCCGGTCTGGCGCGGGCGCTGAAGAATCTCGTGGCAGACGCGGACGAGGCGCTGCGCGAGACACCGCCGGCGGTGACGGAGAAGACGAAGCGGCCCCCGAGCGGCGACGCGCATGATTATATGAGCCTGGCGCCTTACTTCTGGCCGGACCCGGAAAGGAAGGATGGGCTCCCCTATCTCCGGCGCGACGGCCTGGTGAATCCCGAAAGCCGCGATCTGGCGGCGAACGACAGCCCGCGGATCAGTCGCATGGGCAGCACGGTCGAGACGCTGGCCCTCGCGTATTTTTTCACGGGCAAGGAAGAGTATGCGGCGGGCGCGGCGAAGTTTGCGCGAGTGTGGTTTCTCGACCCGGCGACGCGAATGAATCCGAATCTGAAATTTGCGCAGGCGATTCAGGGCAAGAACGAGGGGCGCGGGACGGGAATCCTGGAGGGGCGGCACATCGCGATCGCGGCGGATGCGCTGGGCCTGATCGGCACGTCGCCATCGTGGCCGGCGAAGGATCAGCAGGCGCTGAAGGTGTGGCTGGAAGAGTATCTGACCTGGCTGCTGACGAGCCCGGCGGGCAAGGACGAGCGCGCGGCCAGGAATAATCACGGCTCATTCTACGATGTGCAGGCGACGCGGCTGGCGATGTGCGTGGGGCAGATGGATGTGGCGCGGCGGATCGTGAAGGAGGCGATGGATGGACGGATCGCGGTGCAGTTTGAGAAGGATGGCCGGCAGCCGCTGGAGTTGGACCGCACCAAGTCGTTTAGCTATTCGCGGTTTAATCTCGAGGCGTTGTGCGAGCTGGCCACGCTCGGGGAATATGCGGGGGTGGATCTGTGGCACTTCGCGACGAGTGACGGGCGGAGCCTCCGGCGGGGCGTGGAGTTCATGGTGCCATTTATCGATCCGCCAGCGAAGGCCTGGCCATTTGAGCAGATCAAGGACAAGCACGAAGGGGAGTTTCTACCCATCCTGCGGCAGGCGGCGCTGGCTTACGGTGCGCCGGAGTTCGAGGCGGTGATCTCGAAGTTTCCCGATGCGGAGACGAAGCGGTTTCAGCTTCTGTATGTGAAGTGATGGGTGAGGTCGCGGACTCCGCGCGCTGTCGCGGCGGTTTGTGACCACGGCGCCCATCTGGATTCAGGAAAGACTCCCTAGCTTTCCGCGCGCGGAGAAGGTTCATAGCTGGCAATCCCCATGTCTCCTGCCCGCTTTCTTTTCCTCTCGCTGTCCATCGCACTCACGCTCCCCGCGACGCGGGCGGAACTGGTGGAGGCGGATGTGGTGATCTTCGGCGGGACTTCGAGCGGCGTGGCCGCGGCGGTGCAGGCGCGGCGGATGGGCAAAACGGTGGCGGTGGCAGAGTGGACGCAGCATCTCGGCGGGCTGACGACCGGCGGACTCGGCGCGACGGACATCGGCAACAAAGGCGCGATCGGCGGGATCGCGCGGGAATTCTACGAGGCAATCGCGACGCACTATGCGAAGCCGGAAGCCTGGACGTGGCAGAAGCCCGAGGAGGCGGACACGAAGCACGAGCGGGGCAACGATCCGCTGGTGGCGAAGACGGGGCGCGGGACGAAATGGACCTTCGAGCCCTCGGTGGCGATGGCGATTTACCAGCAGTGGCTGGCGGCGGCCGGGGTGAAGGTGCGGCTGGGCGAAAAGCTGGCAGGCGTGAAGAAGGACGGCGCACGGATCGTGGAGTTCACGACGGAGAGCGGGAATGTGTATCGCGGAAAGATGTTCATCGATGCGAGCTACGAGGGCGATCTGATGGCAAAGGCGGGAGTGACCTATCACGTGGGCCGGGAGGGCAATGCGGACTACGGCGAGATGATCAATGGAGTGCGGGCGGAAACGCCGAAGCATCAGTTCACGGTGGAGGTGGATGGCTATGTGCAGCCGGGCGACCCCGCGAGCGGGCTGCTGCCTTTCATCCAGCCGGGCGATGGCGGGATACCGGGTGCCGGCGACAAGAGCGTGCAGGCTTACAATTTCCGCCTGTGCATGACGCGCACCGAGGCGAATCGCATCCCGTGGTCGGCGATCAAACCGGAGGGATACGACGAAAAGAAGTTCGAGCTGCTGGCGCGTTATCTCGAGG
Source organism: Chthoniobacter sp. (assembly GCA_031424375.1). Lineage (GTDB taxonomy): Bacteria > Verrucomicrobiota > Verrucomicrobiia > Chthoniobacterales > Chthoniobacteraceae > Chthoniobacter. The sequence goes on along the minus strand of JANPHH010000376.1, from coordinate 5,503 downwards.
CGCGGGAAAAGGCGGGGCAGAAGACGCAGGTGGGCACGCTGATGAACCCGACGCCGATGCCGAACGACAAGACGGACACGAACAACAACGGGGCGTTTTCGACCGACTTCATCGGGGCGAACTATGAGTATCCGGATGCCGACTATGCAAAGCGCGAGCGGATCACGCGGGAGCACGAGGATTACATCAAGGGCTTCCTGTATTTCCTCTCCACGAGTCCGCGCGTGCCGCCAGCGCTCCAGGAGGAGATGAATCGCTGGGGCTTCGCAAAGGATGAGTTCACGGAGAACCGGGGCTTCCCCACGCAGATGTATGTGCGGGAGGCGCGGCGGATGATCTCGGATTACGTGGCGACGGAGGCGGACTGCCGCTGGCAGCGGGTGGCGGACGATCCGGTGGGGATGGGCGCCTACAATATGGATTCACACAACTGCCAGCGCCTGGTGCAGGGCGGCGTGGTGCGCAACGAAGGCGATGTGCAGCAGGGGGTGAGCGGGCCGTATCCGATCTCGTATCGTTCGATCGTGCCGAAGGCGGCGCAGGCGGAGAATCTCCTCGTGCCGGTGTGCCTCGCGGCGACGCACATCGCCTACGGGAGCATCCGGATGGAGCCGGTGTTCATGGCGATGGGCCAGAGCGCGGCGACGGCGGCGGCGCTGGCGATCGAAGCACAGACCACGGTGCAGAAACTGGACTACGCGAAGCTGCGTGCGCGGCTGGAGAAGGACGGGCAGGTGCTCACGTGGAGCGGGCCGGCGCGGCAGGCGCCCGCGCCTCTGCCGAAGCTCGACGGGATGGTGCTGGACGATGCCGTGGCGGTGAAAGCGGGCGCTTGGAGCGCAGGATCGATTTCGGCTTCGCGCCGGGTGGGCGACGGCTACGTGCATGATGCCAACGAAAACAAAGGGGCCTGCCAGGCGACGTGGACGCCCGAAATCGCGGAAGCCGGGAGCTACGAACTGGTGCTGCATTTTCCTCCCAATCCAAACCGGGCCACCAATGTGCCGGTGACGATCGACGTCGCGGGCCAGGTGACGACCGTGAAGGTGAACGAGCGCGAGAAATCCGGCGCGGCATCGCTCGGAAAATTCACGCTCCCCGCGGGGAAGCGCATGCAGGTGTCGCTCACGAATGCCGGCACCGACGGCTTCGTGGTGCTGGATGGGCTCCAAATACTGAAGCGCTAACGCCGGGCGATGGCAGCCCGGGCGACGCGGCCGATGTAGGTGAGCACGCAGAAGAACGCGACGAGCCCGATGATGGTGAAGGCCGTCTGACCAGTGGTCACTTTGGCCTGCCCGGTGATCACCGCGAGGGCGTCGTGGGAGGTGGCACCGAACCAGACGAAGAAAAAATTCGGTACGAGGATCGTGAAAAAAGTCGCGGCAAGATACGGAACGAAAGCAACGGCGGTGAGGCCGTAACTGTAGTTCGCGAGCCCGAACGGGATGGGGCAGAACCGCAGCAGGGCGACGATTTTCCAACCCTCGCGGCCGATGGCTTCATCGATGAGCTGAAACTTCTCGTGGCCGGCCAGCCAGCGGGTGATTCGCTCCCGGAGAAAGTAGCGCGAGACCAGAAAATTCACCGCGGCGCCGAGCACCGTGCCAAATTGCACTCCGATCATTCCATTGCGCAAGCCGAAGAAGAGGCCCGCCATGATCCCAAATGGCGAAAGCGGCAGACAAAAAAGCTGCAGGACAAAGAGCGTGAGGCCGAACGCGATGACCCCCATCAACCCCAATTCCTGAAAAAAATGCTGCCATTGGAGGAAGGTTTGGCTGAGGGCGTTGAGCATACGGATGGCGGGAGCGCAGACCTATGCGCCACCCGGCCCGCCGTTGCAACCCGCGAGCCTGGCCACCACGGGCCGGGGAGGTCAACTCATCACCTTGCAGATTGCCGCCTGAAGATCTTTGAGCGACGCCGGCTTGGCGAGGAGCAGGTCGACGAACTCGGAGAGGTCCTCTTCTTCCTCGCTGATCCGCCCGAGGCCGGTCAGCATGATCACGGGCGTCAGCGGTTCGCGCGCCTTGATCGCGGCGGCGACCTGATCCCCGCTCATGCCAGGCATGGCGCGGTCGGTGATCACGAGGTCGAAGTATTCCGAATCGAAGAGTTCGATGGCATCGCGGCCGTTATTCGCCGTCGAGACGATGTGACCTTCGTTGCCCAAGGCGTGCGCCAGGAGTTCCGTCTGCACGGGATGATCGTCCACCGCGAGGATCCGCAATGGGCGCCGGCTCGACGCGGCGGGCTCGCGCGGCGCGGCGGGAGTGGCGACGGCTACGGGAAAGGCAAAAGTGAACTTCGCGCCGCGGCCAGGCGCGGTCTCGAGGAGAAGCTTTCCGCCATGACGCTCGATCGTGCCATTCACGACGGAGAGCCCCACGCCGGAACTCCGGCCACCCTTTGTCGTGAAAAAAGGATCGAGGCAGCGCCGCCGCACTTCCGGCGTCATGCCGATCCCGGAATCGGCAAAGGTGACCTCGATCTGGTGGGCAAACTCGCGGGTCTGGATGGTGATCCGGCCGCCCTGTGGCATGGCGTCGACGGAGTTTAGAATCAGGTGGGTGAAAAGTTCGCAAAGCTCGGCGGCACTCCCGGTGATCGCCCCCAGCTTGCCGAGATCGGACTCGACCTCGATCGGGATGCCGTGTCCGCGCGATTCGGTTTCCCAGCGGGGACGAGTGAAGTTGAGCGCTCGCTCGATGACCTCGTTCAGATTCAGCGGAGCGAGGGCGCTCGAGGGTTCGGAAGGTTTTTGAAAGTCTGTCAGCCGGGTGATCGTCTCGACCGCATCGAGCGACGCCTTCACGATGATGTCGACGTGCTCGATGAATTCCGGGGCGACCGGCTTCGTTTTGCAGAGCTTCTGGAGCAGTTCGCTGTAGCCGAGGATCATCCAGAGCGAGTTATTGAAGTCGTGGGCGATCCCGTTGACCATCGCGCCGAGTGCGCGCAGCCTCTCCGCCTCGGTCGCCTGGGTCTGGGCGACGCGCAATTCCTCCCGGCTCGCCTCCAGATCCGTTCGAGTCTGGGTCAGGGTTTCGCTCGCGGTGAGCCGCTCGGTGATGTCTACCGCGAAACCCTCGTAACCCACGACCTGACCCGCTTGATCGCGGACGGGGACAGCATTTTCTGAAATCCAGATTCGTGAGCCGTCGCGGCGGACGACTTCCGACTCGAACCCGGTGACAATCCCCTCCTCCTGCAACAAACGCCGAAACTCCGCATAGCGCTCGGGCACGACGTAAAAATTCAAGTTCTCTTCCTCCATGTCCGCCTGCAATTCCTCCGCCGTGTCGTAGCCGAGAATCCGGGCGAGAGCGGGATTCGCCGCGACGTAATTCCCCTCGGGGTCCAACTGGAATATCCCCTCGAACGCGTTCTGAAACACGCTGCGGTAGCGATTGTAAGCCGTGAAAGCGAGGCCGAGCGCCCGTTCCGTCCTTGGCTGAGTCTGAACGTCCATGTTCATCATGAGGAGGGGTCAGAAGAGCGGAAGTCTCTCGGATTCTGCGCCGAGCGCGCTGAAGGAAGTGAAGGCATCCATATTTCCCATAACTATCAGCACTCCCCAAGCCACGCTCTCCCCAATTCCGAAACATTCCGCGTTTTGTCCCCGCGGTGATCGGGCACCCGGCACCCGCGCGCTCCGGATTCCCTACTTCACCGGAACCGGCGGATCGAAAGGTGCCGGAGTTTCCGATTGGGTCCGTAGCCCGGCAGCGGGCGCACTGGTTGAGTTCACCGATCTTCCGCCGAGACGGTTTGCCATTTGCAGCCGTGCCCTGACGACCGGCAGCATTTTATCCACGAACGCTTTCAGGTCTGCATCGCCGGAAAGGGCGCCAACCTCGTACGCTTCGACGCTGCTTCCTGCTGTCTGGATCAGTCGGTCCACCCATGCTTTCTCAAACTTGGCGCCCGTCAGCGAGCCAAGGTCTTTCTTGATATGTCCGCTCGAGGACGATTCGACGGGCAGATTCTTTGCCGCGGCCAACTCTTCGAGTTTGCCCCGTTCGGTCGACTGCATGCTGGCCAGCATTTCCCCCACTGATTTGATCTGCTCGGAAGCATTTCGCGCTTTCGCCACTTCGGCGAGGGCGAGCAGGTCGCCCGCAGCCCGCCGCGCATTTTGCATAAACTGCACTTCGCGCCCCCCCATTTCGCTATGGAAGAGGGTATCGTCCGATGCCTTCGCCGCAGCCGGTTCGGTGGGCGTCATTTGGATGATCGCCGGATACTTTCCCGGCAGGCTGCTCCGCGTCCGTTTCGCTGGTTCCTTCGCACCCACCACTCCAGCGAGTCCCAGCAACGTGAGGGCGAAGGGAAGTATTTTCATGGGGGGTTATTCAGCGAGTTTCCGGGTGAGAATTTCGCCGACGATGACGGGGTTCGCCTTGCCTTGCGAGAGTTTCATCACCTGGCCTTTGATCGCGTTGATCGCCTGGAGTTTGCCCGACTTGTATTCGGCTACGGCCTTCGGGCTGGCCGCGATCGCCTGTTCGCAGAGCCCCTCGATTGCGCCGGTGTCGCTCTCCTGTTTGAGGCCCTTTTCTTTCACCACCACGGCAGCGGTTTTGCCGGTGGCAAACATCTCGGCGAACACGTCCTTGCCCTGCTTCATATTGATCGCGCCGGCTTCGATGAGATTGACGAGTTCGTCGAGATGTTCAGCCGAAATCGGGCTTTCGGAGATCGTCTTGCCCGCGACAGACAAAGCACTGAGCAGGTCGTTGATCACCCAGTTTGCCACCTGCTTCGGTTTCTTCGCACCCTTCGCCGCTGCCTCGAAGTAATCGGCCAGCACCCGCTCGCTCGCGAGCACATCCGCGTCGTATTCGGTCACGGCGAAATCGCGCACGAACCGCTCGCGCTTTTCCGCGGGTAGCTCCGGCTTGCGGGAACGCACCTCATCCATGAAGACCGCGGTTTTCACCGGGATGAGATCGGGATCGGGAAAGTAACGGTAGTCGTGCGAACTTTCCTTCGTCCGCATCTGGTAAGTCTGCCCTGCGTCGTCGTCCCAGCGGCGCGTCGATTGAATCAGCTTTTCGCCGCGCTGGAGCGCCGTGGTCTGCCGCTCGATCTCGAAAGCGACTGCCCGCCGCACCGCGCTGATCGAGTTCATGTTTTTGATTTCGATCTTCGTGCCCAGTTCCGTCTGTCCCTCGGGCCGCACCGAGATGTTGCAGTCGCAGCGCATCTGCCCTTTCTCCATGTCCGCGTCGCTCACCCGCCCGTAGACGAGGATCTGCTGGAGCGAGGTAAGATACGCAAAGGCTTCCTCCGGGGTGTCGATCTCCGGCTCGCTCACGATCTCCATCAGTGGCGTGCCGGCGCGGTTGAAGTCGATGCCGCTCGAGGTCTCGAAGTGCATGGATTTGGCCACGTCTTCCTCGAGATGAATGCGCGTGAGGCCGACCTTCTTGTCCGGATGCGGGATGCTCTTCTGCACGTCTTTCGGATACGCGAGATCGTGCAGCGGCACCGCGCC
>JANPHH010000375.1:0-1825 GCA_031424375.1 Chthoniobacter sp. | reverse complement strand
GACGGCCATCCTCGGTAAGACAAAGTGACAGATAGTAGATACTTCCTCAGTCTCGGCAGCTACAGAGTTGCTCAGTGTTTCCGTTTCATCGCCGAGCGAATGAGCAGCGGGCGGTGATCGGAGCCTATGTCCGGGCCGACTTCACGCGAGAGTAGTATCCAGTGTTGCGAGACAAAGGCGTGATCGATCAGCAAACGGTGCGGCTCCCAGACATTCCAAGTTGCGCCGAAAATCGTGCCCTGGCTGGTATTTCGCAGCCCTGTATCCTGCGTGAATGCCTTCATGGACGCGGACCACGGAGTGGCATTGAAGTCCCCGATTGCGACCACCGGTTCGTCGGCTCGGGCTCGGGCACCGCACCATTCGGCGACTTGTTTGAGGTAAATCCGACGATTGATGGTCTTCCACTCCTGGTCCGGTTTGTCGGGATGAACTCCCACGACACCAAATCTCCGGCCATCGCTCTCCCAGATCCCAAACACGGCAAGATCGACCTTACGATTGCCCACCGTGCGAATTTCCATGTCGACCGGCATTTTCTGGGAGAAAACCGCGACACCGAAGCTGTCACCTGTCGGCTGGGTAAACCGGTATGGGTAGAGATCGCGCAGTTCTTCGAGGTCGGCTGCCCATTGCGACGAAACCTCTTGGAAGACGACGATATCGGGCCGAGACCGTCGAAGGTAGTCAGTGACACTCGACGCCTCGCGATTTCCGAAGAGCAGGTTGATTGAGGCAAAAGCCCACGTCCGCCCGGCATCCGCAGATGGTTCCTTCTCGCGCCATGGCAGGGCATACGGCGCGAGCGCAAGGGCGTTGGCGAGCAGCCCGATGATGGCGATCATAAGTGCCGGGCGATGTTTCAGCGCGATAGAGCCGAGTGCCGCGAGCGCGAGCCACACACAATACTGGGGGCGCAAGTGCGCGAAGAGATCGGCATACCAATGCCAATCGCTCAGAAACGCGATCCCGGTTGCCAGGACCCCGGCGATCGCCATTGCGAGCGTCGCGAAACGGAGAAAGCGCAGACGTTTGCTGTTCGATGGAGTCATTTTGGAAAAAAGCAGCCGCCCCGGCCTTGCGACCGGGGCGGCTGAATGACTCACGGGCTCGGGGCTGTGGCTACTTCTTCTTCGCGGCGCGCTTTTCCTCGATCGCGGCCTGTGCGGCTGCGAGGCGGGCGACGGGCACGCGGAAGGGCGAGCAGCTCACGTAGTTCAGGCCCACGCGGTGGAAGAACTTCACGCTGTCCGGATCGCCGCCGTGTTCGCCGCAGATGCCGAGCTTGATGCCGGGGCGCGTGGCGCGGCCCGCTGCCAGAAAAAAAGCTTGGCTAAGTGGAGAGGATCATAATTCTCGCGAATACCGCCTGAGCGCATGAATCTCCTCGTGACCACATCCCGCTGCCGGAAATCTCCCGTGCGGAGCGGCGTCACCAGCGGACATCATACTTGCTTCCGCCCCTCGCTCCCCATACCCCCCTCACTCCCCGACGCCTGTCCACGTTCCGGGCGTTTCCGGTGCGGCGGCCGCGAAAGCAATTTCCTTGCAGTAAATACGCACTAGGAATGGCGCGCGTTTTTCGCTCCAGACCCCGCACTCCGCTCATGGCAACGATCCCACGGCCTGCTCGCAGTTTTCTCCGGGCATTCCTGCGCTGGCAGAAGATTGTTCCGGCGTTTTTGGCGCTGATTGCGGGGCTGGTGCTCTGGAATGGAAGTGATGGCGTTCAGAATGACCGGAGACCGCTTCCGACACATCGAGCGGAAGCCGTAGGTGCCCCGGGTTCGGTTCCCAGGGCGGCATTGAGGGAGGCGAACGATCC
>JANPHH010000374.1:0-1621 GCA_031424375.1 Chthoniobacter sp. | reverse complement strand
CGCGAAGGAAGTGGCGAACCCGATGTTCTTCGGCGTGCTCATCATCACCGTCGTCTATCTGCCCATCCTCGCGCTCCAGGGCATCGAGGGGAAAATGTTCAAGCCGATGGCTGTTGTCGTGATGCTCGCGCTCGGCGGCGCACTGGCGCTCGCCGTGACGCTCATGCCCGTGCTGTGCTCGTTCGCACTCGGCGGACGCATCGAGGAAAAGGACAACTTCATCGTGCGTGCCGCAAAGGCCGTCTATGCGCCGCTGCTGCGATTCAGCCTGCGTTTCCGCTGGTTGCTCGTGCTGCCAATGCTCGCGCTGTTCGCGCTTTCGCTCGTTGTCTTTTCGCGGCTCGGCTCGGAATTCATCCCGCAGCTCGACGAGGGCGACTTCACACTCCAACTCATCCGCAGCAGCAGTGCGGGCCTCACCGCATCGCTTGATTTGCAAAAGCAGAGCGAGACTGTGCTGCGTCGCGAGTTCCCGGAAGTGAAAGAAATCTTTTCACGCATCGGCACCGCCGAAGTCGCCACCGACCCGATGAATCCGAACGTGAGCGATACCTATGTGATGCTTCATCCGAGCGAGAAATGGCGCAGCGTGAACGGACGACGCATCACGAAGGAGGAACTTGGCAATCTCATGCGCAAGACCGTCCTCAGCCAAGTGCCCGGCCAAAACGCGCTGCTCTCGCAGCCGATTCAAATGCGCTTCAATGAAATCATGGCGGGTTCACGCGCCGACTTGATGTGCAAAATTTTCGGCGACGATTATGCCGAGTTGGAACGCATCGCGGGTGAAGTCCGCACCGTGCTCGGCAGTATCAAAGGCGGCGGCGAGACGGAGTTCGACAGCATCGGCAAAAATCCGATGGTCGAAATCCAGCCCGACCGCGACGCGCTGCGAAAATTCAACGTCCACGCCGACGACCTCAATCGCCTCGTGGAAACCGCGCTCGCTGGCAAGGAAGTCGGCACACTCATCGAGGGCAACCGCCGCACTCACATCCTCGTCCGGCTCGCTGAGGAACGCCGCAACGACGTGGCGGCGATGGAGCGCCTGCCGCTTCGCACCGATGGCGGCGGTCTGCTCGCACTCGGGCAGGTGGCGAAGGTGAAACTCGTTGACCAACCGGTGCAATTTGTCCGCGAGGACGCACAGCGCCGCGTGAGCGTGCTCATCAATGTGCGCGGGCGCGACACCGCGGGTTTCGTGGAGGAAGCCACGCGCGCCATTCGCGAGAAGGTGAAGTTTCCCGACGGCTACTATTTCGAGTTTGGCGGGCAGTTCAAAAACCTCGTCGAAGCGAAAGCACGCCTCACCATTGTCGTACCGCTCGCGCTCGGTCTCATCTTCGTGCTGCTTTTCCTCAGCTTCGGCAGCATCCGGCAGGCGGTGCTCGTCTATACCGGCATCCCGCTCGCCGTGACCGGCGGCATCTTTGCGATTTGGTTGCGCGGAATGCCGTTCACCATTTCCGCCGGTGTCGGTTTCATCGCGCTCAGCGGCGTCGCCGTGCTCAACGGCGTGATGATGGTGAGCTACTTCAACCAACTCCGCGAAGAAGGCCGCGCACTCCACGACGCCGTGCTCCACGGCGCGATGACGCGCTTGCGTCCCGTGCTGATGACC
>JANPHH010000373.1:0-2049 GCA_031424375.1 Chthoniobacter sp. | reverse complement strand
AACCTCGGGTAGCGCAGAGCGGCGGTTGTGAAAGCGCGCGCAGCGCTCAAGTAGACGGATGGAAATTAGGAGGGCGCGTCTCGGGTAGCGCGGGCGTCCCGCCTGCCGTATTTCGCGTCCCGCGGAATACTCTCGGCGACTACTTGCGTTCAGAAAGCCTGTGGACGTTCGATGTGCTGCGCGGGACGCGAAATACGGCAGGCGGGACGCCCGCGCTACCCGAGACGCGCCGTCCTAATTTCCATCCGTCTTCTTGTGCGCTGCGCGCGCTTTCACAAGCGCCGCTCTGCGCTACCCGATGTTCCCCTTCTTCATCTCATCCATCAGGTAATCGCACGCGCGCCATGCGAGCGAGAGGATGGTGAGCGTGGGATTCTTGTAGGGGTTCGAGACGAACGGGCCGCCGTCGGTGACGAAGACGTTCGGGCACTCCCACGTCTGGCACTGTGAATTCGTCACGCCGTCCCTCGCCGTGGCGGACATGCGCGTGGTGCCGATTTCGTGGTTCACGGAACCGCCGGTGGTGATCACTTTCGCGCCGTCGGGCTCCAGCTTTTCATTCACCTTCCCGCCCATGCCCTCGATGATTTGCGCGAAGGTCTTCTGCATGTGCAGCGCCTGCTTCAGCTCGTGGTCGCTCCACTGGAAATGGAAACGCAGCACGGGAATCCCCCATCGATCCTTTTTCTCCGGATCGAGTTCGCAGAAGCTTTTCTCGTTCGGGATCATCTCGCCGCGCGCGTGGAAGCTCACGACGGATCCGAAGTAGCGCCGGGCCTCCTCCTTCATCGCCTGGCCGTAGCTTGTCTTCGTCGGAAGCTGCACGCCCGCGCCGGGCATCGTGCGCCCACCGCTCCAGCCCATGTAGTATCCGCGTGGGAAACCGAGCTTGCCCGCGAGCTGATCCGCATACGGCCACCACGGCGCGTAGAGGTGAAATGAAGACGTGCCGTCCTCGTTGTGCGGCGGACAGTTTTCCATCGCGGGAATCTGCCCGCTCAGCGCGCCGCCCGTGCTGTCGGTGAGCCATTTCCCGAGGTGCCCGCTGCCGGCGCCGATGCCGTTCGGAAAATTTGCAGACTTGCTGTTCATCAGGATGCGCGTGCTCTCCAGCGCGCTCGCGGCGAGGATGACCACGCGCGCCTTCACGTGCTCCTCCTTGCCGGTCGTGCGGTCGATGAAATGCACGCCGGTCGCCTTGCCGGATTTGTCCACGGTGACCTCGCGCGCCAGCGCATCGGTGATGATGTCGAGGTTGCCGGTTTCGATGGCCGGCGGGATGAGCACGGTCGTGCTCTGGAAGTTCGCCTTAATCGAGCAGCCGCGTCCGCATGGCGTCGCGTAAAAGCACGCCGCGCGGTTGTTGATCGGCTTCGTGAGAATCGCGAGGCGCGACGGCACGACGGGGATGCCGAGCTTGTTCGCGGATTTCTTGATCAGCAGTTCATAGCCGCGCGGCTTCGGCGCGGGCTGGAAAAAATCGCTGTCCGGCGCATTCTCGATGCCCGCCTTTTCGCCGAAGACGCCGATGAGCTGCTCGACCTTGTCGTAATACGGCGCGACGTCCTCATAGCCGATCGGCCAGTCGAAACCGAGCCCGTCGCGCGACTTCGGTTTGAAATCATATGGCCCCATGCGCAGCGACACGCGGCCCCAGTGATTCGTGCGCCCGCCGAGCATCCGCGCGCGCCACCACATGAAGTTCTGCGTCGGCTTCATGCGGTTGCCATTCGCGCCCTCGGTCCACGAACCGTCGGCGAGCGATTTCACCATGTAGGGCTCGTCCTTCACGACCCAGCCGCCGTTCACCGTCGCGTCGAAAAATCCGTTCGGCTTGTCCGTCGTGCCGGTGCCACGCAGCGGCGCGTCCGCGTTCGTCTGGAACATCGGCGTCTCCATGATCGCATCGTAGTTCCGGCCCGCTTCGAGCATGAGCACTGTCATCCCCGCCTTCGCGAGGACGTACGCCGACATGCCGCCCGCCGCGCCGGAACCGACAACGATGGCGTCATACTTCGGCGCCGTCTTGCTTGCAGGGATGAATGCCAT
>JANPHH010000372.1:0-3464 GCA_031424375.1 Chthoniobacter sp. | reverse complement strand
CCGAGCCGCTCGTGCCGCTCATTAACTCCCTGGCGCTCTTCCACGCTCCGAAAGCCAGCCGCGAGCCGCCCGTTGATGGAGCCGGGCATGCCGATCACATGAAAGCCCAGCGCGAATTCCGCGAGTGCGTCTCGGCATTGGTGGCGATCAATCCGGAAGATCCAGGCATCAATGCCTCAGTCCTTAGTTTGTTGACGAACCCCATCGCCGCGAACCGGGAACATGCGCTTCGTCTCATTCCCGTACTGAAGAACAAGAAACTCGCCTTGCCTGCCGTCGCAAGCCGTGCCGCCGATCCGAAGGAAACCGCCAAGCTCCGAATTGCCGCGATCAATTTGATCCCTGATCTCGTGGACGAAAACACGACGCCGACGGCGATCAAAGCGCTCGAATCCCTCCGCCTCGAAAAAGACGCCGCGATTCGGGACGCCGTGGACGCGGCACTCAAGAAGCTCAAGTAATCGAGCCGCACGCGGCCACCGGAGCGCGACATGGGTGCCTTCATCTTCGTTCCGGCTCTGGTGGGGTGCGTGGTCTTTGGCTTCATCTTCTGCCTCTTCGCCGCCCATGCGTATTTGACGGTTATGCAAAGCACGGGATCGGGTGCGAAACTCATCACCTGGGTTCACGACCCGATCCTCGATCACTTCTGGAAGGTGTTCTACCTCGCCTGGCTGATCGGCCTCTGGCTCGGACCCGCGTATCTGATCGGGCGTGCAGTCACGAGCGGCATGGAATCGAGTTGGCTGAGGCTGGCGATTCCGCTGTGCGTGTTTTGGATCGCCTATCCCGTCAGCCAGTTGTCATCGCTCAGCGGCCCGACGATCTGGTTACCGCTGCACCCCGATGTGTTCAATCGACTCGCGCAGAAGTCGAGCGTGGTGCTGGGCTTTCTCGCGCTCAGTGCCGGGGCGCTCGCGGGGTTGGGTCTCGGGTATCATCTCGCGTTCTTCCAATCCGGACTGTTGTGGCTGCCCATCGGCAGCATCGTGTTCGTGACGAGTGCCTTGATCTACGCCCGGCTCCTCGGCCGTCTCGCGTTCGTTCTGGCCTTCACCAAATCGTTCATGAAGCGCAAGAAGAAGCGCGATCCGGACGAGTCCAAGACAGCGAACGAACAACCAGCCGAAGAACAGGAGATCACACAAACCAGCGAACTCCCACCGATCGAAACACGGCTCGACGGACCGGTGACGGGCTACGATTTCGCGATTGAGGACGAACCACTCGAGGTCCAGCCGCTCGCGGCTTCGCAGGATCCGCCACCGAGACAGCCCAGCCGCAAGACCGGCGGCACGAGCATCGACAAGTCGCGGCAGTGGACCGATGAGGATGAAGATGCCACGCCCTACGACGTCGGCGAGATGGAACTGATGGCGGAGGAAGCCAGGCCGTCAGTGGTGATTCAACCATCCGCAGCAGAGATGAAACTGATCAGCCGCGACGACGTGCCGAAGCGCCCGAAGCGAGCCTGGACCCCCGAAGTCTGGGCATTCCTGGGTCAGCCGGAAACGATCGCCTCAATCGGAATGCTCTCCCTGATGTGTTCGGCGGTCGGCGGAATGATCCGCATCTGCCGGGCGTTCAATCCCGTCGGCGGCGAGTGAGGTCCGCCAGCGGCAGTTGACGGATCGGCCACATCGCCTTATAAAACAACGCATCGGGCAGTTAGCTCAGTTGGTAGAGCGAGCGACTGAAAATCGCTAGGTCCCCGGTTCAACCCCGGGACTGCCCACTAGAAAACAGGTTCTTCCGGGTTTGCAGTGGGTCGAAAGCAGTGTTCTTTCGTCCATTCATCGCTGCGAATTACGCTGAGAATCAGGCTGTTTCCGGGGATAGAGTTTCAGTCCTCCGCAGTGAAAGTAGATGGCGATCTTCATGTGCTCGCGATTGCGGAAACCATAGGCGCTTTTTTGACAGCCTGGATTTTCGAATTCAGCCCCTCGATCGTGGCATTGGTGATGCGGTGCTCGCAATAGGTCAGCACGTTCTCCAGGTGGGCCTGGATCATCCGAGCAACCTTGATGACCGGCTTGAGGCGGCAACGGATGGCCCAAGAGTGCCAGGCTTGCCAATGTCGGCGTGCCTCGTCCTTGTGTTGGTAGTTCCACAGATCCCGCAGACATTCTTTGATGGCCCAAGCCCGACTGGTCTGCAAGTGCAAGCGCTTCAGATGAGCGAACCGTTCCGCATACTGTTCCGGAACCTTCTCCTCCGAGAAGAGCCAGTAGTACTTGGTGCCCTTGAGCGTGTCATCGCCTTCGGCCTGCAAGCTGCGATGCTCGGCCTTCCGAACCGCATCGACGGCCTCCAGCATGTGCTTCATGACGTGGAAGCGGTCAAAAACGATCTTGTTCGCGGCGTCGGGGACATGCTGCAACGTCGAGGAGATGTACGGCTCCCACATGTCCATGGCCACGGCTCGAATGCCCGCCAATTGCTTGGGAGAGAGGGACTCATAATAGGCGTCCAAACTGCATTTCTTGCGGTCAAACGAGACGAATTCGATGGTTCCCCGATCCACGTCGCCGACCAAGGTGACGTAACGATGCCGCTTGGCGACCGATTTCTCGTCCATACCCAGATGAGGGATCACTCGCCGCCGCTTGGCCTTTAGACCGCGATCGACGGCCCGCGTCATCAGGCCCCAGGTTTCGTCCCAACTGAGCCGCAGCAACCGCGACGCTCCCAGAACATCCGCTTCGAGGAGCGTATCAATGGCATGCTTCTCGAAGCCGAGTGTGAAGCGCGAACCGGGCAGTGCCCACGGCAGGCGAACACGCTGGACGCCATGAATCAAACACGCAATCCGAGGAACACTCGCCAGGACCCACGTCTGCCAAGAGCCGTGATCCAGATGTCGCCACTGGCGCGGAGCGGTGTGATCGTGCAGCGGCGAAACGGAACCGCACTGGGGACAGCGAAACCGAGCATTGCTCCGATGGCGAAGAAAGACACCGATGCTCTCGTCCTTCGCATCGAAGATCACTTCGTCAACCGTCCAAGGTCGGTCCAGCGCCAGCAACTGGGTGAAGACATCGACGTCGCGCATGGTGAACAATCCCCCGGATTTGTGCCCATGCGTACACTATTTTTCACCCACTGCAAACCCGGATGAACCGCAAAAAACGCCCCGGAAAGGTAGTGTTTCCAGGGCGTCAGAGGGCTAAAAGTACCCACACGAAATCACGAAGAGCCAAAAAACACATGGAAAAATCCAGTTCCGCTACCTACAGGATCTGGCCGGCAGCGGACCGAAGCCGTTCCGTTTCATCTGCGATCTCTTCGTGCCGAAGCTTGAGTACAAGTTCTCACTCTGCCAACTGGAAACAGCGGTAGAAGGCTTCCCCGTCGATGTGACTTCCATCGAATACGCCGAATCGGATATCGCGGATGAGGCCGGTCTGGAAGTCGCGCTGGCGAAGGTCTTTGGTGCCAAGCGCGTGCGGAACGTCACGGGCCGG
>JANPHH010000371.1:0-1937 GCA_031424375.1 Chthoniobacter sp. | reverse complement strand
GCCCGAACCCGTCACGATCAAGCCCCCCAGCGCGCCTGTCGTATCCAGCGTGATGCCGTTGCCCGCACTGCCCGCCGCCGTGCCCGATGAGACGCTTTTGAAAGTAAGATTCCCGGTGCCGATGTTCACATTCGCCACATTGAGCGCCGTGCCATTCGTCGAGCTGAGATCATTATCCGAGCCCGTCGCCGTGACCGTGCCGCTGGTCGTCAGGCTCAGCGCCGTGCCGCCCGTCACCGTCACATCGAAATCCGCGAGCGTGAGCGTGCCGAATGCGCTGCCGGTGATGCCCGAGCCGGCAGAGTTGGTGACGTTCAAACCGTTGATGGTGTTCCCGCTCACCAGCGTGATGCCGGTGCCGCTGGTCACTGCGATGGTCGGGCGCGCCCCGCCGGTGGCCGGCAACACCACGCTGCCCGATGGCACCGCGAGTCCCGTGATGGCCGTGATACTCGCCGTCGCGCCCTGCCCGATGAGCCGCTCATTTGCCAGCAGCGTCGGCGGCGTGGTGTAAGTGCCGCTGTAAAGAAAGATGTTGTCCCCGGCGACATCCGCCGCGGTGGAGTTGAAGGCCGCGATACTGTTGAACGGTGTCGTGAGCCGCCCGTCGCCGCCCGCGCCCGCAGCGGCATTGATGAACCAGATTCTGCCCGCGACCGTAATCGTGGCCGTGGCCGTGTCGGTGTTCCCCTCGCCATCGCTCATCGTGTAAGTGAACGTCGTCGCGCCATTGAAACCCAACGCCGGATTGAACGTGAAGCTGCCGTCGGCATTGAAGGCCACGCTGCCCTGCGTGCCCGCCGTATTGACCGCCGTGACCGTCAGTGCAGGCCCCACACCATCCGGGTCATTGTCATTCGCCAGCAAACCCGGAGCGGCGACGCTGATCTGCACATTGCCGATCGTGTTGTACGTGTCGTTGCGCGCGATGGGCGTGCTATTGACCGAGACGAAGGTCGTATTCGCCGGATCGGGATCGGTAAAGAGGACGCTCGTGGCCGGATCGGGGCCGCTGTTCCCGATCGTGATGGTGTAAGTGATCGTGTTGCCTGGAACCTTGCGCAGCCCGGGGGCGAGGTTGTCGTCCTTGGTAGCAGTGACGATGGGAACGGCCACTGCCGCCGCCGTCGTGAGCGCGAGAAGCGCACTTCCCCAGAAGAGAGATTGGAGTGCTCGGATCATAAAATTTCCTCGGAATGCGGAGCGTGGAAACGGAACTGCTGACTGGGCCGAAGGACCGCGGCTTGGGCGCGAAGCCGTGTTGAGCCTCCCAAGAACGGAGGGACGGTGCAACGCGAAACTTCCCCTACATTCCCTGACGGGTGTGATTGAATATGGTGCCATGCGGAATGGGCGCGGGGTCCCGGAGGGACGATGGAAATTAGCCGGTGGCGTCAGCCACCGGATTGCGGAAAAAATGAGTTCGCCCCGGCAGGGGCGTTGGAATTCAACCGCCTTGACCACTCCACCGCCCCTCCGGGGCGAGTTCGCTCCACATGCGGTTCCGGTGGCTGACGCCACCGGCTAATTTCCGCTGTCCCTCCGGGACTACAGACTTCGCTGCCCCACATTTAATCACACCCTTCCCTGACGGTTGTGACCGAGCGGAGCGGAAGGCCGAGGGGATGAGTGGAGCGGCGCTGGCGCGCGCGGGTGGGTCGGCGGCGGGACGCACGCCGCTTGCTCCTTGGACGCCTGGCTTCGTGCGCGATTTCAACCCCGCCGCCGCCGGCCGCCGAGCAGCAACGCGCCGAGACCGAGGAGCGCCGCCGTGGCGGGTTCGGGCACCACGTTGTCGGTGATGGTCAGCGACCACTGCACCAACCGCTGCTCCTCGCCGGTGGTCAGGTCGGCGACGAAGAGCGTCCAGTCGCCAGCCGCCCCGAGCGAGTTGAACGAACTCAGCAAGGAGGTGCGCGGATCGGTGAAGACGACCA
>JANPHH010000370.1:0-3281 GCA_031424375.1 Chthoniobacter sp. | reverse complement strand
AGGTCGGGGCGTTCCGCACCGCGCTCGCGCTCTCCGGCTCGAAGACGTGGAGCATCAGGCTCGCCGGCAGGTTGCGGAAGTTCCCATCGTCGAGCTGCACGCGGTAAAAGCCCGGCGCGCCGTAGGCGTCGAAGCCGATGCCGTCGTCGGTGTCGTCGCGGTCGCAGTCGTTGATGCGGTGCGACTCGATGAGTTGGAGGCGCGGAAGGGCATCCGCGTTGCGCGTCTTGTGGACGAAATACTCGCCGTCCACGTCCATGCCCCGGCACACGAGAGCCTGACACTCGGCGAAGCAGAAGCGGTTGGTGACTTCGCAGCGCGCCGCCCAACGCGCGAAGTATTCCTCGGCCGCCTTGTTCCAGTCCGGGCTTGGTGAAAGCGCCTGCGGCTTGATGCCGTCGCCGGTCGCGTAGATCGCCATGCTGCCGACCAGCTCGCGCACGAAGCCGGAATTCTTGTGCAGGTAGCGCGAGCGCCGGACCAGTTCGCGCCGAGTGCCCGGCAGAAGGTCGAGCTTGGCGTCGCGCGGGGCCGCACCCGGCACACGGCCGCGCCGGGGTGAATGATTCGCAGCCTCGTAGGGGCTGAACCACGCCTTCGGCAGAATCCGGGTAACGATGGAGCGCAGCGGATTCATTTGGGCAAATGACCGATGACAACGCTCGTGCCGACACGAACGGGACGGCCGTAAATTTCCGGAGCGAGCTTTCGCAACGCTGCCTGGCACGCGGCAATGATCGCGTGGATCTCGTCGATGCGCCGCTTGGTAACGCTGCTACCGGATTCCGACCACGCCGCGAGCGTGCGCTTCAACTCCGCTTTCTGCGCGGCGAGGATTTCCTCCACCTCCTCGCGCGTGAAGCCGATGCTGTAATCCGGTGTCGGCATCTTCGGCTACGCGAACGCTGACTGTCCACGCGCCCGCCGCGTCCGCAGTTCGGCGAGCATGTCGCGCTCGCTCATCTCACGAGCCCAGGCGGGCCGGAGTTGGAAGTGCGGCTCGTCCTGGATCGTCTTCCAGTTCCCACCCCATTCGAGGCCGAGCTTCATGCCGAGCGCGCCCACGACTTTGTAGGCCGGGGATTCGTCGAAGTAACGACCGCCCTCGAAAACGCCGATGTCGAACGCGATGCCGAAATTGTGATTGGAGTAACCGCCGCGCGCGTTGGTCACGATGCGGCCGGCTTTGCTCCGGCCCTGCTCGTAGAGGGCGTTCTGCTCCTCGTAGGTGCGCGTGCCGGAGATGACCTTGATGGCGATGCCGATGGCTGCGGCGCTTTCGATTAGCGCACGGGCGAGTGGTTGCACCTGCGGCAGCAAAGTGACGATGTTTCGCTCACTGCGTTCATCGGCGAGGGTTCCTGTGCCGGACGCAACGGGAGGTTCACCGACGATGGAGCGATAGATCGCGTTCCATGTCTGCGGCCCGGGATTGCCGTCGGTGGTGACACCGAGCTTCGCCTGCACGGCGCGGATGGTGGCATCGAGTGTCATTTCGCGTAGCCCTCCTTTTTCGGCAGTGCGAACTGCACCGCGGCATTGCCGTATTGAGGGTTGTCGTATTCGATGCGCCAGGTCGTGCCGCAGCCGCAAAGGAGCAGCGCAATCACGACGACCGCGAGGAAACCGAGGGTGAGCTTGAGCGGATAAATGAAAGAGTCCTGCTTCATGCCGACTCCGGCGCGTCAACCGCCGCATCCTCGCTCGCGGCTTCGGCGGGCACGACGGCCTCGCGACCAATCAGCTTGAGCATCGTCGCCGCAGCGGCCTGCATGGCCTCACAGTCGAGGTAGTGGTTGGGCCGCTTTCCGATCTGCTTCCAGAGCCACTTCCCGCCGTCCTTGATGCGCTGCTCGCTCTCCATCTGCGCGAGATACTCATCGTCGATGTCGTCGGGCACTTCCCATGTCGCGCCGCGCTCCGGGTCCTGGTTGCGCCGCAGCCGGGCGAGCGTGTCCTTGATGTTCAGATTGCTCCAGTAGTGGACGAAGCAGTGCCGGGTGTGACCCAGCACCACCTTGCGGCGCGGCGAGTAGAAACGCTGCACGGTCTTCCCGCTTTTGGTGCGATGAACGAACGTCGCGCGACGGTCGCCCATGAGCGCAACCCAGCCGCGCTCGGCGCATTCGCGATAGACGTCGTAGGTCGCGTGGCCCGCGTCGAGAAAGACCAGGCTCGGGTGGATGCCGAAGCGCACCTGCAACGCCTCCACGTCCTCGAAGGTGAGCAGTCGTTCGTTCCACACGAGCCGCGAGGAACCGTTCGCACTCCAAGAGCGCACGACGGCAAACAGATGATCCATCTGGCAGTCCACCGTGATGATGCGTAGCGGCGCGGAGATGTCGCCTGGCTCGAATGGCGCAGCGACGAGCTGGCCGCGTGCGTTCACGCCGGCCTCGTCCTCCCAGAGCTCACCCTTGTGGTAGCCGCTGCGCGTGATCTCGAGCTTGTAGTCCTCGGCATACTCGCGCCACGGGAGCGCGAGCCGCTTTTGGTAGAACTGCTTGAGCGCGCTGATGTCGCCACGCCGGGCGATGGCTTTTGCCCGCAGATATAGTTCCGCGAGCGCACCCCAGCTCATCGTGCAGAGAGCATTCCAGTGGAAGCCGATGTTCTCCTTCGCGGCGCGCGGGTTCTGCACGACGAAGCGCCCGGTCGCATTCAACTCGCGCCGTGTGCGGTCGCTGTCGTCGAAGTAGTGATTGCACGACGCACAACGCATCGCCGCCGTGCGCCGCACCTCGGCGTAATCCCACTCGCCTGCTTCATCGCGCGCCGACTTCGACCACTCGATTTGCTCCCACGACCAAGGCTGCCGCGTGCCGCACTTGGGGCACTGGAACATCCACTCCCGCATGTCGGTCGTCTCGAACTTCCGATGGGTGTCGTCGTTCTCTTCGCCGCCCTGCGACATGAATACGCACTTTCCCAGCCAGCCGAACGCGGTGACACGCGCCTCTGCTTCGGCCATGTGCCCGACCGGCCACCGCCACGTCTCATCGCCGATGAGCCAGCGGATCGAGCGGCGCTGGAGGTTGGTCTTGTTGTGCGCGCCGAGCACCCAGAGCGTCATGCCGTTGCGGAAATGGATCGTGGTGTTCCGTTTCTTGTGCCGGTCGGTGGGAAAGAGCGCCTTCACCGGCGCGCAGTCCTCGAAGAGCTTGTGCAGCCGCGACTCCGCCTGGTCTTTCGCGTCGTCGTCGGTCTGGTCGAGCCAGAGCGTCGGGCCGGGGAGGTTGGCAATGATGTGGCAGAGGCCCAACTCGCCCACGCTCGTCTTG